>DJPR01000025.1 GCA_002438605.1 Ruminococcus sp. UBA6407
CTTGTGAAGACAAGTTCTAAGATACTGTCCCACGTCCTGCAAGGCTTTCGCCCTTGACCTGACTAAAGGGTTATCACCCCTTTGGAAACCCGGCTTAAAATAAAATTTTATTCAAACTTATCTTTAAAAATTTTTAAAAAGCCTTGATTTTCTGTAAAATTGGTGATATAATATTAAAGTAGCATAGCAAAAACCAAAGACCGGAGCAATCCGGTCTTTCAGTTTGTATAATGGAAACATCAGCCAATTCCCTTTGGCTGACTATGAAAGGAGAATATATACTAACCCTCAACAGTACGGCAGTTATGGATTAGTATTTGTAATGTAACGTTATGAAGCTGAAAAAATACGGAAATACCGAGCAAAAGGTCTATGACCTTGTTAAGCCGATTACAGATGAGCTTGGATACTTTATCTGGGATGTGAGCTTTGTCAAGGAGGGTGCATTGTGGTATCTGAGAATTTTTATTGACAGAGATGAAGGTATCACCATTAACGATTGTGAAATCGTAACACGTCCTGTAAGCGATATGCTTGATAAGGAAGACCCCATTTCCCAAAGCTATATTCTTGAAGTCGGTTCAGCAGGACTTGAAAGAGAGCTTTTAAAGGTAGCTCACTTTGAGGTGTGTACAGGTGACGAGGTAAGAGTACATTTTATCAGAAATATAGACGGAGAAAAAGAAATTGTCGGAATTCTTACCGCATATAATAAGGACGGTATTACCGTTACAGATGAAAACGGCAATGAAAAAGAATTTTTATTTTCGGATATAGCGTATGTTAAGCTGTATCTGGACTTTGAATAAGAACTTTATGGAGGAATAAAAGAAAATGAACAAGAGTTTTTTTGACGCACTTGCACTTCTCGGCGATGAAAACAGCGTTGATACGGAAGTGCTTGTGGAAAAGGTAAAGTCTGCAATGTTAAAGGCAGCAAGAAAGGCTTATCCGCACAGCGAGGAGAATTTCAAAATTGACATCGACCCTGCAAAAAAGAAGTTTGATATGTATATTATCCAGCAGGTCATTGATGATGAGCCTATCGACATCAACGAAATAAATATTGATGAAGCAAGAGCAAAAGACCCTAATGCCTATGTCGGCGGAACAATTCTCCACAAGGTTGATATTTCAAAGTTCGGCAGAGCAGCAGCTCTTTCAGCAAAGCAGTCAATTAAGGGTGACCTCAGAGAAATCAACAGGGAGCAGGTTCTGAACAAGTTTTCAGATAAGGAGCATGAGTGTATAACTGCTGTTGTATCACAGATTGAGCCCGGCAGAGGTACTGTTACCGTTGTTTATGAGGGTACAGAGCTTTATCTTTTCAGAAATGAGCAGATTCCCGGAGAGGTTCTTGAAGAGGGCAAGCCTGTCAAGGTTTACATTACAGGCATTGTTAATAAGACGAAGAAACCTATTATCAAGATTTCACGTTCACATAAGGACCTTGTCAAGCGTCTTTTTGAGCTTGAAGTTCCTGAAATATATGACGGTACGGTTGAGGTAAAGTCAATTTCAAGAGAAGCAGGTTCAAGAACAAAAATTGCGGTATGGTCAAAAGATCCGAATGTTGACGCAATCGGTGCCTGCATAGGCCCGAAAAGAGCAAGAATTTCTGCAATCGTAAATGAGCTTAACGGTGAGAAAATCGACATTATCCCTTACAGCGAAAAGCCGGAGGAATTTATTGCACGTTCTCTTGCACCGTCGGAAGTACTTAAAACAGTTATCACAAATGCTGATGAAAAAACATGTACAGTAATCGTTCCTAATAATCAGCTTTCACTTGCAATAGGCAACAGAGGTCAGAATGCAAAGCTTGCAGCAAAGCTTACAGGATATAAAATTGATATCAAGCCGCAGTTCGATACCGTAACAGGTGAAGAAGCTCCTGAAATGAAAAAGAATTTTGCGGAAAGCGGTATGACAGATGAAAATTCTGACGAGGATATTATTATAGCAGATGAACAGACTCCTGCTGAGGAAACAATCGACCTTGACGATTCTGCTGAAACATCTGAACCTGTTGAAGAAAACACAGAAGAAAAAGCTGAGGAAGAAAAGACTGAGGAGTAATCATTATGATGAAACCTAAAAAAATACCAATGAGAATGTGTCTGGGATGCAACGAAATGAAGCCGAAAAAGGAGCTTATAAGAGTAGTTAAATCTCCTGAGGGTGAAATCAGTCTTGACCTTAAAGGCAAGAAAAACGGCAGGGGTGCATATATATGCAGGAACAGCGAATGCTTTGCATCTGCAAGAAAAAACAGACGATTTGAGAGGTCGCTGTCATGCAAGATTGAGGACAGCGTTTACGAGGTGATGGAGAATGAGCTTGCAGCAGAAGATAATTAATCTGCTGACAATCTGCCGCAGAGCAGGAAAAACTGTAATCGGATTTGACGCAGTTTGCGGTGAAATCAAAAACGGAAATGTATTCTGTGTACTTACAGCATCGGATATTTCTGCAAAAACCAAAAAGGAAGTTGAGTTTTACTGCGGAAAGTCTGCAGTTCCGATTGCAGAAACTCCGATTTCAAAAGAAGCTTACGGATTATATCTGGGAAAGCAGACAGCAGTAACAGCAATCTGCGACAAGGGCTTTGCAGATAAGTTCATATCCATTATAAATGAAGAAAAATAATATATCAGCAAATCAAATATATTGCCTGCTGAAGTGCAGACGATTAACGTATATAGGAGGAAAATTAGCCTATGACTAAAAAAATCAAGCTTAGTGAAGCAGCAAAAAATTTAAACGTATCATCACAGGAGCTTATCGACTACTTTGCACAGCAAGGTGATACAAAAAAGAAATCAGGTTCAAGCATAACAGAAAGTGAAATGAATCTGCTTTTGGAGCATTATTCAAAAATGCATGAGGTTGAAAGCCTTGACGATTATTTTGCATCAAGAAATCAGCCTAAGCCTGTTATAACTGAAAAAGCAGAGCCTGAGAAAAAAACTGCCAAAAAGACGGTTAAAAAGGAAAAGCCGCAGCCAGAGAAAAAAGAGGAAAATATGGCAAAGCAACAGAAAAATGAAGCTGCGGCTGCAAAAGCAGATAAGGGAGAAAAGACTGAAAGCGTGAAAAAAGCTGAATCTCCTAAAAAAGAAAAAGCTGCTGAAAAGACAGTGCCGCCTGTAAAATCAGAAAAAGCCGAAAAGATTGAGAAAACCGAAAAGGCGGAGAAAGCTGAAAATACTGAAAAGCAGGAAAAGGCAGAGCAGGTTAAAAAAGAACCTGTTAAGGAGGAAAATGCGGTGCAAAAGCCGGACAATAACAAGAAAAATAACAAAAAACAGCCAAAGGCACAAAATCATGGTGAGAGAACCAAGCTGAATGTTTCATTCAGTTCTGAAACAGCGTCAACAGCAACAAAAAGACGTACTGTTGATACAAGAGGTACTTACGTTGACCTTGATAAGTATAATGAGCGTTATGAACAGATTGCCCCTGCAAACAAGCATAAGGATAATTATTCCTCAAAGAAGCAGAAAATCAATCAGAAGTCCGCACAGAGAAACCGCCAGCAGTATTCCCGCAAGGAAACCGAGGCTGAAAAGCTCCGCAGACTTGAGCTTGAACGTGCAAGAAAGCAGCAGCTTAAAGTACTTATCCCTGATAACATACTCGTAGGCGAGCTTGCTTCAAGACTTAAAGTAACTGCAACAGACGTTATCAAAAAGCTTATGGGGCTCGGCGTTATGGCTACAATAAATCAGGAAATCGACTTTGATACAGCGTCACTTATTGCAGAGGAATTCAATGCAAAGGTAGAAAAGGAAGTAATCGTTACTATTGAGGAGCGTCTTATTGACGACAGCAGTGATGATGATACAAACCTTGAGGAAAGATGCCCTGTAGTTGTTGTAATGGGACACGTTGACCATGGTAAAACTTCAATTCTCGACTGCATCAGACACGCAAATGTTACCGCTTCCGAGGCAGGCGGAATTACTCAGCATATCGGTGCATATCAGGTGAATTATAACGGCAGGGACATTACTTTCCTTGATACTCCGGGACATGAGGCTTTCACGTCAATGAGAGCAAGAGGTGCAAACATTACAGATATTGCAATCCTCGTTGTTGCGGCAGATGACGGTATTATGCCGCAGACTGTTGAGTCTATCAATCATGCCAAGGCTGCCGGAGTTTCAATTATCGTGGCTATAAATAAAATGGATAAGGAAGGCGCAAATCCTGACAGAATCAAGGAAGAGCTTACAAAGTATGACCTTGTTTGCGAGGATTGGGGCGGTGACGTTATCTGCGTTCCTGTTTCGGCAAAGACAAAGGAAGGTATTGATGAACTTCTTGAAAATGTACTTCTCGTTGCTGAGGTCAAGGAGCTGAAAGCTAATCCTGACCGCCTTGCAAAGGGTACTGTGGTTGAAGCAAGACTTGATAAGGGCAGAGGCCCGATCGCTACACTTCTTGTTCAGAACGGTACACTCCATACAGGAGATGTAATTATTGCAGGTACTGCTGTCGGCAGAGTTCGTGTAATGACAAACGATAAGGGCAAGGCAGTCAAGTCAGCAGGGTCGTCAGTTCCTGTTGAGATAACAGGCTTGGCAGAAGTTCCAAGTGCAGGTGACACATTCAATGCTGTTGAGGATGAACGTCTTGCAAGAGAGCTTGTTGACCAGAGAAAGCATGAAGCTAAACAGGAACAGTTCAATGCTTATAAAAAGGTTACTCTTGATAATCTGTTCAACCAGATTGCAGAGGGCGAAATAAAGGAACTTCCTATCATTGTAAAGGCTGACGTTCAGGGTTCTGTTGAAGCTGTAAAGCAGTCACTCGAAAAGCTTTCAAATGACGAGGTAAGAGTAAAGGTAATTCACGGCGGTGTTGGTGCAGTTAAGGAAAGTGACGTTATGCTTGCAAATGCGTCAAATGCAATTATTGTAGGCTTTAACGTAAGACCTGACCCTGTTGCAGCAGAAAGTGCAGCTCGTGACGGTGTTGATATTCGTCTTTACAGAATTATCTATGATGCAATTGAAGAAATCACAACTGCTATGAAGGGTATGCTTGCACCTAAATTCAGAGATGTTGAAATGGCAAGAATTGAGGTAAGACAGGTATACAAGATTTCAAATGTCGGAATGGTTGCAGGCTGTTATGTATTGAACGGCAAGGTAACAAGAGCTTGTGAAATCAGGGTTGTTCGTGACGGAATCGTCATTGCTGAGGACAAAATCAGCAGCTTGAAGCGCTTTAAGGACGATGTAAAGGAAGTTGCAGAGGGATATGAATGCGGTATCAGCCTTGAAAAGTTCAGCGATGTTAAGGAAGGCGATATTTTTGAAGCGTTTATTGTAGAGGAATACAGGGAAGACTAGTGTTATAAAGGAACTGCCGCACAAAGCTTGTGCGGTGCTGCCTTTAGATTCATACAATCATACCCTAAAGGAGGATAAAATTATGGATAACAGCAGAATGAGCACAGCGGATATGCTTCAGTATTGTGATGAAGCATTGGCATGGGAAGAATTTGGTCCTGTTGATATTTTCTTTTTTGAATCAGTAAAAAAGATCCTGCTTGGGCAGTGCAGTGCAATTGAAGAGCCGGAAGAAATTATTGATGACCTTCTGGGAATTGAAAGACCTGTTACTGATGATGAGCTTGCACCCGATTACGATAAATATGCGGATGAATATTATTATGAGGAGGGCAGCGAGGAATCTGAGGTTTTAGATGAAATGCTGACTTCGGCAAATAATTTTGAAGCTAAAATTTTCAATGAGGGATTTTTTAATGCCGATGAAGAAAATAAACAGGCTGAAAATAACGAATCAGGCAGCTTTACGCTAAACGTATAATGGAAATGAAAGGTAAAAGATATGGCAAGCTTTAAAAACGGTCGTCTTGCAGAGGACATCAAGCGTGAAATGACAGCTATCGTAAGAGAGCTTAAAGACCCCAGAATTGCAGAGTTTCTGACAATTGTAAGAGTTGAGCTTTCAGGAGATATGTCCCACTGCAAAATATATGTGTCCTGCTTTGAGGGATTGGAAAAGGCTAAGGAGTCTGTAAAGGGACTTTCAAGCGGAGAAGGCTTTATCAAGCGTGAACTTTTCCACAGATTAAAAATGCGCAAGTGTCCTGAATTGAAGTTTATCGCTGACGATTCAATAGCACACAGTGCGGAAATCAATAAAAAGCTAAGGGAAATATAAAATGGGGTGCGTATTATGCTTATAGATTTAAGTGAGGCAGTTGAATTTTTAAAGGGGTGTGAGGACGCAGTTATCCTTACACATCAGAGTCCCGACGGTGACTGCATAGGTGCAGGCTTTGCTTTAAAGGATTTGCTTGAAGCTCTGGGAAAACGCAGCAGAGTTCTTTGCAGTGATGAATTCCCGAAAAGATATGATTTTATGACATCAGTCGGCAGCGGTGAGGAATTTGAACCAAAAACTGTCATTGCCGTTGATATAGCTGATTCGCAGCTTATGGGAAATCTCAGGGAAACCTATGGAAACAAGGTTCAGCTTTGTATCGACCACCATATTTCTAATGTAGGATATGCGGAGAAAACTCTGCTTAATGCAGGTGCTTCCGCAACCTGTGAGCTTATTTATGAGCTTGCAGATGCAATGAAAATTCAGATGAGTGACCATTGTGCCGCTTGTATTTATACAGGAATTGCTACAGATACAGGCTGCTTTAAGTATGAATGTACTACTGCAAGATGCCATGAAATAGCAGCAGAGCTGATGAAATCGCATAAGCTTAAATACGCAAAAATAAATCGTGAAATGTTTGACGTAAAATCAATCGGCAGACTTAAAATGGAACGCATAGTAACCGACCTTATGGAATACTACCTTGACAATCGTCTTACAATGATATGCATTACAAGTGACATACTGAACGAACAGCATGTTGACGCCAATGACCTTGACGGCTGTGCGTCAATACCGCTGCAGGTTGAGGGTGTTGAGGTAGGTGTTACGATAAAGGAAAAGAGTGAGAACGAATATAAGGTATCAATGCGTTCGGCAAATGATGTAAATGTTTCTGCAATATGCCAGACTCTTGGCGGCGGCGGACATATCAAGGCAGCAGGCTGTCTTGTAAAGGGAACTCTTGAAGAAGTAAAGGCTGCCGTAGTTGAGGCAGTCAGAAAAGGCATGGAGGAATAATGAACGGTATTTTATGCATGAACAAGCCTGAGGGGTTTACCTCCTTTGACGTTATCGGCAAGCTGAGAGGGATATTGAAAATAAAAAGATTGGGTCATGCAGGAACTCTCGACCCTATGGCTACGGGAGTTCTGCCGATTTTTGTCGGAAACGCTACAAAAGCATGCGATATTCTTCCGAACAATGAAAAAAGCTACCGGGCTTCATTCAGACTTGGACTTGTTACCGATACTCAGGATATTACCGGCGAGGTTTTAAAGCGTTTTGAGAAAAAAGCGTCTGAAGCAGAACTGATTAATGTGATTCCACAGTTTAAAGGGAGCATAATGCAGCTTCCGCCGATGTATTCCGCCGTTCAGGTAGACGGAAAGCGTCTTTACGACCTTGCACGAAAGGGTATTGAGGTTGAACGTGAAAAGAGAGAAATTTTCATTGACGATATCCGTCTGGAGTCCTTTGACGAGGAAACGCAGGAGGGAGTATTATTCATTGCCTGTTCAAAAGGAACGTATATCCGCACAATTATAAATGATATTGGCGAGGTTCTCGGGTGCGGCGGAATTATGACCGAACTTGTAAGACTTTCGTCAAGCGGATTTATACTTTCACAGTGCCACACCTTTGAGGAGGTTGAAAAGGCTCGTGACGAGGGACGTCTTGAGGAGCTTATAATACCTGTTTCCGAAGTTTTCAGGGAACTTCCGTCACTCAGGCTGAATAAGCCGCAGACATCAATGTACCGCAACGGAGTAAAGCTTGACCTTTCAAGAGTGTACAATATCAAAGACGGTGAGGACGTTTATGCCGTATACGGCTTTGACGGTGCATTTATCGGTACTGCGTCAGCGGACAGAGAAAAAGGCGAACTCCGAATAGGAAAAAATCTTGCATAATGGTGGCATGATGTATGATTGAGTTAATCGGAAATGAATATATACCTGAGAAAACTGCCGTAGCACTTGGACTTTTTGACGGTCTGCACCATGGGCACAGAAAGGTCATTGCAGAAATACTTGATAAATCAGCTCCGACTGTTTTTACGTTCAGGACAGAGAGCATACAGTATAAACACGGAAAGCCGCTTGAATACATTTATACGAATGAACAGAAACTTAAAATTCTGGAGAAAATGGGAGTTAAATATATATACTCCCCTGATTTTGACGCAGTAAAGGATATGGACGGCGAGGAATTTGCAAAGGAAATCCTTGCAGGACGTTTAAATGCGGAATATGTAGTCTGCGGAGAAAATTTCAGGTTCGGTAAAAAGGCACTTTATGATGTTACAGACTTAAAAGAGCTTGGGAAAAAATACGGATTTATCGTTAAAATAATAAGTCTGGACGGCTTTTCCTCTGAAAAATACAGACAGCTTCTGCGTGAGGGTAACGTTGAGGAGCTGTGCAGAAATAATGACAGGTATATTCTTTCAGCTGAGGTCGTTGACGGAAACAGAATAGGAAGAACACTTGACTTCCCTACTATAAATCAGCATTTTGCAAAGGAACAGATAATCCCGAAACGTGGTGTTTACCATACATACACGCTGATTGATGGACGTATCCTGCCGTCAATAACAAATGTCGGAATAAAGCCGACGGTAGGCGGAGAAAGCAGACCGCTTGCTGAAACGCACATTCTTGATTATTCGGGAAATCTCTATGGAGAGTGCATTGACGTTGAATTTTGCCGATTTATACGGAGTGAGATGAAATTCGCTTCTCTTGAGGAGCTTAAATCCGCAATACAGGCGGATATAGATAATTGCAGGGGGTATCTGCAAAATATAAAATCAAAGGAATGATTATAATGTCAGAAACAAAAAGGGTCAGAACAAGATTTGCACCAAGTCCGACAGGATATATGCATATCGGAAATTTAAGAACTGCACTTTATACTTATCTTATCGCCAAGAAAAACGGCGGTGACTTTATTTTAAGAATCGAGGATACAGACCAGGAACGCTATGTTGAGGGTGCTGTAGACGTTATTTACAATACATTAAGACTTACTGGTCTTAACTGGGACGAAGGCCCTGATATAGGCGGCCCTGTCGGCCCGTATATTCAGTCACAGAGAATGGGAATGTTCAAGGACTATGCTTTAAAGCTGATTGAAAGCGGACATGCATACTACTGCTTCTGCGATAAGGAACGTCTTGACGAGGTAAAGAAAATTCAGGAGGCTTCACATATCGCACCAATGTATGACAGACACTGCCGCAATCTTTCAAAAGAGGAAGTACAGGAAAAGCTTGATGCAGGAATTCCTTATGTAATCCGTCAGAAAATGCCGCTTGAGGGTACAACAACCTTCCATGACGAGGTTTACGGAGATATAACTGTTGAAAATTCAACTCTTGACGACCAGATTTTGATTAAAACAGACGGAATGCCGACATACAACTTTGCAAATGTTGTAGACGATCATACAATGGGCATTACTCACGTTGTAAGAGGAAATGAGTATCTTTCATCAGCACCTAAGTATAATTTGCTTTATGAGGCATTCGGCTGGGAAGTTCCGACATATATTCACTGTTCACCTGTTATGAAAGACCAGACCACAAAGCTTTCAAAGAGAAATGGTGATGCATCATTTGAGGATTTGCTTGCAAAGGGCTACTTAAAGGACGCTGTTGTAAACTTTATTGCACTTCTCGGCTGGGCACCTAAAGGTGAGCAGGAGATCTTCTCTCTTGACGAGCTTGTAAAGGAATTTGACATAAGCGGAATTTCAAAATCCCCTGCTATATTTGACCCGATAAAGCTTAAAGCGATAAATGCAGCCTATATCAGAAAAATGACTCCTGAAGAATTTCTGGAGTATATAACACCATATATCAGACAGACAGTAAAGCGTGAGGATATTGACCTGCCGCTTCTTGCGTCTGTTCTTCAGCCAAGAACAGAGCTGTTTACAGACATTCCTGAACAGGTTGACTTCATTGACGAGCTTCCTGATTATGATACATCAATGTACTGCCACAAGAAAATGAAAACAAACGAGGAAACCTCGCTTGAAGCATTAAAGGCAATACTTCCTGTACTTGAGGGCGTTGATGACTGGACTGTTGAAAATATCCATACAGCACTTTTTGACCTTATTGCAAAGCTTGGTGTAAAGAACGGCTGGCTTTTATGGCCGCTGAGAACAGCAGTATCGGGAAAGCAGTTTACTCCGGGAGGCGGAGTTGAGCTTTGTGCTATTTTAGGCAAAGAGGACTCAATTGCAAGAATTAAGAAGGGCATTGAAAAGCTGTCTTAATATTTCGCTGTATTTTCACTATGTTATCACAAAATAAGAATAAAATTAATTTGTTATTGAGCGTAACGAGAATCTTTTTTCACAGGTTTCAGTGTGGAAAAAAGGGAGGTAAACATAAATGATAGAGGTCAAGAACCTTACCAAATATTACGGCGATAAAAAAGCAGTAAACAATATCAGTTTTAAAATTGAAAAGGGTCAGATTTTAGGCTTTCTCGGGCCGAACGGTGCAGGAAAGTCTACAACGATGAATATGCTTACAGGCTATATTTCGTCAACTTCGGGACAAATTCTCATCAATGGCTATGATATTCTTGAAGATCCGATAAAAGCAAAGTCAAATATCGGATATCTTCCTGAAATACCGCCTCTTTACGTTGATATGACCGTTATGGAGTATCTGAACTTTATGTATGACCTGAAAAAATGCAAGCTTTCAAGAAAGTCGCATTTAAAGGATATATGTTCACTCTGCAAAATTACGGACGTTTCAGGACGTATCATCAAGAATCTTTCAAAGGGCTACAGACAGCGTGTCGGCTTGGCTCAGGCACTTATCGGAAATCCGCCTGTACTTATTCTTGATGAGCCTACCGTCGGACTTGACCCAAAGCAGATAATTGAGATACGAACCCTTATCAAAAAGCTCGGAAAGAGTCATACTGTAATACTTTCATCACATATTCTTCCTGAAATTCAGGCAGTCTGTGACAGAATCATTATTATTAACAAGGGTGTGATTGCTGCTGACGGTACTGCTGATGAAATTGCCAAGAATATCACAAACGAGCATAAGATGACAGTAAGAATTGAGGGCAGTACGAAAACTGCCGCAGATAAGGACGAAATCGTAAGTGCAGTCAAGGCAATAAGCGGAGTTAAGTACATTCGTGCCGATATGGAGCGTGAAAAGGGCGTATTTGACTACGATATCGAGGCTGAAACAGGCTGTGATATCAGACGTGACCTTAATAAGCTCTGCTGTGAAAAGGGCTGGAATATGCTTATGATGCAGCTTTCAGACCTTACACTTGAGGATATATTCCTTAAAATTACTGTCGGTGACGGTCTTATTATAAAAAATGACAATGAAAATGCAGAAGATGCAGAAGATGCCGAGGTTTCCGACAAAGAAACAGACAAACCTGAAAAAGCTGAAAAGGCTTCAAAGGACAGCGGCAAAAATAAGAAGAACGGGGGCAAAAACTAATGGGAGCAATTTACAGACGTGAAATAAATTCGTTTTTTACATCAAGCATAGCCTATATCTTCCTTTCCGTATTCTTTCTTTGTTCAGGCTATTTCTTTTACAGAGGAACACTTTTATCTGCAACAACAGATATGTCCTCAATGTTCAGTGCATTGTTTATGGTAATTCTGATTCTTATTCCTGTACTTACCATGAAACTGCTCAGTGAGGAGAAAAAGCAGAAAACCGATCAGGGACTTTTAACTGCTCCTGTAAGCTTGTGGTCAATAGTTCTCGGCAAGTATTTTGCCGCACTTACACTTTATATAATCGGCATAAGCATAGTATTTATATATGCACTCATACTCAGTTATTTCGGAACAGTTGTATGGGCAACGGTAGTTGCAAATTACCTTGCACTTATCCTTTTAGGCTCGGCATTTATATCTGTAGGTACATTTGTATCGTCAATGACAGAAAATCAGATGTCATCAGCCGCAGCAAGCTTTTTAGTATTAATGCTCCTTTATATGATTGATTCAATTGCAACACTTTTTGACAATGAATTTATAAAGGATGCTCTGACCTCACTCTCATTCTACACTCGCTATTTAGAGTTCACAATGGGAATATTCAACCTTTCAAGCGTAATTTTCTATCTGAGCATCGGATTCCTCTTTAACTTCTTCACTGTAAGAGTTTTAGAGAAAAGACGCTGGAGCTAAGCAGCTGCTTTGTAAAGGGAGGTAATAATTAAAATGAGTACTAAAGAGAAAAAAGACGCTAAGTATACCAGAAAGCTCAAATATGGTACAATGGCGACTGTAATAACAGCTATAGTAATAGCAATAGTTATTATCATAAATATTATCATGGGTGTTCTTATGAAGAGATACCCTGTAAAGCTTGACCTTACAACAGATAAGCGTTATGAGCTTTGCGATGAAACTGTTGATTTCCTTAAAAATATGGATAAGGATGTAGAAATTGCTGTAATGTATCCTGAAGAAACACTTGCACAGTATACCTATTACAACATGATTCCTAAGATACTTGAAAAGTATGAGGTATATGCTAAGGCAGGAAAGGGCAGTATTGATGTAAAATATTACGATATAACAAAAGACCCTGATGTTGTTTCAAAGTACAGCAAATATTATAACGGCACGATTTCACAAGGTTCTGTTGTAGTATATTGTGATGAAAAGGTAAAGGTTTCAAATGTGACAAGCTATATTACTACCGATTCATCATCAAACAGCTATTATCAGCAGTCCTCAAACAATAACTATATATTTATTGGTGAAAGCACGATAACATCTGCAATAATGTCTGTTACGGACGCTAACCCGAAAAAAGCAGGTCTTATGCTTTATATGGGTGAAAAGAGCTATGTATTCAGCGATATGTCGTATTATTCGGTAAGTCAGCTTTACAGCCTTATGAATTCAAACGGCTATGAGTGTACAGAGCTTAATATTCTTTCAGATGATTTTACTGCTGATGATTATGACCTTATGGTTATCCCGGCACCTGAAAATGACTTCTCAGAGGACGTTATAGAAAAGCTTGACGACTTCCTCTATAATGACGGAAAGTACGGACGCAATGTACTTTATATCACAAGTCCTTATGCAACCGACCTTCCTAACATCGAGGCATTTCTTGAAAAGTGGAACATTGAAATCGGTGACTCACTCATTCTTGATGATACAAACAGTGTTGCAGCAAAGCTTACAGGCAGCAGTTCAGCAGCTATGGCTCCGATAGGTACAATTGCAGATACTGAATCTGTAGGAACACTTGCAAATGAAAATCTGCCTATTGCAATTCCATATTCAAGACCTGTAAATATTCTTACAAAGAATAATGATGTTATCTCAAAGCCTGTTTTGCAGTCAAACTCAACATCATACCTTATGCCGCTTAATTCGTCATCAGATTTTGATGCTTCAAAGGCTGAAAAGGGTACAAATAATTTCGTTGCCGTATCAAGCAGACAAATATCAGAGGAATTTGACGTTTATTCAAGCAGTGTAATGGTAATGGGCGGAGTGTTTATGTCCGACCCTTCAATAATGGGCAATACAAGTGCATATAACAATGCAAACTTTATGCTTAATCTGCTTAACACAATGACAGGCAAGGAAAACAGCGTTGTTATTCCGCAGAAGAACCTTGAACAGCAGATAATTACAGTTGACCAGGGACAAATCAACGGAATAAGAAATGTTGTTGTTATCATTATTCCGCTTATAGTAGTAATCTGCGGTATCGCAGTATATATGAGGAGAAAAAATCGATGAACAAACGAGTTAAGGGAATTATCGGACTTGGAATTGTTCTTGCCGCACTTGGCGGAGGTCTTGCAGCTTTAAAGCTTACAGAACCAGAAAAAGAGGAAAGCTCAGTTGAAGCTTCCTCTGAAGCTTCAGGTTCAGGCATTTCACTTATCAAAAAGGACTCTGATACAATAAAGCAGATTGAGGTTTCAAACTCAACAGGCAGCTATACCGTTGTGAGAACAGTTGAGGCAAAGGACGGAAATTCGGCTGAATTCGGCATAAAGGGATATGAGAATGTTCCGATTGATGAAACCATGCTTTCAACTCTTGCTGCAAATATTTCAGACCTTACCTCTCTTTCAATTGTTTCAGATACTTCTGATGAGCTTGAAAAATACGGTCTTGCCGACCCTGAATGTACTGTTGATTTTTATTTTGATTCAGGCGATTCAATTAAAATTTATATAGGTGATATTTCACCTGTCAGCTCCTCGACATACTTTATGATGGGAGGAGATGATGCTGTCTATACGGTTTCAACCTCCAAGATGTCAAACTACCGTCAGGCAGTGGGAGATTTTGTATCAAAGACAATAATGGAATCACATTCAGAGGAAGATGCAGTTACTGTAAAGAGCCTGAGAATTAAGCGTGAGGATCTTGATTACGATATTTACGTTGAATATGATGAGAGAACAGAAGACGAAAATTACAAGGGCGGTACAGCGTCAACCCATATAATGCTTGAACCGATAAAGTGCTACCTTGGCTATGAAAAGACCGATAAGGCTATAACAGGTCTTTTCGGACTTACTGCAAGCGATATTTACAGTATTAACTGTACTGATGTTGATATTGCGTCAGCAGGGCTGAACAACCCGTTCTGTACAGTGGAAATGAGCTGTGATGATGGCAATAACTACAAATTTTACATGAGTGAGCCGTTTACTGATGATGACGGCGTTAAATGTCATTATTTCATGTTTGACGGCGGAAATATGATATATACCGTTAAAGCAGAGGACGCAGTATGGGCAACAATGATGCCGATTGATATTACATCAAGAACTGTTTACGGTTCAACAGTCTGGGATATAAGAGAGCTTACCGTAAGCGGAAAAGGTCTGGACAAAGTTGAATTTAAGGGTGACGGCACATCTGCTGAGGATTATACTGTAACAATGGACGGTAAATCAATGGATACTGAACGTTTCAGACTTTTCTACAAATTCCTGCTTTCAACTGATGCAGAGGACCTTGCAATCGGGAAGTCAATTCCGGAAGGAGCAGAGCCTGCAGTTACAGTTACAGTGCTGGATAAGGATATGTCAGAACCGATGACGGTTGAATATTATGAGGACGAATCATATAAGAGCCTTATTGCAGTAAACGGTGAATGCAGGTATATCGGAACGAATGCTTATATAGAAACTCTTATCGGCAACATCAAAAAACTGGCTACAGGAGAAGAATTTGTTACAACATGGAAGAGATAATATGTAAAGGGAGGATTACTGATGGAGCAGAATTTCTACACTTACAAAGGCTATCCTTTGGTAAGAAATAAGAATACGATCTATTATGGATATATGTCTGACCCGTTTGTTATAATGATGCAGATTATGTCCACAAAGAATGAAAACGGAAATGAAATTGCAGATAAAGTAAAGGTATACAAAATGTCAACAGATCCTAATGCAGATCCATTAAAGGCATTCGTAAATACTGCCGAAAGAGATAGTCTTTTCGAGGCTCTTGACCTTGCAGAAGCATGGCTTGAGCGAGCATAATAAAATATTAACGCTCTGCATTATGCAGGGCGTTCTTGTATAGGGAGGGAAACAATGGCATATAAGCTTATAATACTTGCTTTTATTTTTGCGGCAGGCTGTGTAATAGGCTGGGGCATAGAGGTTCTTTATCGCCGATTTAAAAAGAGCAATACGGAAAAGGTATGGATAAACCCGGGATTTCTCACAGGGCCTTATCTGCCGCTGTACGGCTTTGGACTGACTCTGCTGTATATTCTGGCAAGCATGGAGAAGTATATACATATCGGCAACAGTATGGTTCAAAAGCTGGTTTTGTTTTTGATAATGGCGGCGGCTATGACCTTAACCGAGCTTATAGCAGGAGAAATATTCATAATCAGAATGCACATCAAGCTCTGGGACTATACTGACAACAAGTTAAATTTCAAGGGAATAATATGCCTTAGATTTTCTTTTTATTGGGCAGTTTTAGGGGCAGTTTATTATTTCCTGATACATCCTCATATTTTGGACATGCTGTACTGGTTTTCACATAATCTGCTGTTTTCATTTGTTATCGGATTTTTCTACGGAATTTTCTTTATTGACCTTTGCTACTCATTCAAGGCTGTTGAGAAAATCCGCAAATTTGCGGCTGAAAATGAAATGATTATCAGATACGAGGAACTGAAAAAGCATATAAAGAGGACAGCGAAAATAAGAAAAGAAAGATATCGTTTTATGCTGGCATTTCATACTGAAACTTCGATTTCAGAGCATTTGAAGCAGTATTTAATTGCCCAGCGTGAACAGCAGAGAAGCAATAAGATAAACGATTTCATAAAAAAGAAAATAAAGAAGCGTAATTAAAAAGGGATTCCAAAGGGTTATCAACCCTTTGGAATCCCAGTTCGTTTCTCTCATAAACGTGTTTTTATCTGCAAATTTTTGTTTGCCACAACCCTTTGAAAACCCGATTTCCAAATTTGCGTTCTCTGTCCTATTAAAACTCAAATCCGAATATGCCCTAGCTCCTGCTTTGCACCGACTGTTCCTGTGGACTGCCGTTCTGCTCATTCACATTCTCATCGTCAGCAGGCGGTGACGGAGGTCTCATTCTCTCCTCACGATTGGCAATATCCTCATAGACAAGTTTATAAACCGTTGCAATGGTCGGAACTCCAAGCAGCATTCCTGTAATCCCGAAAAGACTGCCGCCAACCGTAACTGCCGCAAGCACCCATATTCCGGGAAGTCCGATTGAAGAACCGACAACCTTCGGATAAATAAGATTGCCCTCTACCTGCTGTAAAATAACGAGGAAAATTATAAATACAAGAACCTGCATGGGACTTTGTGTAAGAATCATGAATGCACCAAGAGCCGCACCGATATAAGCTCCGACAATCGGGATAAGTGCCGTTACTCCGACAACAGTTCCGGTCATTGCAGCATAAGGGAGCTTTAGTATCAGCATTCCGATAGTACAAAGCGAGCCGAGAATTATAGCCTCCGTAAACTGTCCAACGAAAAATGACTTAAAAGTTTTGTTCGCAGTATCCAGATAATGATTGATTTTCTCGCTTACGGCAGGCTTCAGGTAAACATTTTCAGCTCTGCGGAGTCCTGTTTTAATGCCGTCCTTGCACACGAGGAGATAAACAGCAAAGATAACAGCAATAACGATACGGGTAACGCTCAAGGTAAAAGCTCCGATAATATCAGCAACGGAACTGATAAGTCCGCCTGCCCCAACTGTCAGGAAGCTGAACGCATTTTGAGCAAATGCAGACCAGTCTATGTCCATATCCATAATTTTCTTCTGAATATCAGGGATATTTTCTGAATTTTTTATCGCCCAGTCTTTCAGATTTTCGGCAAGTATCGGGACTTCATTCCATATCAGCTTGACGCTCTTGAAAAATTCGGGGATAACAACATTGAGCAGCAGTGCAATAGTGCCGAGGGTAAGGGTTATCGAGAATGTAAGGCAGACCGCTCTGCGTGAATATGCAATAAATCCGTCTGTTTTTTTGGGAAAGTAGTGACGTTCGCAGAATGAGAGAAAAATATTGAAAACAAATGCAATTGCAGCACCTAAAATCAGCGGATAAAGTGCGGTGAAAATCAGACCGATAATAATGCCGAGCAGACTGAAATTCTTTACAACGGCACATATACCGATAATTATAACTGCTATAATGAGATATTTTTTAAGTTCTTTTCGTTCCATTTTACAGCTAAACAATCCTTTCATATGGTTTATCATATATTATACTGTTATTTTAAAAATTTTTCAAGTAAATTTTTTGTAAATATCCGGTACAAGGAAGAATTGCTTTAGAGGATAGATAATGTCAACTTAAATCATTCTTTTATCAACTCCGTTTTTAATTAACTCTTATAATAAACACTATAATTGTTAAGAAAAAACTGTTGAAATTTTTGTTTGATTATGGTAGAATAAATATGCGAAATAAACGGGTTTAAGAGTGTGATTTTGTTAAGGAAGCAATACAGAATATTTGAAAAAGTTACGGCAATAAGGGAACGCCCTCTCTTGCAGGGCGTTCCCTCTTAAAACCAGTCCTGCGGACTGTTTTAATTCACCCTTTGCGGAGCGCCCTGCGGCTATATGTGGGACTCTGTCCCACACCCTGCAAGGGCTTTCAGCCCTTGACCTGACCAAAGGGTTAGTAAACCCTTTGGAAACCCGATTTTATTAAATCAATCGTACTGCTTCCGTTAAGAAATATTTCACAATAAAACCCGAATTAAAAGGAGTTGTTTATTATGGGATTTAAAAAAAGAGCTGTTTCGGCGATAACAGCACTTTGCATGACATTTGCAGGCACAGCGGTCATGCCCTCAGCTTATAATACCGCATTGGCTGAGTCAAGTACGGTTTCTATGGACTGGGATGCTGTAAAAATAGGCGGCGGCGGTTTCGTTTCAGGCATCATTACAGGCAAAAATTCTATGTATGCCCGTACAGACGTAGGCGGAGCTTACCGCTATGACTATGATAAGTCAGAGTGGGTTCAGCTTCTGGACTTTGTAAATGAAACGGACAGAGGATTTCTCAGCGTTGACGCTTTCTGCGTTGACCCGACTGATGATGATACACTTTACCTCCTCTGCGGATGTGCTTATTTCAGTGACGAAAGAACAGTTATTTTCAAGTCCACAGACGGCGGCAGAACCTTCACAGAGCATGATGTTACAAATCTTATCAAGGTTCATGGAAACGGATACGGCAGACAGTGCGGCGAGGCTATTGCCGTAGACCCCGATAACCCTGATGTAATCTATTGCGGCGGTGATACAGAGGGACTTATAATGAGTAAGGACGGCGGCGAAACATGGGCTTATGTTGACAGCTTTAACGACCTCGGACTTTTCACAAATGAAATCAAGTGGCCTCTCTGGAAGGATATTAAGGTAAAAACAACAGTCGGAAGTGACTATACATCATGCAACGGCATAGGTACGATTGCAATTGACAACGGTAAGGTATATGTTGGTGTTTCAGATAATACAATAGGTGCAAATGTTTACGTTGCAGATGTCGGCAAGGATAACTGGAAGCCCCTTAGTGCAGACCTGCCGACAAAGTATTTTCCGTCAAGAATAAGCAAGGATTCAAACGGCAATATCTTCATTACCTATGTTGCAGGACTTGCTTTTGACGGTTCAGCAGGCGGAGTTTACAAATATGACCCGAAAACAGACACCGTAAAGAATATATCTCCTGTTGAGGCAGGCTTCGGCAGCGTTTTCAGTGACCCTGAAAAGCCTGAACGTCTTGTTGCAACGACCTGCGGCGTGTGGTACTCACAGATGTGGGCAGAATGGACTGATGAGCATGGTGCAGTCTGGGGTGACCGTTTCTTTAAATCCGAGGACGGCGGCGAAACATGGATCAGCATGACTCCCGGCAACAAAACAGGCTGGGGCGGCCCTCTTGAAGCCGAGTATCTGAAGGACGGCGGCTACAGCTGGATTCAGGAAAAGGCTATTCACTGGTGCGGTGCAATGGTTATCGACCCAAGAGACAGCAATAAAGTCCTTGTTACATCAGGAAACGGCGTATTTGCCTGCGATAATACATGGGACGAAACTCCGCAGTTTTACTTTGACCCGACAGGCATTGAAGAAGTAGTTGCTCTTGATATGGTAAGTGTTCCGGGCGGAGATGAATATTCGGCTATCGGTGACTATGACGGATTTATCCATACAGATGTTTCAGTCCCCGGTGAACAGTATCAGCCTAACATCGGTTCAACAAGTGCAATAGCATATTGTCCTGCGGCATCAGAATATATGGTTCGTCTTTCACAGAATAATGCAAAAGGATATTACTCCAAGGACTCAGGCAAGACATGGACTGAAATGGCAACCTGCCCTAATTCAGGAGGAAAGGCTGCTCTTACAAAGCTTGCAGACGGAACTATCCGTATATTTGTAACAGGTGACGGCAGCGTTTCATACAGTGATGACTTCGGCGGTTCATGGACAAAGAGTACGGGACTTGATGCAAGCAAGCCTGTAATTGCCTTTGTAGATATTGAAAATCCAAAGTATGTATATGCATACACTGCCAAGTATAATGAATACTGGGCAAGCAATCCGAACAATAAAGAGCCAAGCCTTGAGGACGCTCACTATTCATTTATGGTAAGTGATGACTACGGTGCAACATTTACTTCAAAAACAATCTGTGCTTATGATATGTGTGACGTTGCAAACAGAATAGGCTATCTCGGCGAGGGCAAAATGGTTGTCGGTGCAGGCTGGAACGGTGCTTACCGCATAACTGATTACGGCAAGACTGTTGAAAAGCTTGACAGCGTTTCCTACTGCAAATCAATCGGATACGGTGCAGCTGAAAAGTCAGGCGGACTCTATACACTTTATATGTACGGCAAGCCGCAGGCTTCTGACCCGGAGGGACTTTATCGTTCAACTGACGGCGGCGACTCATGGGTTTGCATAAATACAGACAAGCTTTACGGCGGTACAGGCAACGGAAATTTCCTTGTCGGCGATATGAATGAATTTGGTACTGTTTATATGTCAACAGTAGGCTGCGGCATAATTTACGGCAAACTTTCATCAGGTCAGCCTTCAACAAATCCGACTACAAAGCCTACAGCTTCATCAAAAACGGTTTACGGTGACGCAAACTGTGACGGCAAGGTTGATATTTCAGATGCAGTAATGGTAAAGTGCTACCTTATTAACAATAAGACATATGGCATATCAGCTCAGGGACTTATAAATGCAGACGTTCAGGGCAATGGCAACGGTGTAAATGCTCAGGACGCTGTTACAATTCAGAAGTATGTTATTAAAATTATAACAGCTCTTCCGGTATAAAAACAAAGAGGGAACATTCCAAAAAAGAATGTTCCCTTAATTTTTGTTTGTTACCACATTCATTATACCCGAAACGACAGCGGAAGTCAATGAAGTCATGACAGCTTACCGCCGAAACAGTACAAAATCAGTCTTTCGTCATATAACATTAGGAAAAATGACCTCTGCGGTAAAAACCCCGTTTTCAAAACTGATATTGAAAGAACCCTTAATCTCCTCAACACATTGACGGACGTTGCTTATTCCGTAGCCGTGACCGCTTTCGGTTTTGCTTGATATAATACTGCCGTCAGCAGTAACAGGCTCGGCGGCATGATTTTTTACCGAAACAAAGAGATTTGCCTCCAGAACCTTGACTGAAACAAAAACCCGTTTGTCATCAGCCTTTTCAGCCGCCTCATAAGCGTTGCTGATGAGATTTGAAAAAACGGTGCATAGGTTCATTGACGATATTTTCATACTGTTCGGCATACAGCCTTTCCAAACCAAAGAAACGTCCTTATGGCAGGAGCTTATGTCATTAATTATTGCGTCAATGAGAACATTCCCCGTATTAACTCCCGACCTGAGAACCTCAAGAGTATTCTGCATATCAAGAAAGTACCTTTCCAGCTCGTCATATTTCTTATTTTTAAACAGGGTGTACATACAGAAAATATGATTTTTTATATCATGGCGAAACTTTTTTGTTTCGTCCTCTTTTTTCAGGAGCATTTTGTAATATTCCTCCTGAGTTTTGAGCAGCTTTGCATTTATTTCCGAATTTCTTATAAGCATTTCATTTTTATTTTTGTTTTTCAGCAGAAGCAGACAGAATATAATAAACACAATACTTCCGCTTATGCTTAAAATCAGTGCAACAGTCCCCTTGTATGAGTTTTCATTATTCTTTTGGATTTGAAAGAACTGCACGCAGGCAATGTAAAAAACCTGAGCAATGCCGCCTACAATAAAGATAAAAATATAGCTTGCAGGCAGACTCTGCATGAAAACAGTATGATTATTCCTTGAAACAACAACCGAGTAAATTGAAATCAAAATCAGAGAAAGAGAGTCGGCAAAAAAAGTAATCCAATACTTTTCAATTGCGTCAGCAGTGCTTATATCAAGAAAAAAGTATACGCACGATTCGGACGCCATATCCACCAACGAAATGAAAAAGTATATTATAAATACTAATCCGATTTTTCTCTTTTGGGATAGTTCGTAAAGTATCAGCAGTATTCCGATAACGCTTAAAATAATACTGTAGCTTGATACGTCAATAGTAAATGATACCAGACCTACAGCAATCAATGTTGCGATAAATATACCGGTAGTTTTTTTATTGTGATTTACTTTCAGTTTCAGTATAAAGACCGAAGAAAGAAGTAGTTTAAGATATTCCAAAAGGAATACAGCAAGGCTGCAGAACATATTATTCATAAAAAGCCTCCTCCATTACATATATCCCGAATTTTTTCTTATGTAGTCAAAAAAAGCAGCCTTAAAAGCGGCAAGTTTTCGCCTTGAAACGCTTATCGGAGCTTTCATGTAGTGCATTTCGACCTCCGCCGTTCCTATGCTCTTTACATATCGGAGTGCAACCAGATAGGACTTATGGCTCTGGTAAAAATGCTCTGTTCCGACTTCATTTATCCAGTATTTCAAAGACTTTGTACTTTCAAGGGTATCATTTTTCAGGTGAATATACGTCCCGTCACCGAAAGCCTCAAAGCAAATAATATCGTTTATATTTATGAGCTTTACAGTACCCTTGATATTGAGGGCAATTTTCTTTTCGTTGAGGATTTCCTTTTCCGCAGACTTCAAAGCCTCGCTGAACTTATCCTGTTCAACAGACTTGCATAGAAATCTGAATGCTTTTACCTTAAAAGCATCGGGCATAAATTCGGTATGGCTTGTAAGAAAGATGATAAGCTCATGATTATTTCTTTTTCTAAGCATTTCAGCAGTTTCCATACCGCTTATGCCGTTCATTTCAATATCGAGAAAAATCAGGTCATATATTTTTTCAGAGCTTAAAAGCTCCTCGCCGCTGTGGTAAATATCAATTGTATATTCTGGATTGAATTCAATCAGCAGTCTGAATATTTCCTGACATATAATTTCTTCATCGTCGCATACAGCAATGTTTATCATTTATAGACTCCTTAAAGCAGTTTTAGCTGGATATAATTATAGCATATTACCAATCTGTTGTGCAATAGTCAGGTTTTCAGCCGACATGAAAAAAACTCTGAGGCTTGAAAGCGTCAGAGTTTTTTCGGGAGTTTTACGGTGAATGATAATATGGATAAATGATGGTGAGGAGTTTTTCCAAAGCACGCAGGCATCAGGCAATCTTAACAGACAGTTTGCGGAAAGAGTGGTTTCTTAAAATTATAGGATATTAATTGGGGGATAATGTGCAAATAATTGGAAGAAGGAGCAAACTGAACATAAGAATTATAAGACGCTTGCCTTTGGGGTGTGATGCAACGCACAATTACATGAATTATCAGAGTAATTGTGTTAAAAAAGCGGTTGATATGTTTGACATAATTTGATGTAATGATGTAGTTACTGTACTGATATTATGCTGAAGCTTAATCAAATGTATTAGTTGTATTTGGCTGTGAACTTTACCTGTAACTGTACGTTTTTGGTAATACTCGATCGAAGGAAAGCAATTCAAAAAAATAGCCGCCAAAGCCAATTCAACTTAGTAAGCATTTGATTTCGCCTCCCTTTCACCAGTATCTAGCTTAGGAAAACCCCTTAACTAATTTATACCACATACGTAAATATTTTTCAATAGTTTTTCGGCGAACGGTATATAAAAAGCGGTGAACGGTAAATTTTGTGTCGAAAAGCTGATTTATAGAACGAGATTTTAAAAGGGATAATAAAAATCGGGTTTCCAAAGGGTTGATAACCCTTTGGTCAGGTCAAGGGCTGAAAGCCCTTGCAGGGCGTGGGACAGCGTCCCACAGATAGCCGCAGGGCG
>DJPR01000002.1:0-28433 GCA_002438605.1 Ruminococcus sp. UBA6407
AAGTGTTATTGACAATTTCAGTCCGTTGTCCCATTTCATTAATAATTGACCGGCGTCATCGACTGCAATTACCGTTCCTTTTGTGCCTGACGGAATCGGCTGTGGATCGTTTTCCATGCTGTCAAGGCAGAGCCTTGTGTCTTTTGGGGATCTTTCTTTAATTATTTCAACTTTTCTTCTGTTGTACATAAGCATTTTCCTCCTATCATTTTTGCGACTTTTTTGTTTTTGCCATTTCACCTCCTGAAAACAAAAAAGCCGTTTTGTTTAACATCACTTTAATTCGTGATATCAGACAAAACGGCTTTTAAAAGTTTGGACACTATTCCTTATATCAAAAAAGACATATTTGAGATTATTTTCTCAAATATGCCTTGAATTTTCCCTAAATATTCCTCTGCGAGGATTCGAATCCTTTTTTCTCGAAAATCTCAAAAAAGCATCTATGGTTTTCACCTGAAATTTTTTGCCCCTAAAACGCCAAAAAAGCCCGTAACTACGGGCGTTAAGGGGTGGACATCTATTTTGTTCCACAAGTATGGTATGCCTGAATGGAATCGAACCATCGCACATGGCGTCGGAGGCCACTGCTCTATCCTCTGAGCTACAGGCACAAATTCATGCTTATAATATTATAACAAATTCTCTTGAAATTTGCAAGAGATTGTGATATAATTATTTTAAATGTCATAAATATTATTAAAAATACGGACAAAACCGTCATTTTCATTAATAAAGCAGCAAAAAATCTTACCCTTCTTGCTGTAAATTATGATAAATGCAAAGCTATCGGAGGTGTGAATATTTGCAGGAAAGTATATATGTAATAGTTGCACAAACGGGTACAAATGTTGCACGAGCCATTAAATTCTTCACAAGAAAACCGTATAATCATGTTTCGCTTTCGGGAGATATCGGACTTTCTGAAATGTATAGTTTTTGTCGCACATACCCAAGAATGCCGTTGCCTGCAACATTCAATAAGGAAATTATAGGTCAGGGAACTCTCGGACTCTACAATAATATTCCATGCGAGATATATGAAGTTCCTGTAACTACAGAACAAAAACATGAGTTTGAAAAAATTATGCATCACTTTTCTATTTTCAGAAACTCATATTCATATAATATTTTAGGATTAATCGCTATATTTATGAAAATAAGCTGGAGCAGAAAAAATCGCTTTCTCTGTTCACAATTTGTTGCTCATACATTTGTAAAATTGGGCATACCGCTTAGTAAATCACCTTGTCTTTATACTCCTGATGATTTCAGGTATCTGCCAAATGCCAAGCTTATCTATCAAGGCGAACTTAATCACTGGTACTTTGAAATAAGTCCGTTGGCAAATCAAACGACTAATCTAATCGCTCACTAATGAGAATATAACTGAAATCCACCTCACTTCATCAGGTGATGTAAGGTAACAGGCATAATAAAGCTTACTCTCCTTGTTAAATGGTTTAATATTGAATGAATAAGTATTTTCAAGTATTTTTATATAAGCGTTATCCGATTTAACAGTAAGACTTACAGGCTCGATTTTTTCAGCAGACAGCTTATTGTAAGATTTTGTATATGCAATAAGCATACCCCATATGCCTGAAGTTATTAAACAATACATAAAGACTGCCATGAAGGCAGTTTTTTTACTTTTCATAGCTGCTCCTTGATAGAAATTAATGCTCTGGCAATGGATTTTCCAACAAGTTCTCCTGAATATTGAACCTGTTCCAATGTATTGCCATGAGAGCCCATTTCAAATAATAATGCTCCTGTCGACATATTCTGATTATATTTTCTATAGTCAAAAAGAATTGGTCTTGTAAGTCCCGGATAATCTGTTTCTATCTGCTGCTGAAATAATGACGCTAATCTGAAATTCTGCATATAATTCGGCATATTAAGCGTACCATCATCACAGCCTGAAATAATCATTATCTGTGCCGCTTCCTTTCCGTCTATTTCAACAAATGGCTGATATGCAATGCTTTCTGAACAAATAGCATCACGATGAATGTCAAGAATTACTTTTATTGACGGATATTTATCAAGAGCATTCTGAATAGTAACAGCACTTCTGTCATATGCTCCATTATATGACGGGTAATCATGTATGGTTGTATCATGTATTACTCCTATTCCTGCATCTTCAAGCTGTTTTTGAATTTCATTGCCTACCATTACCATGTTTTTAGTTTCATCAGTTGTTCTGTAATTAAATGATGCATCATAAAAGTCACGCACAAAAGGTTCAAAACTTTCTGTGGTATGTGTGTGATATATCAGAACCTGCGGTTCAGACAAATTCAATGATATTTTAAATTCAGGAAGCAGCTTGCTTTCATTCTGAAGCTCAGATATGCTCACAGACGTTTTATTATTAACCTGACCTGCTTTTTCAAGATTAAAATAGTTGTTTCCGGTAAATTCTCCGTAAGTATTTCTGACTATACTGCCGCCCTCGCTCCATTCTGTAGGATACGGCTTTTCTCCCGGATTTTCTGATACGGTTTCATATGGTGATTTATTTGTTTTTTCATCTGCTGTTTCTTCTTCAAATCCAAATCCGACAGATAAGTCAAAGTCCTCATTGAAAACATCTTCATAGTCCTCATTATAATGAAGATTATATGAAAGCTCCTCAGATTTTCTCTGTTTTAAATTACCTGCATTTTCATTTTTCAGCATAATTGAATCAGCCTTATTTAAGATATTCAGAAATTTAGGAATTGATTTAAAAACCGAAACAGAAATAATAGGTGTAAAAAGCAAAACAGTAAACTTAACTATACTTTTAACACGTTTTCTTCTTCGTCTGGACATTTCCTCACCTCATTAATATTTACATACTTATTAATTATATTCGCAGATACATAAATTTAATGACGATTTTCAGAAAAGTCAAGCATTTTATATAATTCGACAACATAATATTGATATACAAGTATTTTTTATGGAGCTGATTACTATGTATAAATGCTATAGTCTTAAACATTTTTTCAGTCTTTTGCTGCTTGACGCAATTATTTTCGGAATGATTTATATATTTTTGGGAATAGGAAAATTTCTTTTCTTTACATCGGCAGAATACAATGAGGATAAAATATTTCTGCCTGTAATTATGTATCACAGCATTACAGAAGAAAGTCCGTCTGCATATTCTGTAACACCCTCGCAAATTGAAAACGACTTAAAATATCTTAAAGAAAACGGTTACTCATCTGTTACAGCTCAACAGCTTGTTGACTATACATGTAATCAGGGAGAACTGCCTGAAAAGTCCGTACTTATTACCTTAGATGACGGATTTTATAATAATCTGTATTATCTTGCTCCTCTGCTGGAAAAATATGACATGACTGCAATAGTTTCAGTTGTAGGAACATATATAGAAAATAAAGCATCTGCTGATCCTCACATTCCTAAATATTCGTATCTGACATGGGACGATATAAATGATATGCTTAAAACAGGACGATTTGAAATCGGAAATCATACATACAATATGCATTCTTCAACAGCAAGAAAAGGCTGTAAAATAATGAACGGAGAAGATCCAGAAAATTATATAAAGATAGTTAATCAGGATATATCATTATTGCAGCAGTTAATTTCAGAACATGCCAATACTTGTCCTATAGTATTTGCATATCCATATGGAGCATGCTGTAAAGAAATGATACCTGTCTTAAAGGAAAATGGCTTCATGATAACATTGAACTGCTATGAAAAACCAAATTATATAATCAGAGATATAAATTGTCTTTACGGAATAAACAGATATAACAGAAGCGGACTTTATTCTACTGATGAATTTATGAAAAAACTGCTGAGCAAATAAAAATAAGGCAATACCGCCAAAAAATTGTGTGGTATTGCCTTTTTATTTATGCAGAGATTGAAATTTATTCGGAAGAAAATCCGAAAGCTTATGAACTCCGTCAGACAGAACAATAATAAAGTCAGATGAACAAAATTCCGACATAACCTGTAAGCATGCACCGCATGGAATACATGGTTCGGAAAAATTATCATCGCTGCTGCCTGCAACTGCAATTGCCTGAAATTCGGTGCAATCTTCTGATATTGCTTTGAAAAAAGCTGTCCTTTCAGCGCATATAGTCATGGAATATGATGCATTTTCAATATTACAGCCCTTAAAAATTCTTCCGTCACCCGTCAATAATGCTGCACCTACCCTGAATCCCGAATATGGAGAATAAGAATTTTCAGATGCCTCAATTGCTTTGTTTAAAAGGTCAGAATATATAAACTCCATTACTACTCCCCTAATTTGTGCTTTCTTCCGTCAGGCTCAACAACGTAAGTATTGTCAAGCTGAGATGCAAGGTTCAGAATGCACGACGCACGATATTCGTCTCTCAAAATCTGCTGCTCAAGCTTTTCCTCATCTGTTAAGCCTTCGTTTCTTGATTTTCTTGCAAGAAAATTAATTCGCTCTATTTTTTCTTTATTCATAATAAATAATCCTCCACTAAAATACTGCCAAAACAGTATTTATCACATTGTTGCAAAATACATATAACCTGCTGTATTATTTTAATGTTACCATAAATTAATACTTTTTTCAAGTATTTGCTACAATTTTTAATAAAAATATGATATAATTATAATAGAGGTGTTTTTATGAAAAAAATCGCATTGGTAACAGGTGGTTCACGAGGAATCGGTGAAGCTGTTTGCAGAGAACTGGCAAAAAATGATTATTATGTATACATAAATTATCTTCATTCAAAAGAATCTGCCGAAAAAATCGCTGATGAAATTAATGGACAGGTAGTCTGTTTTGATGTATCGGACTGTAATTCCGTAGAAAAATCAGTAAATGCAATTTTAAATGAAAATAATCACATTGATTTGCTGATAAATAATGCAGGCATATCACAAATTGAACTTTTTACACATATAAAACAGGAAATTTCAGATGACATTTTAAATATAAATTTAAAGGGTACATTAAACTGTAGCCGATGCGTACTCCCCTCAATGATAAACCGTAAACAAGGAAACATAATTAACATTTCTTCAATGTGGGGACAATGCGGTGCATCATGCGAGGTGGACTACTCTGCTTCTAAAGCAGGAATTATAGGATTTACAAAAGCATTGGCTAAAGAAACAGCTCCTTCAGGAATAAGAGTGAATTGTGTTGCTCCAGGATTTATCCTCACTGAAATGAATAAACAATTTTCCAAAGATGAATTAAACAGCATTTTAGAGGAAATTCCACTTGGATTTTTTGGAACTCCTAAACATATTGCAGACGCTGTATGCTTTCTTGCGTCTGAAAAATCGGCTTACATTACAGGACAAGTGCTTGCCGTAAACGGCGGAATGATTATATGAAAGGCGTGATAATATGGATTTGGAAAGACTTCAGAAACAGATAAATTTTATGCTGGAGGTTGATAAATTAAAAAATATTTATCGTCAGACTTATGTGCTGCATGAGAACAGAACCGAAAATGACGCTGAACACAGCTGGCATCTTGCTTTGCTTGCATTTTTGCTGTCAGAGTATTCAAATGAACCTATTGATGTTCTTAGAACAATAAAAATGGTGCTTATACATGATATTGTTGAAATTGATGCAGGTGACACTTATTGCTATGACGAAGAAGGATATAAGGATAAAAATGAAAGGGAAACAAAAGCTGCTGAAAGAATTTTTGGTATTCTTCCGCATGACCAGAAAAATGAAATGTACAATTTATGGCTTGAATTTGAAGACCGCAAAACTCCTGAAGCAAAATTTGCAGCAGTTTTAGACCGTATTCAGCCAATTATGCTAAATTACACAAAAGACGGTATTTCATGGAAAAATCATGGAATAAGCAAAGAACAGGTAATAAAAAGAAACGAGCATACATCAGAGGGTTCAAATACTCTTTGGCAGTATATAAGGTCAATTTTAGACGATGCTGCTGAAAAAGGGTTTTTAAAATAAATTGTGGATATTCAACAATTATCACACTGATTAATCGTGCATTTTTACTAAATCACCAAATTAAGTGAAAAAATGATGATATTTTTATTTTTTGCTTGCAGATTATATTTTATTGTGATATATTATAGGTATAAATTAAGGCTGTGTTGACTTATCATAACACAGCCGAAAAGTGCATTTTTTAGAGGATGGTATTGGTATGAAAGAAAAATTAAAAAATGGAAAGGATAAAATTTTCTCAAAAATCAAACACATAAACAATAAAAGAAATGAAAATACAGAAAAATATAACAGATTAAATTTTTGGCTTCTTGTTCTTTTTCCTGTTTTCATTTCATGTATGGCAGAAATCAATCAGGGGAAAAGCGTTGTTGCATTTCTCAAATTTCTGGTTGAACGTCCAACTGTAATGCTGTTTAATTTTATGATTGCTTATCTTTTATTTTATATACTTTTAGCAATATTTAAAAAGGGTTGGATTCCTGCTGTAATTCAAGGCTTTGTATATATGATGCTGAGTACTGTAGAGCTTTTTAAGTTTGGTACAAACGGAAATCATCTGATTTTATCAGACATGAAGCTTTTTAAAAGCGTCAAAAGCCTTACATCATTTGCATATATAAAAATTACTGTTCCGCTTGTTGCATTCTGGCTTATCGCAATTGCTGCCGTAGCTGCTGTTTTCTGGTTTAATCCAAAACTAAATATGAAACCTGTAAAAAGAGTTATTACAGCAGGTATGTGCTGTCTGCCTTGTGTTTCACTCATTACTCTGCCGGGATTTTCAACATCGGTTTATTCGCTGTTTGACGTTGATACAACAGCAGCAAGCAATACTTTTCTTTTAAATGAAAAATTCAAAAGCAACAGTTTCTTAGCATTTCTCGTGGAAACTGCAACTGAAAGCTATTCAAACAGACTTGTTGAACCTGAAGATTACAACGAAGAAACTGTTGACCACATACTCAATGTAAAGGTTGACGAAGAAGAATCATTCAATGGCGGCAAAAAACCGAATGTTATCGTTGTAATGAGTGAGGCTTATGCTGATTTCCGAGTATTCGACCAGCTTGATATTGACAGTAAGTATTATGCTGATTTCGATAAGGCTGTATCAGAAGGTCACGGCGGTACAACAATTTCCCCTACCTACGCAAGCTTTACAGTTCGTTCAGAATTTGAGCTGCTTTTCGGGCTTCCTGTTCGTTCATTGAATGACCCGAATATGCCTCAGCGTGAACTTGCTGACAGAGAACAGCCTGCATTAGCTCAATATTACAAGAGCTGGGGATATAATACCGCTTATGTTCATCCTTTTTATGAAAACTTCTACAGCAGAAACAGAGTGTATTCACATTTTGGATTTGACCAAATGATTTTTGAAAAGGATTTTACAGTTCCTGTTGAAAATTATGGCACATATATTTCAGATGCTACTGTTTTCAACCAGATTGAACAACTTATTACGGATTCTGACGAACCAATGTATATACACACTACCACAATGCAGAATCATCAGCCTTACGATCAGGGTGAGAACCCTGATGCTGAATTTGACAACTATTTACAGTGGATTCAGCACACAAATGAAGAACTTTCAGTCTTTCTTAATGACCTTGAAAAGCTTGACGAACCAACACTTGTTTTCTTTGTGGGTGACCACTTCCCTTCTCTCAAAGGCGGATCCGGAATATATGATCAGCTTGGTATGAACGGCGATAACTGTTCTGTTCTTTATGAGCAAAAATACTGTATATGGAGCAACTATGATGCAGATTACAGCAAAGTTCCTGAAGAAAATGTTTCGCTTTTCTATATGCCATATGTTTTAATGGATATTATAGATGCTCCAAGAGATGCATTTATTCAAAAAATGTTTGATTACATGGAGAAAATTCCTGTTTACTCAACCAACTATGATGCTTCAATTCCAAGAGATGAAGAACTTGACATTTTAACTTATGACAGAGTAATAGGTGATGTTATTTCGCCTTGTCCTATCCCGGATGAAATTTTAGAAAATGAGGAAGACTAATGAAAGAAATAATTATAGGTACAAAAGGTAACGCAGAAATCATTGCAGAAAAATCGACTCTTGCTGTTAATGTCGGAAGCGGAAGTCTTGAAGTGTTTGCAACGCCAATGATGGCTATGCTTATGGAAAAATCTGCATGCAATGCTCTTGCTGATTTCATGGAAAATGATGAAACCTCCGTTGGAACAGAATTAAACATAAAACACATATCAGCAACTCCTGAATCCATGAAAGTAACGGCATCAGCTGAAATAACTGAGGTAAACGGCAGAGAAATAACTTTCAAGGTTGAAGCCTTTGATGAGTCAGGAAAAATCGGAGAAGGATTGCATAAACGATTTATCATTTACGGCGAACGATTTACTGAAAAGGCAAAATCTAAACTTAAATAACAATGCATTATGCGTCAGGATTTTGGAGCATTTCCAAATCCTGACGCATTTTATTACAAGTTTTTAAACATCATAGCTTAACTGTCATCATAATTTGACTTCATTATTATTATTTCGACAAATATCGACAAGTACAAAAATCCGCTATATACCGTGATTTTCTGTTTTTAGCGGCAAAATATTGCGTTTCGTGACTATTCGCTTGACTTTTCCCTCTTTTGGTGTAAAATGTATATCAGAGAGGAGGTAAAAACATGATAAGCTTCTTTACAACCAGGATTTTAGACTTTTTGAAATCCTCAGAAGCAATAGAATGTGATGAAAACAATCTTGATATCTATAAGTACGGAATCGAAATCACTCTATCCACTATTCTTAATATTCTTATAATTCTTATACTCAGTTTAATTTACGGCAGTTTTTTTACCGGAATCATATTTCTTTTGGTTTTTATTCCTTTAAGGAAATTTACCGGCGGATACCATGCAGATACATATATGAAATGTAATATTGTTTTCGCAATTTTATATACATCTGTTTTTTGGCTTACTAAAATACTATACAAATATACAGATGTTCATATTATTGAAGCAATTTTAGCTATCAGTTTTATAGTTGTTTATATTTTTTCTCCCATTGAAAATCCGCATAAACCGCTTGATACCGATGAAAAACGAAAATACAGAATGCTCTCTATAATAACCTACATTTTATTTACAGCAATTGCAATTGCTATTTCTCATGTTTTTTATTACATTTCGGTTTGTATGATGATTACAATGCTTTCTATAATTGTTTTGATGATTATTCCTGTTATTCAAAATCATTTATGGAATAATCCAAAATTCTTTTGACTGTAAAAGCATTAAGTATGCTTACAGTTCTAAATTCGCTTATCATTGCGCATGATAATATAAAAAATGCTTATCAAAAGCAAAAAAACAAAGGAGGTCAAAGTAATGCTTAAGAAGAAGGTTGCAAAAACAATTGCAGGAGTTTCTAAGAAAATGGCTGTTATCGCTTGCGGTTCAGCATCATGCTTAGGTACATATCAGCCGGTTGAACCAAAGGCTGTTAAAGCTCTCAAAAAGTAATTCTTAAATTAATGCCATATAAAGATTTAATTGCACTTTATATGGCATTATTTTTCTATTTGATTTATTGTTTAATATTTTAAAAATATTTATTTGCTATTGACATATTAAAAACTATATGATATAATTTTATGTAAATGTACAACGGAAGTACTACTGTCTAAAGAATCTGATGGGCTACTATGGTTTACAAATAGTAATTGAAAGAGGTGACAATCGTGAAAGAGGGAATCCATCCTAATTTTGTGAAAACAACAATTACATGCCACTGCGGTAATGTTATTGAAACAATGTCTACAAAAGAAAACATCAAGGTTGAAATCTGCTCAAAATGCCATCCATTCTATACAGGTAAGCAGAAGCTTGTTGATACAGGCGGACGTGTTGACAGATTCAAGAAGCGTTTCAATATGGACAAGTAATCTTACGGCGGTCTTTGACCGCCTTTTTACTTATGGCAACACCGCATAAAGAACGTCAAAAGACTTTGCACGTTGTGTGGTGTTGCCTTATATTTCGGATAACACTGCACAAAGTACTTTGACATACTTGATACGGTGTTATCCCCTGTTTCAAACGGAGATTATTACATGAATTATCTTACTGTATATCAAAATGCCGAAGCCTCATTCATTGAAAAGCGTTCTGAGTTTATCGGATATATCGCTCCCGTTTCCACAAATGAAGAAGCCGTAAACTTTATTAATTCTATACGTTCAAAGCATCGTAAGGCTAAACATAACGTATATGCCTATATTCTCAGACAGGATAATATTTCCCGATATTCAGATGATGGTGAACCTCAGGGAACTGCGGGTGTTCCCGTACTTGATGTTTTGCAGAAAAGAGGTCTTACCGATGTATGCATTGTTGTAACAAGATATTTCGGAGGTATTCTTTTAGGCGGAGGCGGACTTGTCCGAGCATATTCTCACTGTGCATCTATAACCTGTGACTCAGCAAAAATCATGAACATGTGCAAATGCTATCACGTTGAATTGGAAATGGATTATAATTTATACGGCAAGGTGAGTTATGTACTTCCGAAATTTGAAATTCTAATGAAAAACAGCATCTTTGAAAACAATGTAATACTGGAGATTTTCGTTCTGGAAGAAAAAGCAGAGGCTTTAAAAGCTGAGCTGACAGATATTTCCAATGGAAATATCTCAATAAAAATTGGGGACGCTGATTTTGAGGACTTTTCTTCTGTAAAAAAATAAATTTTAAGAAAATTATAAAATAAAAAAGGATTTTTGCGTTTAATTAAGTATATATAACTGTAAAGCATAAATATAAAATTAAAATTGCATTAATTTGCTTTACATTTGCATTTTACTTATACACATTTTCTTGCTGCGAACAGCTGAATGGAGTTTTTATGACAATCAGAGAACAAATTGAAATAACTGAAGCAGGAACACTAAGTAATTTTGCCTGCACATCTACAAATGAAAAAATGTCAAGACGTCTCAGATTTGAGGAAAAATGTCCTTACAGAACGGATTTTCAGCGTGACCGTGACAGAATACTTCATTGTAACTCTTTCAGACGTCTTAAAAGAAAAACTCAGGTTTTTCTTTCACCTGTCGGTGACCATTACAGAACCCGACTTACTCATACGCTTGAAGTTTCACAAATTGCAAGAACTATCTCCAGAGCTTTAAAACTCAACGAGGACCTTACCGAAGCAATTGCTTTGGGTCATGATTTGGGACATGCACCTTTCGGACACTGCGGCGAGGCTATTCTCAATGCTATCTGTCCGCATGGATTTAAGCATTACCTTCAAAGTGTTCGTGTAATTGATTATATCGAAAAACAGGGAAAAGGTCTTAACCTTACACATGCCGTAAAAAACGGCATTGCTTGTCACACAAATAAGATATCATGTACACGAGAAGGAAACGTAGTCAGACTTTCTGATAAAATAGCATACATTAATCATGACATTGAGGACTCTATCCGAGCAGGAATACTGAAAGCTGATGAGCTTCCGAGAGATTGCATAAAGGTTCTTGGAAACAACAAATCTCAGCGTATCACAACTCTTGTTGCATCTATAATAAAAAACGGTTCTTATGAAATAAAAATGTCTGATGACATTAAAAAGGCTCATGATGATTTAAGGTCATATCTTTTTGAAAATGTGTACACCAATCCGATTGCAAAGCATGAAGAAGAAAAAGTACATTATATTATCGAAAGACTTTATACATATTATAAAGAGAACCCTTCAAAAATGCCTGATGTATATCGGAATATTATGAACAGATTTGACGTAGACCGAGCTGTATGTGACTATATTTCAGGTATGACGGACGGCTTTGCCGTTGACCTTTATACAGAATTATTCGTGCCGAAATCTTGGAAATAAATCGGAGGTCTGCACTTTATGACGCAGAATGATGAATTTCTCTATCAGCTTCGTATGGTCAACCCTATAGAAACTGTTGCAGGTTCATATTTAAATCTTATAAGACGTGGACATAATTACGTTTGTTTATGTCCTTTTCATTCTGAAAAAACGCCGTCATGCACTATATTTACAGATAATCAGAATTTTTACTGTTTCGGATGCGGTGCAGGCGGAGATGTTATTACATTCATTATGCGAATGGAAAATCTTAATTTTCGTGAAGCTGTCAACTTTCTGGCAAGCCGTGCAGGTCTTACAGTACCTGAGGACAGAAAAAATGATCAATTGGCTCATAGAAAAACAAGAATATATGAAATGAATCGTCTTGCTGCAAATTTTTACTTTCATAATCTTTTAAAAGGTGATGATAAAAGAGGACTTCAATATTTTTCTCAGCGAAAGCTTACTCCGCAGACTGTAAAAAAATATGGTCTTGGTTATGCTCCTGACTCATTTTCAGCACTCAGCAGCTATCTGCGTGAGCAGGGCTATTCTGATGATGAAATGGTTGACGCATGGCTTTGCGGACGTTCTGAACGAACAGGCAGATTATATGATATGTTCAGAGGCAGAGTAATGTTCCCTATCGTTGACCTGAGAGGCAATATAATCGGCTTTGGAGGACGTGTTCTTGATGACTCAAAGCCAAAATACCTTAATACAGGAAAAACACCTGTTTTTGATAAAGGAAATAATCTGTTTTCCATGAATTTTGCAAAAAATTCATCTGAAAAACGTTTGATTCTTGCCGAAGGATATATGGACGTTATTGCTATTAATCAGGCAGGCTTTGAAAATGTTGTGGCAACTCTCGGTACTGCAATTACTGCTGAACAGGCAAGGCTTATCAGTCACTATGTTGATGAAGTTATAATTGCTTACGACAGCGATTCAGCAGGTCAAAATGCAACTCAAAAGGCTATAAATCATTTTTCAACGGTCGGCATAAGCACAAGAATCATTCATATGGAAGGTGCTAAAGATCCTGATGAATACATAAAAAAGTTCGGTGCAGTAAAATTCCGCATGCTTCTTGATGATTCCTTTGATGCCAATAACTTTATGCTGGATCGCTGTGAAAACGGTCTTGACCTTTCAACTCAACAGGGACAGGTTGAATATTTAAATCGTGCATCAAAAATGCTTGCCAAAATCGAAAGTCCATTAGAACGTGAGGTCTATATCTCAAGAACAGCACAAAAAAGTAATATATCTGTTGACGTTCTTAAAACGCATATAGATTCTGAAATAAGAAAATTCAGAAAATTTGAAAAGAAAAAAGAATGGCAGAATATCACGTCTGCTGCTGTTTTGCCTGACAGAACCAATCCTGAGGCATCACAGCATTTAAAAGAAAGCAAAGCGGAAGAAACTATTATTTGCTGGCTGTTAAAGCATCCTGAAAATGTCATTGACATTTCAAATAAAGCTCCGCCTGATATTTTTGTGACTCATTTTAATAAAAAAATCTACACAGGTCTTATTAATAAAATGACTGAATACAATATGTTTACTATTTCCATGCTGTCTGATGAATTTTCCATAGAAGAATTGGGGAAAATAAGCGGAATGGAGGCAAAAAAACGTGATATTGATATAAATGCCGATGTTTTTGCAGACTGTATAAACATTCTGCAAAATTACCATAAAAATCCGCATAAAACAAACGGAGAAGATTTAAGCGATGAAGATTTGCTTAAGCTTTTTCAAAGCAAGGCTAAAAAGCAGTAAAACGGAGGAATGAATAATGGAACCGAAAAAAAATACAATTGAATCCTTAATGGAACAGGGAAAAACTAACGGTAAACTGACTACAAAGGAAATTACTGACGCTCTTGAAGAACTTGACTTTGACGTTGATCAGCTTAATACATTTTATGACAATTGCGAAAATCTCAATATTGAAATCGTTGAGGACTTTTCTCTTGACAATGACTTAAAGGTTGGTCTTGACGCTGGCATTACCGATGACCTCGAAATGGCTCTTTCAACAGAAGGCATCGCTATTGATGACCCTGTTAAGATTTACCTTAAGGAAATCGGACGTGTACCGCTTTTATCTCCGGAAGAAGAAATAGAGCTTGCTCAAAGAATGGCAACAGGTGATCCTTATGCAAGAAAAAGGCTTTCAGAAGCAAACCTTCGTCTTGTTGTAAGTATAGCAAAAAAATATGTCGGACGTGGAATGCAGTTCCTTGATTTGATTCAGGAGGGCAACCTTGGACTTATCAAAGCCGTTGAAAAGTTTGACTATACCAAAGGTTTTAAATTCTCAACGTATGCAACATGGTGGATAAGACAGGCAATTACCAGAGCTATTGCTGATCAGGCAAGAACAATCAGAATTCCTGTTCACATGGTAGAAACAATTACAAAGGTTAAAAAGGTTTCAAGTCAGCTTTTACATGAAAACGGACACGATCCTACTCCTGAAGAAATTGCAGAAAAACTTGAAATGCCTGTAGAAAAAGTAAGAGAGATTATGCGTATTGCTCAGGATCCTGTTTCACTTGAAACACCTATTGGTGAGGAGGAGGATAGCCATCTTGGTGACTTTATTCCTGATGACGATGCTCCTGCACCTGCTGAAGCTGCTTCACACACATTATTAAGAGAACAGCTCAATGAAGTTCTTAACACTTTGACAGAACGTGAAGCAAAGGTTCTTAAGCTCAGATTTGGTCTTGAGGACGGCAAGTCACGCACACTTGAAGAAGTAGGACAGCGTTTTGAAGTTACAAGAGAACGCATCAGACAAATTGAAGCTAAGGCTCTCAGAAAGCTCCGTCACCCAAGCAGAAGTAAGAAAGTCAAGGACTTCCTTGACTAATCTTCTTACATAAATAAAAAATGGAACGTTTTTTACAACGTTCCATTTTTTATAGCATAAATTCAGAATACTAAAATCAATCCTTAGTATAGAATGGTTCTGTATTTTCAGATACACTCTTTCCAAGACCAACCTCAACAGAAATCAAATCTATAAACATATTTCCAAGATGAGGACGTGCAGCATCAGCAATACCTGAGAATAATTCGTCCTTATCACCGTCAAAGTCAACAGCAATAAGATAGCTTGCAGCTCCGTCTTCCTTAAGCATTAAACGGAAATAAGCAGCATTAATTTCTTCCTTTGTTTTCATGTACTCCTTAATAGCGTCAATCAATTCGTTCGGATACTCCTTTGGAACGCCAAGCTTAACCTTTGTACCGCTTTTAAGAACTCTCTCAGCAGAACCCTTAAGTCTTACTTCCTTACGAATTTTAAGATCCTCTGCCATGCGTCTGTCTATAACAAGATTTGAACTGAACGGATCAACAACCATACCGCCTATTCGTTCTTCCTTTGAAATCATTACAGCGTAATCATCAAAAGAAAGATTAATTGTATGACCTTTATATTCCTTGTTCCACTTATGTAATTCGTCAATGCTCGTAAATGCCGGGAAAAACGTTTGCCTTTTATCATTAGTAATCATTGCAAACTTTATTCTCGTATTATGCTGCGGATTCGGCAAAGTTTTAGCCTCTTCTTCAGAAATTTTGGAAACTTCAGCCGGAATCATGAATTGTGCATTCATAACAATTTCCTCTAAAACTGCCTGCTGAGATTCTGGAGTCTTGCTTTCCTTCATAACAGAAATCGCTTCCAAAAGCTTTGTATTATTTAATTCAGCCATATATAATTCCTCCGTTATTACAATATGTTTATATTATAGCATAAAACTTATTAAAAAGCAACATATTTTTCAAAAACGAGATATGAATTTTTATTACTATAGCAATTCGTAAAAATAATTCAGTAATAATCAAAGAAATATCGCATAATATTCGTGCGTTTTCCACGCAAATTAACTTTGAAAAGCTTTACAAAAATGGTATAATAAAAATGTGAAAAATAACAGAATATTTTGAAGATACCGATGTAACCTTTAAAGAATTTCTGTATGATGTGACGGAAAATTAATCAGCAGATGTTGTGCAAAGCTGTCAGGCTTGCTTTACGCAGTGTTGCCTTGTGTCTTATACGTTATTGAATAAAAAAGGAAATGCTCATTTGCAGAGCATTTCCTCAATCATAACACCACTAATCAATTAATTCACCGTTCGTACTGATTGTTACAACCTGCCATGGAATAAACTTTCCGCTTTTCATTAATGCAGTTTTTGCAGCATTTTCAATTCCTCCGCAGCATGGAACTTCCATACGAACTATTGTAATGCTTTTTATATCGTTGTTTTTTATAATACTTTCAAGTTTTTCAGCATAATCGCCCTCATCAAGCTTCTGACATCCGATTAATGTGATTTTATTTTTGATAAAACGTCTATGAAAATCTCCATAGGCATAAGCTGTACAATCAGCTGCAATAAGAAGATTTGCTTTGTCAAAATAAGGAGCATTAATAGGAACAAGCTTTATTTGAACAGGCCATTGTAAAAGCTGACTTTCAATCGAATTAACCATTTCATCCGATTTATTATTACGTTTTATAGTTTTTGAATGTGTACCCGGACAGCCGCATGGTAAATTTTCAGCCTGTTTTTCAGCTTTATTTTTCAAAACTGCTTCTTCATTATATGCTGCCGCTTCACGTTCTTCAAAAGAAATAGCACCTGTAGGACATGCCGGTAAACAGTCACCAAGTCCGTCACAATAATCATCACGCAGTAATTTCGCCTTGCCGTCAATTATTCCTATTGCACCTTCATGACATGCCTCTGCACAAAGTCCGCAGCCATTGCATTTTTCTTCATCTATTTTAATTATTTTTCTAATCATAAATATAATCTCCATTTCTCAGACAGTCATACTATTCTCTGTCTGTGTATTTATTATATAATAATTAGGCTGACAAGTCTGTTGCATATGCAACAAAAAGGGTACTTTCCAACTGGAAAAGTACCCTTAATATTTATGGTAATAATCTGTTTATATCTCTTGGGAACATACTTGTTTGTCTGATATTTGAAAGATTAAGTATCTTCATAACAAGACGTTCAAGACCTATTCCAAGTCCACCATGAGGTGGAAGTCCATATTTATGAGCTTCAAGATAATATTTAAAGTCATCAGGATCAAGTCCCTGTGCTTTCATCTTGGCAACCTGTTCATCATAATCATGTATACGCTGACCGCCGCTTGTTATTTCAAGTCCTCTGAAAAGCAAGTCAAACTTATATGCAAGTCGTGGATCTTCTCTGTCATTCATTGCATAGAACGGAGGTTTTGATGATGGGAAGTGTGTAATGAAAATAAAGTCACAGTTAAATTCCTTTTTAGCATACTCACAAATTGCAACTTCATCTTCAGGTTCAAGGTCAAGTTTGTTTCCTGAGCCCTTGTCACCAAGAATTTCTTTTGCTTCAAGCAAAGTAACACATGGAATTTCATCAATTACAGGAACATCAGCTTCAAGCAATTCAATTTCATTAGCATAATTTTTCTTAATATATTCCATTACATATTTAAGCATTGCTGTTTCCATTGCCATTACATCATACATACTGTCAATATATCCCATTTCAAAGTCAAGACCGATATATTCATTAATATGACGTGAGGTAGCGTGTTTTTCAGCACGATATACAGGTGCTATTTCAAATACTCTGTCAAAGAATGCAACAGCAGTCTGTTTATAGAATTGAGGTGATTGATTAAGAAATGCATGCTTATCAAAATAGTCAAGGTAGAAAATATTTGCTCCGCCTTCAGCACCCTGAGCAACAATTTTAGGTGAATGAATTTCAGTAAAGTTCTCTTTGAGCATAAACTCCCTGAAACCGTTGCATACACCTTCCTGAAGCTTGAAAATAGCTCTCTCATAAGGATTCCTGAGTGAAACTGAGCGGTTATTAAGGTTTACATCAAGAGTACAGCCTAATTTCTTATTTGAAACATGAAGCGGATATTCATACCCAACGGCAGAAATAAGCTTGATTTCTTTGAGTATGATTTCAATTCCGTTAATACCCTTTTCGTTTTCCGTAACAGTACCTGTAATATTTACAAAGAAACCTTCTTTGAGTCCTTTTATGCTATCCTTACAGTTATCCTCGGAATAAACTGTCTGCAATGTATATCTGCCTGTTCTTACAACTACAAATGAGATTTTTCCCATTGTTCTGATTTTATGAACACAGCAGCTCAATGTAATATCCTTACCGATATTATTCAGTGCATCTTCTAATTCAAATTCCTTTTTAAGCTGTGATGTTCCAATCTGCTTAATATTATTTTTCACAGACGGCTTATAAGAATTCGGATTTGAATATGAAGTAAGCTCATCAAGAGATTCCTCGTGAACTACCTCTTTTTCATGCACTTCTTCGGTTGAATTCTTTACGGTAAGTGAAGCAAGTTTCTTTTCAAGTTCTTCCTTTATTACCTTAGGAGTACATACACCTCTGAGTGACTTTGTGCACTGTCCCATAAGGAAACCAAATACCTTTGTTTCACCGTTAGCATACTGTTCTACAGTTGCAGCATTATCAGCAAACACCTTATCAAGAACCTCATTTACCTTACCCATATCATTTACGATAAGCATACCGTTTTCTTTAGCAACCGTTTCGCAGTCCTTGCCTGTTTCAATCATAAGACGCAGAATTTTCTTTGCATCATTTTTTGATACCTTTTCTGTATCTGCCATTTCAACAAGCTTAGCAAAGTCCTGAGCAGTAAATGGAAGTGACTCCATTGAAACCTCTCCGAGATTTACACGTCTGAGAAGTTCTACTATAATAAAGTTTGAAACAGACTTAGGATTATTATATGCACTTACAGCGTCATTGAAGAAATCAGAAACTTTCTTTGAGTTAACAATAATTTTTGCATCAACTTCTGAAAGTCCATACTCATTTACATAACGTGCAAGACGCTTATGCGGAAGTTCAGGAAGCTTCCCCTTGATTTCGTCAAGCATTTCATCTGTAAAGTTTACCTGCAAAATATCAGGCTCAGGGAAGTAACGATAGTCATGAGCGTCCTCTTTACTTCTCATTGACGTTGTTTCGCCCTTATTGTCATTAAAACGTCTTGTTTCCTGTATTACTTTATATCCCAAATCAAGACGCATAGACTGACGCTTTATTTCATAATCAATAGCACGTCCGATAGATTTAAGTGAGTTTAAGTTCTTACACTCTGTTCTTGTTCCAAATTCTTTATCCTCAGGCTTCATAATTGAAACGTTAACATCACACCTCAAAGAACCCTGTTCCATTTTACAGTCGCAGACACCTGCATACTGTAAAAGCAAACTAACTTTTTCCACAAATGCTTTTGCCTCTTCTGATGATGAAATATCAGGTTCAGTAACGATTTCTATAAGAGGAATACCGCAGCGATTATAATCGGCAAGAGAAACTGCATTAAAGTCATCGTGAACAAGCTTTCCTGCATCCTCCTCAAGATGTATACGGTTAATTCTGATAGTTTTTTTGCCCTTTGAAGTTTCAATTTCAACAGCACCATTTATACAAAGCGGACGTTCAAGCTGTGAAATCTGATAAGCTTTAGGAAGGTCAGGATAAAAATAGTTTTTTCTGTCAAATACAGAAAATTTGTTTATGTCACAGCCAAGAGCAAATCCGGCTTTTACAGCATACTCAACGGCAGTTCTGTTTATAACAGGGAGAGTTCCCGGCATACCTGTGCAGACAGGACAGCATCTGGAGTTCGGACTTCCGCCAAATTCAGCGTTGCATGTACAGAAAACCTTTGAATTTGTTAATAGTTCAGCGTGTATTTCAAGACCAATAACAGGAATATATGATGACATTTTCGACACCTCCATTAAAGTTTCGGAGAAACAATTTTAAACTGTTTCTCAAAAGCGTCAGCAGTCTGAATGAGAGCAGCCTCATCAAAGCGATTTCCGATTATAGACATTCCTATCGGCATGCCGTTTTTATCATAACCGCACGTTGTTGAAATTGCAGGAAGTGACGCAATATTAACCGTAACAGTACAAATATCAGCCTGATACATTTTAACAGGATCAGAGATATTTTCATTAATTCCGTAAGCAACAGAAGGTGTTGTAGGAGTAAGAATAACATCACATTTTTCAAAAATGCCTGCATATTCAGCTCTTATTCTTTGTTTAAGTGCAAGAGCCTTACCATAATATGCGTCATAATATCCGCTTGAAAGAGCATAGTTTCCAAGAAGAATACGTCTTTTTACTTCTGCTCCGAAGCCTTCGCTCCTTGAATTGCAGATAAGCTCATTGAAGTTTTCTCCCTTTTCACTTCTGTGACCGTATTTTATACCGTCATATCTTGAAAGGTTTGAAGATGCTTCAGCAGATGAAATCAGATAATATGCTGCAACTGCATATTTCAAGCTCGGCATACTGCATTCAACAAGCTCTGCACCCATTGATTTATAAACTTCAGCAGCTTTAAGGACTGCCTCCTTAACCTCAGAATCAATACCTTCAGCATAAAATTCCTTTGGAACTGCAATTTTCATTCCTTTGATGCTTTGACCTATTTTTGAAGTATAGTCCATTGTATCGCACTTTGAAACTGTACCGTCATGAGTGTCATAGCCTGCAATTGCATTAAGTATGGTTCCGCAGTCCTCTGCATTTTTAGCAATCGGACCTATCTGGTCAAGTGATGATGCGAACGCAACAAGACCATAACGTGAAACTCTGCCGTAAGTCGGCTTTAAACCGGTAACTCCGCAAAAAGCCGCAGGCTGTCTTATTGAACCGCCTGTATCAGAGCCTAATGCTGCTGCACAAAATGATGCTGAAACAGCAGCGGCAGAACCGCCTGATGAACCTCCCGGAACTCTGCTTTTATCATATGGATTTTTTGTTTTTGCAAAAGCTGAAGTCTGGGTTGAACCACCCATAGCAAATTCATCCATACTTACCTTGCCCAGCATAACTATATTTTCGCTTTCAAGCTTCTCAATAACAGTAGCATTATATGGAGGAATGAAGTTTTCAAGCATTTTTGAAGAACATGTTGTTCTTATACCGTCTGTGCAGATATTATCCTTTATTGCCATAGGAATACCGCAAAGCATAGACGCTTTTCCGCTGTCAATAAGCTTCTGAGCCTTTTCAGCATCAGCATAAGCCTTTTCCTCAGTGACAGTGATATAGCTTTCTATTTCACTGTCATATTTCTTAATTCTGTCAATATATTCTTTAGTAAGCTCCTTAGAGGAAATCTCTTTTTTATCAAGCATTTCTCTAAGGTCTTTAACGCTTTTTGAAGCAATATCCATTATTCTGACGATCACAGCTGACTGTGATTTTCCCCTTTCATAAAATAAAATTTATTCAACAACCTTTGGTACAACAAAGCAATTATTACTGTTCTTTGCATTCTGTAATATTTTTGCTGTATCCATACTTGGCTGTGCAGTATCCTCTCGCAAATCGTTGAGGTATACATTATGATTATCGGCAAGAGCGTCATATTTAATGTCTATCTCTTTAATAGTATCCATAATTTCAATGATACTTGTCATTTCAGCAGCTGTCTGTTTAAGTTCTTCTTCTGTAAATGAGAGCTTTCCCAGCTTTGAAAGATATGATACCATTTCTAAATCCATATCCAAAACCTCTTTCTAAGAGCAAGGTTTAAGGAATCACACACAAAGCACATTAAAAGACTTTGCACGTCATAAACCCGCACTTTAATATCTAGGCAGTACCGCACAAAACGCATCAAAAATCTCTGCACGTTATTGCCTTTACATGTCAATGTAATTGAATTAAGGCACATTGACAAAAATACATACACATTATTATATCATATTATAAGGCACTTTGCAAGTTTTTCCTTAAAACATTTTTTCAAAGATATGCCTCACAAAAATTGTGCAATACTGTTCCTATTCCAAATATGGCTTTAAATATTTGCCTGTATATGATTCGCTGCACTTAACTATTTCTTCAGGTGTTCCGCTTGCAATAATCTGACCGCCTCCGTCGCCGCCCTCAGGACCTAAATCAATGATATGGTCGGCAACCTTTATTACATTAAGGTTATGTTCAATGACAAGCACAGTATTTCCGTTGTCTGTCAGTCTTTGAAGAACCTCTATCAGCTTATGAACATCGGCAGTATGAAGTCCTGTAGTAGGCTCATCAAGAATATATATCGTTTTTCCGGTTGCTCTTTTTGAAAGCTCGGTGGATAATTTTACTCTCTGTGCTTCGCCGCCAGATAATGTTGTTGCAGGCTGACCGATTTTTATATACCCAAGACCAACTTCCTGCAAGGTTTTCAGTTTGCGTGCAATTTTAGGAAGATGTTCGAAGAAAACAACGCCTTCATCCACAGTCATTTCCAGAATGTCATAAATTGATTTTCCCTTATAATGAACCTCAAGAGTTTCACGATTATATCTTTTTCCCTTGCAGACTTCACATGGAGCATAAATGTCAGGAAGAAAGTGCATTTCTATTTTGATAATTCCGTCACCCTCACAGGCTTCACAGCGTCCGCCCTTTATATTAAACGAAAAGCGTCCGCTTGTATATCCTCTTGATTTAGCATCAGCCGTCTTTGCAAAAAGCTCACGAATGTCCGTAAAAACTCCTGTGTAAGTGGCAGGATTTGAACGTGGAGTACGTCCGATTGGTGATTGGTCAATGCTTATTACCTTATCAAGATTCTCTATTCCCTGCATTTCAGCAAATGAACCTGCCTTAATTCTTGCTCTGTTAAGCTTGCAGGCAAGATGCTTATATATTATTTCGTTGACAAGCGAGGATTTCCCCGAACCGGATACTCCTGTAACACAAATCAGCTTACCCAACGGAATTTCAACATCTATATTTTTAAGATTGTGTTCAGAGGCACCGATTACCTTTAAAAATTTACCGTTCCCCTCACGTCTTTTATCGGGAACAGGGATTTTCTTTCGTCCGCTAAGATACTGACCGGTTATTGAATTTTCACATTTAAGCAGTTTGTCTACAGTTCCCGCAAAAACCACATTTCCTCCGTTGACTCCTGCTCCCGGTCCGATATCTACAATATAATCCGCTGCAAGCATTGTATCGTCATCATGCTCAACAACAATGAGCGTATTTCCTATATCACGAAGTCTTTTCATCGTCGCAATCAGTTTGTCGTTATCACGCTGATGAAGCCCTATACTTGGCTCGTCCAAAATATAAAGGACTCCCATAAGTGATGAACCTATTTGAGTTGCAAGTCTGATACGCTGACTCTCTCCGCCCGATAAAGTACCTGCGGAACGTGAAAGATTAAGATATTCAAGACCGACGCTGCGTAAAAAACCAAGCCTTTCCCTGATTTCTTTTATTATCTGCTTTGCTATGAACTGTTCACGCTCTGTAAGAGAAAGATTTTCAAAAAATTCACAGCAGTCACGAATGGAAAGCTGTGTAAGCTGACTTATATTAATGCCGCCGACAGTAACACTCAGACTTTCTTCTTTCAGTCTGTTTCCATGACATTCCGGACATTCAACCGCATTCATATATGCCTGAATATCTGCTCTTGAATACTCGCTGTTAGTTTCTTTATAACGGCGTTCAAGATTATTTATAACCCCCTCAAAAGGTGAAGAATAAGCTCCGCCGCCTAATGTCTTAGGACGCTTTAATGTCAATGGTTTGCCCTTTGTGCCATACAGAAAAATATCAAGCTGCTTTTTTGTAAGGTTCTTTACAGGAACATCAAGCGGAATATCATATTCCTTTGAAATTGCTTTATAATACATCAGCGAAATAGAGTTTTCATCAAGACTGTTCCAACCGGAAGCTTTTATCGCTCCCTCTGAAATGGTAAGCTCCTTATTCGGAACGATAAGCTCAGGATCGATTTTCTGAAAAATTCCAAGTCCTGTACAATGCGGACAAGCACCAAAAGGATTATTGAACGAGAACATTCTCGGTGTAAGCTCCTCTATGCTTATATTATGTTCAGGACATGCATAATTCTGTGAAAAAATAAGCTCCTCTCCGCCGATTACATCAACAATAACTGAACCCTCAGATAATGAAAATACAGTTTCAAGGCTGTCTGTAAGACGTGACCTGATGCTTTCCTTAATCACAAGACGGTCTACAACAACCTCAATATTATGCTTTTTATTTTTATCCATAGGAATTTCTTCAGAGAGGTCATATATAATTCCGTCCACACGCACACGCACAAATCCGCTTTTGCCTGCATGTTCAAGTTCTTTTGTATACTGTCCTTTTCTGCCCCTTATTATCGGAGCTAAAAGCTGTATCCTTGTCCCCTCTTCCAAGGATAAAATCTGGTCAACAATCTGGTCTATTGTCTGCTGAGTTATTTCACATCCGCAGACAGGACAATGAGGTATACCTATTCTTGCATAAAGCAAACGAAGATAATCGTATATTTCAGTTACAGTACCCACAGTTGAACGTGGATTTTTAGATGTAGTCTTTTGGTCTATGGAAATTGCAGGAGAAAGTCCTTCAATGCTGTCAACATCAGGCTTTTCCATTTGTCCGAGAAACATTCTTGCATAAGAAGAAAGGCTCTCCATATATCTTCTCTGACCATCTGCGTAAATTGTATCGAAAGCTAAAGAAGATTTTCCTGAACCTGAAAGTCCTGTCATAACAACAAGCTTATCTCTCGGGATTTCAACATCTATATTTTTCAGATTATGCTCTCTTGCACCTTTTATGATTATTTTTTCTATCATGCTATCAATCCTCCCGATTACTCGCCTTTTAATTCCTTGATTTTATCCCTAAGATAAGCCGCATGTTCAAATTCAAGCATTTTTGCAGCATTCTTCATTTCTTCCGTTAATGAAGCAATAAGCTCACTGCGTTCCTTTGCCGACATTTTCTTATTATGCGATTTTTCTTCAACCTTTTCCTTTGATGTGATTTCAAGGACGTTTCTTACCTCTTTTATGATTGTTTTAGGAACAATGCCATGTTCCTCATTAAACTTCATCTGAATACTGCGTCTTCGTTCTGTTTCAGTAATTGCTCTTTCCATTGAGCCTGTTACTGTATCGGCATACATTATAACCTTTCCTTCACTGTTGCGGGCAGCACGTCCAATAGTCTGGATAAGCGAAGTTTCACTTCTAAGGAATCCCTCTTTATCAGCATCAAGAATTGCTACAAGCGTTACCTCAGGTATATCAAGTCCTTCTCTTAAAAGGTTGATTCCGACAAGAACATCAAATTCACCGTTTCTGAGGTCACGAATAATCTCCATTCTTTCAATTGTATCTATATCATGGTGCATATATTTTATTTTTATGCCCAGATTTTCATAATAAGTGGTAAGATCCTCTGCCATTTTCTTTGTAAGCGTTGTAATAAGAACTCTCTCATGTCTTTCCGTTCGTGAATTTATTTCCGAAAGCAAATCGTCTATTTGCCCCTCTGTAGGCTTAACTATGATTTCAGGGTCGACAAGTCCTGTAGGACGAATTACCTGTTCAACAATTGTATCAGTTTTGCTTTTTTCAATCTGTCCGGGAGTGGCACTTACATAAATCGCTGACTTGATATGAGCATTAAATTCATCGAAATTAAGCGGACGGTTGTCATATGCACTCGGCAAACGAAATCCGTAATCAATAAGAGTAGTTTTTCTTGCTCTGTCACCCGCATACATTGCTCTTACCTGCGGCAGAGTTACATGGCTTTCGTCAACGATAAGCAGGAAATCATCAGGGAAATGGTCTAACAAGGTCATTGGAGTACTTCCTGCAGGACGTCTTGCAAGAACTCTGGAATAGTTTTCAATTCCGCTGCAAAATCCTATTTCTTTCAGCATCTCCATATCATAATGTGTACGCTGTGCAATTCTCTGTGCTTCTACCAGCTTATTATTTGCATTAAAATAGTTAATGCGTTCTTCAAGCTCGGCGTCAATATCCTTAATGGCTTCTTCAATTTTATCATCACCGACAACATAATGCGAAGCAGGGAAAATTGCCGCATGTGATAAGGTCGAGATTATCTCCCCCGTTACAACATTTATCTCACATATCCTGTCAATTTCATCTCCAAAATATTCAACACGAATTGCAGTATCATTTGAGCGTGACGGAAATATTTCAAGTACATCTCCTCTTACTCGGAACTTATTTCTCACAAAATTAATATCATTTCTCTCATACTGAATTTTGACAAGCTCATCAATAAGCTGGTCACGAGGCTTTTCAGCCCCCTGACGTATGGAAACAACCATATTTCTGTATTCCTCAGGACTGCCGAGAGAATAGATGCAGGAAACGCTTGCAACTATAATAACATCACGTCTTTCGGAAAGTGCAGTAGTTGCAGAATGACGCAGCTTATCTATCTCATCATTTATGGATGAATCCTTTTCTATATAGCTGTCCGTACTTGGAATATAAGCCTCAGGCTGATAGTAGTCATAGTAGGATACAAAATATTCAACTGCATTCTCAGGGAAAAACTCTTTAAATTCTGAGCATAACTGTGCAGCAAGAATTTTGTTATGTGCAAGGACAAGTGTTGGTTTATTTACCTTTGCTATTACATTTGCCATGGTAAAGGTTTTTCCCGAACCTGTAACCCCAAGCAAAATCTGCTCTTTTTTCCCTGATAAAATACCATTTGATAAGGCTTCTATTGCTTTTGGCTGGTCGCCTGATGGTTTGTATTTTGAAACAAGCTTAAATTTTTCCATAACTATCTCCTTTAAGGCAACATATGAACAATATTATTATACCATATCTTTTTTATAAAATAAAGAGAATTTCAAAAAATAAAAGAACAAATTTTCTTTATGGCGGTAATGCAGAAACAAAATTTTATTAAATGATTGAAAATTTATGTCATTTATGTTATAATCAGAATATAACAATGTCTTATGGAGTTGAATTATGACGGATAAACCTTTGCACAGCGGACATAGAGAACGTGTGAGAAAACGTTTCGTTGATACCGGTCTTGAAAGCTTTCAGCCTCATGAAATACTTGAGATGATTTTATTTTACTCAGTTCCAAGAGTAAACACCAACGAAACAGGACATCGGCTTATTGATACATTTAAAAACATCGGGAATGTTCTTGATGCAGACATAACAGAGCTGACGAAAGTCAGTGGAGTAAGTGAAAAAAGTGCCGTTTTGATAAATCTGATAGGAAATATGTGCAGAGATTATGCACGATGTGTTCATTCATCATTCCAGCTTAATTCATCAGAAAAGATTAAAAATTATTTTTCCGATTACTTTAAATCATGTACTAATGAAATATATCTTTTTGTAACCGCTGATAATGAAATGAACTTTTTAAATTCATACGTATTTTCAGCTGATAATATCGAATCCGAGTCTTTTTCTCCTCGTGAGCTTGCTGAAATACTGCTTAATAAAAATGCGGATAATGTGTTTATAGGACATAACAGATTAAATCGTCCGCCTATTCCTGATGATAAAGACTATGAAACAACAAAAATGCTTACAGAATGTCTTAAATATCTTGGAATAAAAACAATTGACCATGTAATTTACGGTTGCGGACGTGCATTTTCTATGCTTGAAAGCGGAGGTTTTGGATTTTATTGATATATGGATAAGAATATATTTAAACTCAGAAAAGAAGCTCTTTTGAAAAAATACATAAAAAACGGCTATGACAGCTTTAGCGAATCAGAACTCCTTGAACTGCTTTTAAGCTACTGTAATTGCTCTCAGGACTGTTCTTCTGCTATTTTAAATGAATTTGGAAATATAAATGCCGCTTTTGATGCAAATCTGATTAATTTGGCAGAATTTGAAGAAATGAACCTGAAAAGTGCAGTTCTTCTAAAGCTTATTCCTAATATTAGCCGAATTTATCAAATGACAAGCTGCAAAATCAAGTGCCTTGATACATCAAATTCTGCCAAAAAGTTCTTTGAACATTATTTTACAGGAGTCCTTAGTGAAAATTTTGCTGTTGTATGCGTAGACAATAATATGAATATAATATCAACAGATACATTAAGCTCCGGAACTCGTGAGCATGTTTATACCGAAAGCAAAGAAATAGTTAATATTGCTATTAAAAATAAGTCAAATTTAATTTTCATATCACATAATCATAAGGGCAGTGCCGAGCCTTCTCATAGTGATTATATATCTACTGACAAACTAAGTAAGTCATTGGAATTTTTCGGCATTCATATTATTGACCATATCATAGTCGGCAGCAAAGATTCAATTTCAATGCGTGAATTGCCATATAATCTTAAATTTAAAGAGTATGACTGCTCAGATATATACAGAAAAAATTAAGACTTCTGCATGTTTTTATGCAGAAGTCTTTTATATAGCATAAGTTATTAATGTAATTTATTGAATATCATTTTCATTGAATGCATCTCCGCATTCAGGACAAAATTTTGGAGGATTTTTCGGGTCATCAGGTACCCAGCCGCATTTATCACATTTATAAACAGGTGCTGATGCAGGTCTTGGCTTAGCACATTCAGTGCAGAATTTTCCGCTGTTTACTGTTCCGCATGAACAAGTCCATTGTCCGCTTGGTGCAGGCTTCGG
>DJPR01000002.1:28511-68758 GCA_002438605.1 Ruminococcus sp. UBA6407
GCAGGCTTCGGTTTGGCACATTCGGTACAGAATTTTCCGTTGTTTACAGCTCCGCATGAACACGTCCATGAATTTGCAGAATTAACCTGAGATTGCTGCTGTGTCTGCATAACAGCCTGTTCCTGAGCTCTTTGCTGTGCGTCCATTCTGAACAGTTCATCTGTGCGAATCCCACCTGCATTCTGAGCCATGTTCATTCCCATAAAGCCTATAGTACTGCCGCCGCTGTTTCCGGCAGCTGTTTTCATTGCCTCTGCCTGTGCTTCTGTAAGAGTAGCCGCAGCCATACCTGCATTACGCATAACAGCAGTTTTCTGAAGTTGCTTTATCATGTCTTCGTCTTCCTTTGAAGCAGTTATCGGCTCCATTCCGATTGAAAAAACTTCAATTCCTCTTAGTTTCTTCCACTTTTCACTTAAAACGTCATTTAAAACGTCAACTATTTCAGTAGTATGTCCCGGAAGAGAGCTGTAACGTATACCCATTTCTGATATTTTTGCCATAGCAGGCTGCAAAGCTGTTATAAACTCACCTTTTAGAGTGCTTTCAATATCACTTTTTCTGAATTCATCTTTAACATTAGCACAAACATTTGTATAAAAAAGAAGCGGATCTATAATTCTGTACGAATACTCACCATGACAGCGAATTGAAATATCAATATCAAGCCCTATATTATTATCAACAACTCTGAAAGGAATAGGATTTGAAGTTCCGTATTTATTTTTTGAAATTTCTTTCGTATTTACAAAATAAACTCTCTGGTCTTTTCCGACTCCTCCGCCAAACGAAAAACGCTTACCGACATTTTTAAATGTTTCAACAATATTTTTCCCAAGACTTCCACTGAAAAGCGAGGGTTCTGATGACATATCATATGTATATTCTCCCGGTACTGCACAAAATTCAACTACCTGCCCCTGATCTACAATGATCATGCACTGTCCGTCTGCAACTGCAATTACAGAACCGTTTGAAATTATATTATCCTCACCTTTTGTGTTTGAAGAACGGCTTGAAACCTTATTTCTTGCCTTTTTCACTAAAACCTCTGAATCAAGAGCGTCACAGCAGAAAAATTCTTTCCACTGATCTGCCATAACACCGCCTATTGAACCCACAGCAGCCTTAATAAGTCCCATATTTACTACTCCTTAAAACAAAAAATCTACTAAAGACAATGTCGTACAATCTTTGTACGGTATTGCCTAAAATTCATTTTTAGAAACTGTTTTAATAAAAACAATTTCTAACTTGCATATAATTATAACATATTATTATATAATTTTCAACAAAAAATATAAAAATATTAGAATAAAATTTCATATAGTCTTTTTACTCTTTTTTAAAAATATAACAGCTACAATTGTTCCGATTACTTCTGCAGCAGGTATTGATAACCATATCAAATCTTCTGCATTTGCAAAAAACGTAAACAGATATGCAAGAGGAAATACAGCAGCGATCAGTCTTATAAAAGAAATAATAAGTGACTTTACACCTGAACCCAGAGCCTGTAATATTCCTTGACATGCAATATTAAATCCGGCAAACAAATATCCGAATGTAACTATTCTTATTGCCTTAATAAATAATTGACATGATTCTTCTGACAAGGCAAATACTTTACTTAGTGGAGCTGCAAAAATTTGAAGTCCCAATTCACCGATAAGCATGAGAATAAGTGTATAAATAATCCCCCATTTTATAGCTTCCATAACCCTCTGCCTACTTTTCATTCCATAATTAAATGATACTATTGGAATAATTGCATTATTCATTCCAAACGCTGAGAAAAATACAAATTGCTGTATTTTGTAATAAACTCCATAAGCTGTTACTGCGAACGCTGATACCATACCAAAAATAATATTTATTCCATATGTCATTATTGACATAAGTGCCTGCATTAAAATAGCAGGTACACCAACTCTGTAAATTGCTGAAATAACACTTTTTTCAGGCTTCATAAATTTAATTGAACCATCTATCTCCTTATTGAATTTATAATGGAACAGCATACTTACACATAATGTTACAACTTGTCCGATAACAGTTGCATAAGCAGCACCTTTCACTCTCATTTCAGGAAATCCCAAATAACCGAAAATCAATATCGGGTCAAGTATAATATTTATAATTGCGCCGGAAAGCTGAGCAATAGTAGAGTGAAGTGTTCTTCCTGTACCTTGAAGAAGCTTTTCATATATCATAGAGCCCACTGCTCCAAATGAAAACACACTACATATTTTAAGGTAATCCGTTCCAAGAGAAATAATTTCACTTTCTTTCGTTTGGGTTCTAAGGAAGATTTCCGTTCCAAAAATTCCAAATATGAGAAATACTACATAAGTACAAGCCCCAAGAAAAACAGCATTTCCGGCAATTTTGCTTGCACGCTCCCTGTTGCCTGCTCCTAAGCTTCTTGATAATATAGAGTTAATTCCAACACCCGTTCCCACTCCTATTGCAATTATAAGCAGTTGTACAGGATAAGAAAGCGTAAGTGCATTAACTGCTTTATCACCCATATCTGATATCTCAGCGGTATCTGAAATACGGCTTACAAAATAGCTGTCTACGATATTATAAAATGCCTGAACCATCATTGATACAATCATTGGAAGTCCCATACTCAGCATTACCTTTGGAATTGGCAAAACTCCCATTTTATTTTCTTTTAAATTTTCCATTTTATAAAAACTCCTTTACGCATAAAAATCGAGCAGCTAATGCGATCTGGATTTACGCATTAAAGCTACTCGATTTACTTTTATTATTTTATCATAAAAAGTCGAAAAATGTAATTGACAATTAATGAAAAATTTAATAACAAAAAGAGAGTTTTTAAGGCAACACCGCACAAGCATGGTACAGTGTTGCCTTAAAATTATAATATGAAACAAATAAGTCCGCTGCAGCCCTCATTTATAACTCTTTCAAGAGTTTCCTGAAGTTTCATTCTTGCATCAGCAGGCATTTTGAACAGCTTATTGTGAAGTCCCTCATTAACAAGCTCATGAAGCGACTTGCCGAATATATTTGACTCCCATATTTTTTTCGGATTTTCTTCAAACCCTTCAAGCAGATACATTATAAGCTCCTCACTCTGCTTTTCAGAACCAACTATCGGACTTATTGTAGTATTGATATTTGCTTTCATGAGATGAATTGACGGTGCAGAGGCTTTAAGCTTTACTCCATATTTTCCACCCTGCTTAATGATTTTAGGTTCTTCAAGTGAAAGCTCCTCAAGCTCCGGCATTACAATTCCGTATCCTGTTGCTTCAACCTCAGCCAATGCGGGTTCAAATCTTTCATAAGCCTTTTTTATTCTGTTAAGCTCCATAAGCAGCGGCATAAGGTCACTTTCACTCTCAATTTCAATACCTGTTGCTTCACCTAAAATTTTATAGAAAAGACTGCTGTCAAGCTCCGCTGTTATCGTGACACTTCCCTTTCCAAGATTTATTTCACTTATTTCTGAACGTAAAATATGCGGACAATCAGAAATTGCTTCCGCTGCAAGCTGTGCCTCTCTGACAAGTTTTATATCCTTAGCACTGTTTCTTATGCAGTTCATAATATCCGTTTTAAGCCAATGGCCTTTTTCAAGTGAATTTATCCAACGGGCAGTTTTAATATTTATCTCTTTAATCGGAAAGGAAAATAGAATTTCCTGTATAATCATCTTTATATCCTGCTCATTAAGTTCAAGACAGTTGACAGGAATAACTTTTGTATCATACTTTTCCGTCAGCGTTTCACAAAGCTCTCTGACTTCATGAGAATTTGGATTTACTGAATTCATTATAACTACAAACGGTTTTCCAAGCTCTTTCAGCTCACGAATAACACGCTCCTCACATTCCTCATATTCATTTCTCGGAATATCAGAAATACTTCCGTCTGTTGTAACTACAAGACCTATCGTTGAATGGTCGGATATTACCTTCTGAGTGCCAATTTCAGCCGCCATATTAAATGGTATTTCTTCATCAAACCATGATGTCATGACCATTCTGGGCATTTCATTTTCTATGTATCCCAATGAACTCGGAACAATATATCCAACGCAGTCAATCATTCTGACATTAAACCTTGCTCCGTTATCAAGGCTTACTTCAACTGCTTCTTCAGGTATAAATTTTGGTTCGGTTGTCATTATTGTTTTTCCTGCCGCAGACTGAGGAAGCTCATCAACAGCTCTTTCACGCTTAAATTCACTGTCTATATTGGGAATAACCAATGATTCCATAAATCTCTTTATAAATGTTGATTTTCCTGTTCTGACAGGCCCTACAATTCCAATGTAAATATCACCGTCAGTTCTTTCTGCAATATCACTGTAAATATCTTTATTCATATTCGACTCCTAATCTTAAAAACGGAATAATAATCCTCCGCTGATATTATCCTATATAAGAACTTGTTCTCAGGGCGGTGCTGACTCTCAGCTTACAATCGGAATAATCAGCATTCCGCTTTCCTCAAGACGCTCTCCGCTTAATTCATTTTCTTCTATTATTGAGGTTACACAAGTACTGTAACGTTTTGCAATCTCCCATATATCTTCATTTTCTGCACCGTAATAAAGCTTTATTGCATAATCTCCGTCCCTTATTTTCTTCATTCCCTCGTCAACTGAAATATCGGAAAGTGCTTTTACGGAAGATGAAGTGAAAATTGATATTTCTGCTTTTATATCTGCTTTTAAAGTCAGAACATTATCAGACGAAATATTATATGATACTCCGTTTACAATAATATCAGCAGCAGCCGCAGCATTTGTATAGTCATCATTCAGTTCAATAACTTCTTCAAAGGCTTCTTCTTTATCAGGCATAATAATCATGCCTGAATTATCCCGGGCAGCAGCTGTATATGTAAGCATTCCGCTTACCGTAAGCTTTTTTTCCTCTGCATTCAAATTTGCATTTACATTTTTCGGAGTACACCATACATAGAAAATCTGTTCAGGAACATCTTCACCCTCACACATTTTTGCACAATGATGTATTTCATGATTTATAATTTTAGGTATCTGTTCGGCTTTTATTTCCGTTACAGCAATACTGCATGGGTATGTTGTTGAATATGCATCTACCCCTAATGTAACAGAAGTCGTTTTTACTGCACTGCAATTCAATAAAATCTCCATTTCACATCTTATAGAACGATTTTCTCCCTCTTTATTCTGAACAGGATTAACCTCACAAAAAACTATCTCCGGTTTAACACAGCATTCAAACGTATCGTCCATCCCGTCAAGGTCAATAATCTGACTGTAAGGCACTGTAAATTCCATTGGTTCAAGCACTCCTGCACCGTCCTTTTCGCAGGCATAAAGAACTGCTATTGAGGCATCTCCCTTTGCAAGCATCTTGCCTGAAATCATTTTCTTTTCACAGCTTATGGACGTACAGCTGCATCTGACCACGCTTACTATTGACGGCTGTGTACTGCTGAGTTCTATGTCATCACCAAGCTGAATATTTTTTCTGGCAGTAATTTTTTTAGATGCAAACTCTATCGGCATTCTTTTCATTTGTATGTTCATTCCAAAAGCATCAGAAATTATCTCTTGATTTCTTTCACCTGTAACACTTACTTTTACTGAAACTGCACCTCTCATATCAAGACGTCTTTTATTAACGGCACGACAATTTACATAATCACATTTCGGTTTAAGCGTTACACTCGGATTATCACAAAATCTGCCCATATCAACTGTTTTTGAAAACGTCTGTTTCTGATTAACACATTGAAGAATAGAACCGTTTTCACTACAGTAAAGAATACGCATATCACATCTCAGCTCGTATGTAAGCTTGTCGCCGTTAACACTGTAATCTGAAATTACCGGAACAGCCTCACATCTCACAAGCTTAAATACATCAGGATAATAATCCGGAAGAATATAGTCCATTTCAATCCCCTGCTCCTGTATACCCTCATAAACGCACTCTGCCGCAGAAATAGTTTCTCTGTTTACTTTAAATTCCATATTAACCTCCTTGAAGTTGCTTTGTAAAAGTATATTCATTGTTGTGTACGAGTATGACAAAACTTTTTTTGCTTATCCACCTGTATTTTGCAAAAAATCTGTTGACTATTTTACATTTATAGTATATTATTAATATGTATGCTGCAATTCAGGATAACAGATATATTTGCCGACAATTGCAGTGAGTATTATTGCAGGACATCAGAACGTGTTAACAGCGTACAAGTTTAAAACCTGTCTGCATATAAACATGATAAAGGGAATACCTTGCAGCATTTTGTTGGATTGCTATAGTATGGTGTTGCCTAAAGTCAGAAATGGAATGATTTATGAAATTAAAAATGCTTTTCGCCTCACTCGGTACATGTATGATATGCGGTGCAAACGCATTCTCTCTTTTTTATTCCGATGCTATTGTAAATAAAGATAAGTACAGCGTAATGGGAGTAGATGTCGCTCACTATCAAGGCGTTATAGACTGGAATAAACTTGAGGAACAAGGTGTGGATTTTGCTTTTATTAAAGCTACAGAGGGCAGCGGTCATGTTGACTGTTTTTCCAAATCCAATTTAAATAATATATCAAAAACCAATATCTACCACTCGGCATATCATTTTTTCAGCTTTGACAGTCCCGGTGAAACTCAGGCTGAAAATTATATTTCAGCAGTTGATAAAAACAAAATAAATCTGCCTCCTGTTATAGACGTTGAATATTATGGCAATAAAAGTAAAGAAAATCCAAGTGAAGAAGAAACCTGTGCTATTCTTTCTCCGCTTCTTTCGGAACTGGAAAGCTATTATGGCAAAAAGCCTATTATATATACTACATTGCCGCTGTATTTCAAATACATTAAAAATAACTTCTCAGACCACCCTATCTGGATAAGAAATATAAACTGCGAACCGTCTTTTATAAACTGGACATTCTGGCAGTATTCGGATAAGGGAAAGCTTGAAGGATATGACGGAATAGAAGAAAATATTGACCTTAACGTTTATAACGGAAGCATGCAGGAATTTATCGAAGAATTTAATGGAGGTAAAAATGAAACCACTGATTCTTAATCCGCCTATTAAGGACTATATCTGGGGAGGTACTAAGCTCAAAGAACAATTCGGGAAAAAAAGTGATTTGGAACGTCTTGCTGAAAGCTGGGAACTTTCATGCCATAAGGACGGTATGAGTATAATTGCAAATGGAGAGTACTCAGGCAGGTCTCTCAAGGATTTTCTGAATGAAAATCCATCTGCCCTCGGAACAAAATGCAGTAAGTTTGATGACTTTCCCATTCTTATAAAGTTAATTGACGCTCGTGATAACCTTTCTGTACAGGTTCATCCTGACAATGAATATGCTATGCGTATTGAGGGTGAATACGGAAAAACTGAAATGTGGTATATCGTTGACTGCGAAGAAAATGCTTCACTTATTTACGGATTTAAAGAACAAATTTCTAAGGATGATTTTCAAAAAGCTATCGAGGAAAACACTTTGTTGGATAAGGTAAACAGTGTCCCTGTCAAAAAGGGTGATGTGTTCTTTATTGAAGCAGGTACTCTTCACGCTATCGGAAAAGGTATTCTTATTGCTGAAATTCAACAGAACTCAAATACAACATATCGTGTTTATGATTACGGCAGAGTAGGCAATGACGGAAAGCCGAGAGAACTTCATGTTGAAAAAGCTCTTGACGTTACAAAACTTGCTCCTGCTGATTCATATAATAAGCCCATAACAGAAAGTTTAAATGGCTGGAGCAGAACACAGCTTGCAAAATGTGAATATTTTACTGTTTATAACGGTAATATTGAAACATCTGCTGATTTAAATGCTGACGATAATTCTTTCAATCACATTCTTGTTCTTGACGGTGCTGCCGTTATCGAAGCTCAAAACGAAAAAATTGACATTCATAAAGGTGACAGCATTTTTATTCCGGCAGGCTTAGGTGAATATAAAATCTGCGGTAAATGCAGTATTATAATAACGAAAATTGATTAATGGAGGATATTAAAATGAAATATTATGTAGGAATTGATTTGGGCGGAACCAATATTGTTGCAGGTGTTGTTGATGAAAATTACAATATAATCTCAAAGGCAAGCACAAAAACAAACTGCCCTCGTCCTGAAAAGGAAATCGCTGATGATATGGCTAAAATGGCTTTACAGGCTGTTAAGAATGCCAATCTTGAAATCAGCAATATTGAATGGATAGGTATTGGAACTCCCGGTATTGCAAACAGTGCTACAGGAATTATTGAGAGAGCCAATAACCTTGGATTCGTGAACACACCTATGGTAAAGTATATTAAGGAAACAATTGATAAGCCTGTTTTCATTGAAAATGATGCTAATGCGGCTGCTTACGGTGAATTTGTTGCGGGTGCTGCTAAAGAAGCAAGAAATGCAATATGCGTTACTCTCGGAACAGGAGTCGGAGCAGGAATTATCATTGACGGAAAAATTTATTCAGGCTCAAATTATGCAGGAGCTGAAATCGGTCACACTGTAATTGAAGTGGACGGAGCTGAGTGTTCATGCGGAAGAAAGGGCTGCTTTGAGGCTTATTCTTCAGCAACAGGACTCATAAGAATGTCTAAGGAAGCTATGGAAAAAAATCCTGACAGCATTATGAATAAAATGGCTCAGGAAAAAGGCGGAAAGGTTACTGCAAGAACTTCATTTGACGCAATGAGAGCCGGTGACAAGTCCGCTAAGGAAGTTGTTGATAAATACATAAAATATCTCGCAGCAGGCATTACAAATACAATTAATATTTTCCAGCCGGATATTCTTTGTATCGGCGGCGGTGTCTGCAATGAAGGTGATCCGCTTCTCCTCCCTGTAAAAGCACTCGTTGAAAACGAAGACTTTGCTAAAAACTCTGAAAAGCGTACAGAAATTGTAATTGCTAAACTTGGAAATGATGCAGGAATTATAGGTGCTGCATTTTTAGGAAATGCTAAGTAAAGGAAATGTTGAACAATGAATCCGATGGCAATTCTTCAAATCAAGTCACTGCTTGATAAATTTAAAAACAATCATCCAAAAATTCCTATGTTCTTTTCAGCAGCAGCTCAAAGCATTGATGAGAACAGCATAATTGAAATCAAGGTTACTACCGCAGAGGGTCAAAATCTTATTACAAATATGAAAGTTACTTCCGATGATATTGAGCTTTTCAAAGAACTCAAAGAAAAAATGATGAAATAATCACCGCACCGTACACAAAAGTGTACGGTGTTATTATTATGCACAAAATTGTATTTAAGCTTTTTGCTATAATGTAGAAAAATTCTTATATATATGATATAAACTTGAAATAGACAAAATAAGCAGGTATAATTATTCTATAAATAATCGGCTGTTTAATAGCAATACGTTACAAACTTAAATGAAAGGAAAGTATAGTATAATGAGAAAATATAACTTTAAAAAAATAGCTGCCGCTGCCTTGAGCTTCAGCATTATTGCAGCAGAGAGCCAAAGCTGTCCGTTTAATCTGCTGAATACTAATGCCGCTGATACTGCTTTATCCGGAGATGCAAATAATGACGGCTCAGTCAATATATCTGACGCTGTTACACTTCAAAAATACCTGCTTGGAAAATCAAAAGAAATTTCAGCTAATGCTGATATGAACAATGATAATTATATTGATATTTTCGATCTGAAACTGCTAAGGAGTATTCTGCAGCATTCTCCAAGTGCGAATTCTTCAGCATTAAAAATCAATGAAGTATGTTCCACAAATAAAAATGGAATAACGGACAGCTACAATCAGCATTCAGACTGGATTGAAATTTATAATAATTCAGACAGCAGTATTTCTCTTAACGGTTATGGTCTTTCCGACAGTGAAAACAAGTTATTCAAGTTTACGTTCCCTGATGTTACAATACCTGCACACGATTATTTATTGATATTTGCAACAAAAGATTATGCATCTACTGATACTGAACTTCATGCTCCGTTTAATATAAGCAAAAATGGTGAAACGCTCTATTTATCAGATGCTTCGGGAAAAATAATAGATACTGTTGAAGTTCCTGCACTTACTGCAGATACAACATATGGAAGATATAATGACGGGTGTGACAGCTTTTACACTATGCAGCCTACACCTTCATCTGCAAATGAAATTTCAGAAAGTTCAAAAATTGCTTCACCGGTCTTTTCACATGAAAGCGGATTTTATAACAATCAGTTTGATTTATCAATAACATCAGAAAACAATTACAAAATTTATTATACTACTGACGGAAGTGTACCTGCTGCCGACTCTGAATTGTTCAGCGGTACTTTGACCGTCAAAAACAGAACAAGCGAGGAAAATGTACTTTCAGCAAATAAAACTGCAACATTCAGCAGCAGCTTCGGCGGAGTAAGCGTTCCGTCATCACCTGTTACAAAGTCAACTGTTATAAAGGCAATTGCTGTTGATGAAAATGGAAAAACAAGTGATGTAATTACCAAAACATACTTTGTGGGTATTGATCAGGCATCTCAGTATAACAGTTTGCCTATCGTTTCAATTTCTATGGAATATAATGACTTGTTTGATTACAACAAAGGTATCTACACAACAGGATATTACTATGATGAATATCTTAAAAACGGTGGCTCAGCAATGGATAACGACTGGGAAAAGGAAGCTAATTTTACTCAGCGAGGCATTGAGTGGGAAAGACCTGTTCATATTGATTTCTTTGAAGGTGACGGTACACTTGGCTTTTCACAAAACTTCGGAGTGAGAATTCAGGGAAATGCCTCCAGAGCAAATTCACAAAAGTCACTCAAACTTTATGCAAGAGAAGAATATGGAAAGAAAAAGCTTGAATATGATCTGATTCCGGGATTGAAAACAAGTACAGGAGAGGAACGCACATCATATAAGAGATTTGTTCTACGAAATGGTGCAAATGACATTAATGCCACAAAATTCAGAGATCCTATGCTTCAGGAGCTTGTTTCAGACAGAAATTTTGAAACCCAAACAGGACGTCCTGTTATTGCATTTATTAATGGCGAATACTGGGGCGTATATCAGATGCAGGATGACTACAGCAATGCATATATAAATGAAATATATGGCTATGACAAAGATGAAGTAGTTATTATTAAAAACGGAGAAACAGTTGAAGAAGGTATCGAATCGGACCTTGATGAATATAAATCAATGATTAATTTCGTAAGAAACAATGATATGTCAATTGATTCAAATTATCAGCAATTCTGCAATATGATTGATATTCAAAGTCTTGCTGATTTCTATGCTTCCGAAATATTTATAAATAATCAGGATGTTTTTGCCGGTACATATATAAATAACATTCGTATGTGGAAAACAAGAAATGTCATTGATGATTACAAAGGTGACGGCAAGTGGCGTTTTATGCTTTATGATACTGAATACTCTACTGATGTTTACGGTGTAAGCTATCAGCAGGATCTGGACGCAATGATTGGTGCATTAAGTGATAAATTTGATACTGTAATATTTGCCAAAACATATAAGGAAAATGAAAATTTCCGCAATTTATTCATTAACACTATTATGGATATTGGCAACTATAATTTTGATAAAAACAAGGTAAATGCCGCAATAAACAAATATGTAAGTCTTTATGGACCTGTTATTGATGAAAATAAAAGCAGATTCAGTTCAGGTTCAATGTGGGGAATGCAAAATTCTTATCAGCGTGATGTGGATACTCTTTCTTCATTCTTTAACAACAGACTTTCAAAAGTAATTTCAGGTCTTAAAAATTACTATAATGTAAGCACAGAACAAAATATTACCATTAAAACAAATAACAGTAATCTGGGATGCATAAAAATAAACTCTATAACACCAGACTTGTCCTCTGGAAGCTGGACTGGTACATATTTCTCAGATGTTCCTGTAACTCTAACTGCAATTCCTAACGAGAATAGCACCTTTACAGGCTGGAGCGGTGATGTAAATTCTACTGATGCAACAATTACTGTTTCACTTTCAAAGGCTATAACCTTAACTGCTAATTTTATTTAAATATAACAATGCAATAAAATAATGTGAACACGCTGTAATATTGATTTTATAATTTCAATGTGCTATAATATGAACTGTAATTTATTCTAAAGGAGATATGATTTATGAAATATCTGGTTATGTTATGCGATGGTATGGCTGACTACCCGATTGATGCTTTAGATGGAAAAACTCCTCTTGAAGCTGCTGAAACACCTTGTATGGACAAACTTGCTGAAACTGCAAAAGTAGGTCTTGTAAAAACAGTTGCCGACGGTATGAAACCTGGCAGTGATGTTGCAAACCTTTCTGTTCTTGGATATGACCCTAAAATTTATTATACAGGACGTTCTCCACTCGAAGCCGGAAGCATCGGTATTGATATGAAAAAAACTGACGTTTCACTCAGGTGCAATCTTGTTACAGTAACTGATGAACCTGAATATTCAGATAAAACTATTGTTGACTATTGTGCTGATGATATTTCAACGGAAGAAGCTGCAATACTTATCAAATATCTTGCTGAAAATCTCGATAACGATGAATTCAAGTTCTACAGCGGTGTAAGTTATCGTCACTGTCTTATCTGGAACAACGGTACTCTTGATATCGGAACAATAACTCCGCCTCATGATATAACAGGAAAGCCTGTCAAAAATTATGTTCCTGCTCATCCGAATGCAGCAAAATTATATGACCTTATGAAAAAATCTTACGATTTGCTGAAGGATCATCCTGTTAATAAAGCAAGAGAAGAACGAGGACTTCGCCCTGCAAACAGCATATGGCTCTGGGGTGAAGGCGTAAGAGCTAATCTTGATGATTTTAAAGGAAAATATGGTCTTAACGGTTCAATGATTTCTGCTGTAGATCTTCTCAAGGGCATCGGCAAATTTTCAAATATGAGGGTTGTAAATGTTGAAGGTGCTACAGGTTACATAGATACAAATTTTGAGGGCAAAGCAAAGGCTGCTATTGATGAATTTAAAAGTGGACAGGACTTTGTTTATATTCATGTTGAGGCTCCTGATGAATGCGGCCACAGAAATGAAATGGAAAATAAAGTCAAGTCAATTTCACTTATTGATAAACTTATACTTACTCCTGTCGTTGCGGAACTTGAAAAAATGGGTGATTTCAAAGTTCTTGTAACTCCTGACCATGCTACTCCGCTTTCATTAAGAACCCATACAAATGACCCTATCCCGTTCTTTATATATGACAGCAGAAAAAAAGAAAACGGAGTAAAGGGATTTTGCGAAAAAACTGCTAAGGAAACGGGATTTTATATTGAAAACGGCTTTACTATAATGAGTGAATTTGCTGCTGAATAGAGCTGATACAACACAGAATACTGCGTTAAACTAAAAAGAACTGCTTTCAATTGAAAGCAGTTCTTTTTTATAATTTTGCATTAATTTTGAAAACGTCTGTTGCTTTACCTATTACAACAATATGTTCATCAGGTTTGAAAATATAATCAGCTCCGGGCAAAGGATTAAGAGAATTCTCCTTCTTTACAGCAATAATATTTACCCTGTACTTTCTTCTTACGTCAACCTCCATAATAGTCTTTCCTATCCATGACTGTAAAACTGGAATTTCGTAAATAGAATACTCACTTGTAAGTTGGATATAATCAAATATATTTCTCGCATTATACCTTACAGCAAGTTTTTCAGCAATCTCTCTTTCAGGATATACCACTTCATCAGCACCTATTTTTAATAAAAGCTCTGCCTGTATATTCTGATTTGCTTTTGCTATAACACACTTTGCGTCAAAGCGTTTCAGCAATGATGTGATTACGAGAGATGACTGAAAGTCCTCACCAATCGTAACAAAACATAAGTCAAAATGTTTTACGCCCAAAGACCTTATTACACCTTCGTTTGTACAGTCACCTATATACGAATCTGTAAACTTTTCTGCAAGCTGTTCAAATATTTCGCTGTCCTTATCAACAATCATCACATCATTTCCCAAGTCAAGCATTTTCTTTGCAAGATGTCTGCCAAATCTTCCCATGCCTATAACTAATATTGATTTCATCTATTATCCCCCACTAACCTATTAATATTTTTTCTTCCGGTCTTTCAAGTTTAACCTTATGGCTATTTTCTGCAATTGCAAGAACTATTGTCATTCCGCCTATACGTCCTGAATACATAAGACCTGCAATAAATAATTTTGATGCAACATTAAAATCAGATGTAATACCCATAGAAATTCCTACTGTTGAAATTGCTGATACAGATTCATATATAACTTCACGCAGCCCTATCGGTTCTAAATAACAAATAATAAATATGGCAATGGAAGCCATCATAATATGTATTCCTATAATCGCAACAGACTGTATAACAACCTTATTATTAATTTTCCTTTTAAAAATAACAACATCATCATTGTTTCTCGCAACACTTATTAAATTCAAAAAGGCAACTGCCATAGTAGTTGTTTTTACACCGCCTGCTGTTGAACCGGGTGAGCCTCCGATAAACATCAGTAATGTTGAAAGAATATACCCTGAATTGCTGAGTTTAGATTGATCAAATGTAAAAAATCCCGCTGTTCTTAATGTAATTGACTGAAAAAATGCCGAGAGAACCTGCTCGCCTGTTGTCATTCCCTTAAAAGCACCGTTTTTTTCAGTCATAAACAAAACAGCCGCACCGCCAAATACCAAAAGAGCTGTAACGGTTAAAACAAGTTTGCTGTGAAGCTCCATTTTTTTAAAAACAAACCTGCACTTTATAACATCACTCCATACAAGAAATCCAAGTCCGCCTATAACAATTAAAACCATAAGCGTAATACACACCAAAGGGTCATTATAATATCCTGTTAGTGAAACCTCATTAAAGCGTCCCATAAGGTCAAATCCCGCATTGCAAAAAGCGGAAACAGAATGAAATACGGCATACCATAATCCTTTTGCAAATCCAAGCTTTGGACAAAATCTTAATGAAAGAAATACAGCACCCATACCCTCAACACAAAATGTACCTATAACAACTCTTTTTATCATTGTTATAATTCCGCTTAATCTTATCGTACCTGCTGACTGCATTAAAAGACGTCTTTCGTAAAGGCTGATGTGCTTTCTGGTAAAAATAGAAAACATTGTGATTATTGTCATAAATCCTAGTCCGCCTATTTGAATAAGTCCAAGAATTATAACATGTCCGAAACTTGACCAGTGCATATAAGTATCAAGTACGGTAAGTCCTGTAACGCAAGTAGCACTTGTTGCTGTAAAAAAGCAATCTATCAGAGGAGTTCTGACTCCTGAACGTGCTGCTATCGGCAAAGAAAGCAGCAATGTTCCCATAAGAATGACTGCTAAAAAACCAAAGGCAATCATTCTTGTATATGAAAATATACTTTTCATTATAAAAGCCTCTCAAAAAATCGTTATGTAATAAATCAAATTAATTATATCATATTTATATTTAGAAATCAATACAAAAAACCTGTTCAGAAAAATCTATACAAATTCCAAACAGGTTTTTCTTATTATTTTAAGGCAAAACGACCTTTTACAATAAATCAGCAATTTCCAAAATAAGCTTTTCAGATTTTTCCCAGCCAAGACAAGGGTCGGTTATTGATTTACCGTAAACATTATCTTCAACCTTTTGGCAACCGTCCTCAATATAGCTTTCAATCATAAGTCCTTTGACAAACTGATGAATATCCTCAGAATGACGCATACTATGCAGAACTTCTTTGCTTATTCTTATTTGCTCAAGATATTTCTTGCCTGAATTTGAATGATTTGTATCAACAATTACCGCCATATTCTTCAAATTCTTCTTGCAGTACATTTCATGAAGGAAAATAAGATCCTCATAATGATAGTTTGATATATTCTGTCCATGCTTATTGGTTGCGCCTCTTAAAATTGCATGAGCATAAGGGTTTCCGTCCGTACTTACCTCCCAGCCGCCATATAAAAATGTATGCTTTGCCTGTGCAGCTTTTATGGAATTAAGCATTACGGAAATATCGCCTGATGTAGGGTTTTTCATTCCGGCAGGTACGTCCATTCCGCTTGCAGTAAGTCTGTGCTGCTGATCTTCTACAGATCTTGCTCCAACGGCAACATATGAAAGCAAATCAGATACATAGCGGTAATTTTCAGGATAAAGCATTTCATCAGCACAAGTAAGTCCTGTTTCACTAATTGCTCTTGTGTGAAGCTGTCTTACTTTTATTACGCCTTGAAAAATATCTTCATTCTTTGTAGGGTCAGGCTGATGCACCATGCCCTTATAGCCCTCTCCTGTAGTTCTGGGTTTATTTGTATAAATCCTTGGAATAATTAAAATCTTATCCTTAACCTTTTGCTGAATGTCAGCAAGTCTGTGAACATAGTCCATAACAGGCTCGTCCTTATCAGCAGAACATGGACCTATAATCAGAAGAAATTTGTCTGATTCTCCTGTAAAAACTTGAGCAATTTCTTTGTCACGAGCAGCCTTGATTTCCTTGATTTTTTCAGAAAGCGGATAGAGCCTTTTGATTTCAGCGGGTTCAGGCATTTTTCTGTTAAAATTCATACCCATAAAATTATGCTCCTTTTTATAGAATAATTACATCGTTAATTTTAACACAGCAGATATTGTTTGTCAAGAAACAGACATGTTTTATAACAGTCAAGCATATACATTTTGTTAAGACAACACCGCACAAAAATTGTGCAACAAAAACGCAGAAATATTTTCGTAAGATTACATAAAATTTTTGAAAGCATACTGGCGTATAGTAAGAAAATTAAGAACCTGTTCTCGTAGGTAGAATGTGCAGATTTTTGTGCATAATTTAGCAGAGAGCAAGGAAAAAGTGTGCAGTCATACTGACACATGACAAGGATTTTTGACGCGGCTTTCGGCTGAAGTTGCCAAAAAGCTGTATGTTGTATCCTATGAGAACAAGTTCTAAGTGTAATATAATGGTAAATTAACCGTTTTATGACGTGCATTGTTCGGTGTTGCCTTAAAGGAGTTCAGTTTAAATGACGTCAATAATTATAATATCACACATGATAGCTTTGACTTTGATGTCTGATACCTTGATAAATGAAACAAAAAAATCACATCAAAACGGCAAAGAAATATTTTATATTAATTTATGATTAAACTCTATAATTATTGTTCAATATGTTTATGAAATATTGCACATTATATTTTATATCAACTTTTAAATTCAAATATAAAATTTCTGCAATTATTTATTATTTACGCAATGATTTGTGAATAATATTAGTCACATTGCCTTTTAGACATACTTTTTTTACATTGAGTACATTTTCTTGTAATATTTAAACTGTAAACTCTATATTATGTCTGATGCGGATTATCGGTTTTTCTTCCGACCAATAATTCTGCATGACATTATGTGCTGAAAATACACAGACAAAATAAATCAGAAATTTCTGATAATAAGCCAAAGGAGATGCGATGAGAAAATATATTATCACTTTACTGTTATTTATGGGGATATTTACATTTTCACTTTTCAAATCTGAGCAAAGCAAAAACAGAAACAACGAGATTGAAAAAACAGTAAGCACAACAACTCAAACCTTTTCAACTACAACCAGTGCAGCTGTAACAACAACGACCGTTACACGAACAACCATTAAATCAGCTGCAACGACAGTCACAACCACAATAACCGTTACCGAAACAACAGTTTCCGAAACAGTAATTCCCGATACTGAACCGGCAACAGAACAGTTTGTTGAAACTCAAACGGTAACTGTTGATGAAATTGCTGAACAGCCAATTGTTGATGAAACTATTATGGAAGAACCAATTGTTGAACAAATACAGGAGCCTGCACCCGAGGATAACTCTACTGCGGAAACAGCTCCAGAAAGCAATATGACATATTTAGGAAATCTTAAAATTACAGGATATGTTGCAACAGGAAATCCTACTGCATCCGGTGTTACACCGTATGTCGGCGGAGTTGCAATGAGCCAAGCCTATGGATTACCGTTTGACACGACAATTTACATTGAAGGACTCGGCTATTATACACTTAATGATACCGGCTGCTCCTATGGCGTAGTCGATGTATTCTGCGGTTCAGTTAACGATTGCTTTAATCTTACTTCTTACGCAAACGTGTATGTAGTAAATTAGAAGACCCGAAATTCAAATTGTGTGCGTATTTCAGCTTAAAGCTGCTGCATCAAAATAAACCTTGATGCAGCAGCTTCTTTTATTTTTCTTTTTATTTTGCTATAAAATTCGTGTTTGCATGCGTATATACGCATATTTTTACAAAATTCAAGGCAGCATTTGCCATTCTTTATGCGTTGTCGCCTCAAAGTATTTTCTAAGTTTGTGAATTTTTTAACTTCTTCCTATTGACAAACTTACACAAAATGTAGTAAAATATAATTGTTTAGATTTTGTTGATGTGACAATTAAGGCAGCACTGCATAAAGCATATCAGTAAACTTTGTACAGTGTTGCTTAACTAGTAAATATCTGATAAGGCTCAGAAATAATAATATTTTGTTTTTGACATGTATTCTGTTCAGGATTTAGCTGCCACATCAATAATGTACTTATTAATCGCATTGAGCAGATTGGAGAATATATTTATGATTAAAAAGATCGGTGTATTAACAAGCGGCGGCGATGCTCCGGGAATGAATGCTGCTATAAGAGCAGTTGTTAGAACAGCTTTAAGCAAGGGCATGGAGGTTTATGGCATTCGCAGAGGCTATGTTGGTCTTATCAGCGGTGACATCATTAAAATGGACGCAAGAAGCGTTTCTGATATTATTCACAGAGGCGGAACAATGCTTTACACAGCAAGATGTCCTGAATTCAGAACAGAAGAAGGTCTCCAAAAGGCTAAGGATACTTGTGAAGAACTCGGACTTGAGGGTATCGTTGTAATCGGCGGTGATGGTTCTTTCAGAGGTGCAGCCGATCTTTCTGCAAGAGGAATTCTTTGTGTTGGTCTTCCGGGCACAATTGATAATGATATTGCTTGTACTGACTATACAATCGGATATGATACTGCTATGAATACTGCAATGGAAATGGTGGATAAGCTTCGTGATACTTCACAGTCACATGACAGATGTACTGTTGTTGAGGTTATGGGCAGAAATGCAGGTTACATTGCTGTCAATACCGGTATTGCATGCGGTGCTATCGAAATCATTACAAGAGAAGTTCCTTATGACCTTGACGCTATTGCAAAGAAAATGCTTGAGGCTAAGGCTAACGGCAAGCAGAATTTTGTAATTGTGGTTTCTGAGGGAATTGGAAATGCAAATGAAATTGCAAAGATCATTGAAGAAAAAACACATATCGAGTCAAGAGCAACTATACTCGGTCACGTTCAGAGAGGCGGCTCACCAACAGTAAGAGATCGTGTTCTTGCTGCAGAGCTTGGTCACTATGCAGTTGGTCTTCTTGAACAGGGCATCGGCAACAGAGTTGTCGGCATTCAGAAAGACGAAATAGTTGATTTCGATATTCAGGAAGCTCTTTCAATGAAAAAAGCTTATGAAACTGAGCTTCATAAAATTGCAGAACAAATTGCTATCTAATTAAGAGCATATGTCAACTATATTGTCTATTGGCAAAAATTCTTGAATAACACCAAATATTTCACTTGCTTTTTTATGCGTTTTGTAGTATAATTAAGCAAGTGATATTTTTTAAAGGAAGTTTTAAAATGAGTAAAATAAATATTGGTTTTATCGGTGCCGGAAACATGGGCTTTGCCATTATAAAAGGAATCTTTGGTACTGCAAATGAGAATATCAGTTTATACGCTTTTGACATGGACTGTGAAAAGCTGAATAATCTTAAACAATTCAGCGTTCAGCCATGCAACTCAGAAGCTGACGTGGTAAAACACTGCAAATATGTTGTCCTTGCTGTAAAACCTCAGGTTATCGACAATGTACTTGATAATATCTCTGATGCTGTAAATTCTGATACTGTTATTATTTCAATTGCAGCAGGTATTACTTCTGATTTTGTTCAGAAAAAAACAAAACCTGATGCAAAAGTCGTGCTTGTAATGCCAAATACTCCGCTTCTTCTCGGCGAGGGTGCGTCTGCTCTCTCTCATAACGAATACGTTAATGATGAAGAATTTGAGTTTGTAAAAGGTATTTTCACATCATGCGGAAAAACAGCAGTAATCCCAATTGATAAAATGAAGGAAATTATTGCTGTAAACGGCAGCAGTCCTGCATTTATATATCTGTTCGCAAAAGGCTTTATTGACTATGCTGTTTCTGTCGGCATTGACACTGAAGCTGCAAAAGAATTATTTTCTCAAAGCCTTATCGGTTCTGCTAAAATGATTACTGATTCAGGATATACAATTGATGAGCTTATTAAAATGGTTTCATCTCCGGGCGGAACTACTCTTGCAGGTCTTGACAGACTTTATGAGGGCAAGCTCACAGAAGTTGTTAACAATGCGTGTGACAGCTGTACAAAAAGAGCTTATGAGCTTTCTAAAAATTAACAGAAATTTTTATATAAGTTCTAAATGCTTTATAAAATGAATATCCTTTTAAAAAGAAAGGATGATTTTTATGAAGCAAAGGATAAGCCTTACTAAAAGTGAAGAAAGACGTTTAACAAAAAAATTATTATGTGCAGTTATATTTATCGGAATATTCTGCGGCAGTATTTTCTTTTCAATGTTTAAAGGAAATATTAACTCTCTTATTTTAAAGCAGAATATTTCACCGTTAAACATAAACCTGTCTGTTCTTGATTTTTTCAAAAGTACAGCTTTGATTTACATAATATATATGATTATATTCGGATTATGCGGCATGTTTGTGTTCGGACAAGCTATAAGCATATTTACCTTGCTTTTCAGAGGCTTTTCTATGGGTATTGCCATAAGCTCCGTTTATGCTTCTATGGGACTGAAAGCACTTGTACCGCTTATTATACTCGTTATACCTAAACTGCTTGCCGTTTCTGTAATATTTATTCTTGCTTCAAGAGAATCTGTTAAAATGTCGAATAAAATCTTTTCATTTATACTTTCAAAAAATTCAGAGGATAACATGAAAAGTCAGACTAAACTTTATCTCATTAAATTTGCTGTTCTCTTATTTTTTCTTCTTTTGATTTCTTTCGGAGAATGTGCAATGAATTACTTTTTTATTGATTTATGTTATTAGGAGGATGTTCAATTGGGCTTTTTAAGTAAGCAGTATGAAAGCTCAGGTGCAGGAATATCAAAAAAAGCACCTAAGAAAAAAGGCTTCAAACTTTTTGGAGAAATTTTCATCCGCAAGTTCTGGAAATTGATTGAAGCAAATATGCTGTACTCAATCTTCTTTATTCCGTTAGTTCTCGCATGGATTTGTTTTGTAAGCAATATTTTCAGCACAAATGCTGCATTGATTTCAGGCAGTATTTGTGTCCTGATATTTATGATTCTTATTGGTCCTGCAACTGCTGGACTAACAAGGGTAATGAGAAAATACACTTTGGAAAAGCACTCCTTTATTTTCTCTGACTTTAAAAAAACATTTAAAAATAATTTTAAGCAATCCGCAATTATCGGTTTTGTTGATTGCATTGCCGCAGTATCAATTGTTTCAGGTCTTTATATATATCCAAGAATAGCATCTATGTACGGAAGTATAATGTACTTTATGATGGCAATAGTTCTGAGCGTTGGCATTACCATTCTTATAATGAATTTTTATATATTTCCAATGATTATTGCCACAGATCTATCCCTGAAAAATATTATCAAAAACTCTTTTGCTCTTGCATGTGTAGCACTTAAAAAGAACGTTATAACACTTTTTATTACATTGGCGATTTATGGTCTTACTGCATTAATGCTGCTGCTTAATATTAATTTTCTTTTTGTCCTTCCATTCTTTCCTGCTGCATTTGTACATTTTATTATATGCTTTAACAGTTACCCTATTATCCAAAAATATGTCATAAATCCATACTATGAAAGTAAAGGAGAGGTTAATCCTGAGCTTGAGAATGCTTCTTCTGAAAACGAAGATGATGCTATATTTGAGGATAAAGGCGGTTCTGAAAAACCTATTGAAAGCAGAAAGAAAAGTAAAGGTAAAATTATATCTTAATTTTATTATCATTACAAATAAAATGGAGTGTTTTCTACAAAACACTCCATTTTTACATTAATCCAATTTTTTCATCCGATATTACATCGGATATTTCTTTATAAAAGCTGTTTGAAATATCTACGCTAATCTTGTTTTTAGGTGCAATATATTTCTTCTTATCTTCCAGGTAAAAACATACCTTAGTTTGTCCTGAATATTTACCGCAAATATCAATAATCTTATTTGCAGTCTGCATATCGTCTGAATGAATCTTAACACAAAACTTCATAGATGCTGTTAACTGCTTGAATTCAGATGTACTATACAAGGCTTCACAAATTATACTTTTACTCTCGTCCTTTTGAGATACCTTACCTTTCAGGATAACTACTGCATCTTCCTTTAACTTTGACATTGAAATCATGTATAAATCAGGAAAAATAACTGCTTCTATTTCACCTGATTCATCTGAAAATGTGAGAAATGCCATTTTGCTTCCATTTTTCGTTATATGCTGCTTCACATTCTGCAAAGAACATATAAGTACAACTTTAGTTCCGTCACCATATCTATCTGAATAAAGAGATATAATATACGAAGTTCTCAGAAGTTTTCGCAAATAATCGTACTCCTGCATCGGACTTCCTGACAAATAAAGTCCTGTAACCTCTTTTTCCATACTTAAAAGATTCTGCATTGGTAACTCGTCAACATAAGAAATCTTCTTTCTGTATACAGATGAATCTGCTGAATCAAGAAAATTCAGCTGACCTTCAATAGCTTCATGTGAATTTTCTGATGCAGCCGCAAGCAATTCTTCAAAATTATTCAAAAGCTGATGACGGTTTAAACCAAAACAATCTAAAGCTCCTGCTTTTATCAGGCTTTCAATTGCTCTTTTATTTAAGTCCCTGCTTTCAGCACGTTCAAAAAAATCATAAACATCAGTATATCTGCCGTTTACTTCTCTTTCTGACACTATTCTGTCAACAAGTCCTTTGCCGCAGTTTTTTACAGCCTGTAATCCAAAATAAATTTTGTTGTCATTGCACGCAAATCCACTTTCACTTTTATTAACATCAGGATTAATTACCTCTACTCCATTCTGCCTGCATTCTGATATATATTCAAGTAATTTTGACGTTGTAGACATAACACTTGACATTAATGATGACATATATTCCTTAAAATAATAGCATTTCAAATATGCAGTCTGATATGCAAGATAAGAATATGCAGCTGCATGAGACTTATTAAATGCATAGGACGCAAAGCTTACCATTTCATCAAAAATCTCATTAGCAATCTTTTCACTCACTCCATTTTTTATTGAACCGCTTACAAAGTTTTCACGTTCCTGCAGCATAACGTCATGCTTCTTTTTAGCCATGGCACGACGGACTATATCAGCTCTACCATAAGAATATCCAGCCATTTTACGACAAATCTCCATAACCTGTTCCTGATATACTATGCATCCATAAGTTTCACTTAGTATATCCCTGAGAATTTCATGTTTGTAAACAATTTTATCAGGGTTGCGCTTATTAGCAGCGTATACGGGTATAGATTTCATCGGTCCCGGTCTGTATAATGATAAAACAGCTATGAGATCCTCCAGCTTTTCAGGTCTGAGTTCAATAAGCTTCTGACGCATTCCGTCACTTTCAAATTGAAAAACACCGGTTGTATCTCCCTTTGAAAGCATATTAAAAACATTCTTGTCATCAATTGGAACTTTTGATATATCAAAATCAGGATTAATCTTTCTTATCTGATTTTGACAGTCACGAATAACTGTAAGATTTCTGAGTCCAAGAAAGTCCATTTTTAAGAGTCCGAGTAATTCAAGAATGCCCATCGTATACTGAGTAACTACAGTATCATCATTACGCTGCAATGGTACAATATCACTTATCGGAACTGCTGATATAACAACCCCTGCTGCATGAGTTGATGCATGACGAGGCATTCCCTCAAGCTGTTTTGCCATATCAATAAGCTCATGGACTGCTTTATCCGAATTATAAAGATACTTTAAGTCCTCAGATTCCTCCATTGATTCTGATAATGTATTTCTTGAATCCACCAGCTTTGCGGTTTTGTCACAAAGCTGGTATGATACTCCCATTACTCGTCCTACATCACGAATTGCCGCCCTTGCCTTCATTGTATCAAATGCAATTATTTCAGATACTTTATCTGCACCATACTTCTGAATAACATAATCTTTAACTTTTTGTCTGCCCTCAATGCAAAAATCAATATCAAAATCAGGCATACTTACTCTTTCAGGATTTAAAAATCTTTCAAAAAGAAGATTATATTTAATAGGGTCAATACCTGTTATACCTATGCAGTAAGCACATAAGCTTCCTGCACCTGAACCTCTGCCGGGTCCTACAGGTATATTGTTTGATTTGGCATACCTTATGAAGTCCCATACAATTAAATAGTAATCAGTATATCCCATTTTTGAAATAACAGAAAGCTCATATTCCATTCTGTCTGTTACTATTTTATCAGGACTTTTTCCATAAATCCTGTACATGCCGTCATAACATAATTTGCGAAAATACTTGTTATTATCAGTTACACCTTCAATATTGAATTTTGGGAGTTTTATTTTGCCAAACTCAAATTCTACATTGCATCTATCAGCAATTTTTACAGTATTCGCAACAGCTTCAGTATGTCCTTTAAAAAGCTTTTCCATTTCATCAGCAGATTTTAGATAAAACTCATCATTTTCAAATTCCATGCCGTTGGGTTCATCAAGAGTTTTATTTATCTGAATACAAAGCAGAACCTTTTGCATTTTGGCATCACTTTGATAAATATAGTGGCTGTCATTTGTTGCAGCCAAAGGAATATCAAATTCATTTGCAAGCCTGTATAAATTCGGCAGTATTTTTATCTCATAGCCTATCATGTGATTTTGTACTTCTATATAAAAATTGTCTTTTCCGAAAATATTAATATATCTCTTTGCCGCATTGACTGCTTCTGTGTAATTTCCTTCTGTCAAACGGCGTGGTATCTCTCCTGCAAGACAAGCAGACATGCATATAAGTCCGTCACTGTACTTTTTCAATAATTCGAGGTCAACACGAGGCTTATTGTAAAATCCCTCAAGATTTGCAATTGAAACAAGCTTGACCAGATTTTGATAACCTGTATTGTTTTTACACAGCAAAATAAGATGATATGGTGATGAATCAAGCTTTGGCTCCCGATCAAAACGAGTTCTTGGAGCAACATAAACTTCACAGCCGATTATAGGCTTTATCCCCTCTTTTTTAGCTTCTTTGTAAAACTCAACAGCACCATACATATTCCCATGGTCTGTAACAGCAACGGCAGTTTGTCCCAGTTCCTTTACCCTCTGAATAAGATTTTTAATTCGGCAAGCACCGTCAAGCAAGCTGTATTCACTGTGAACATGCAGATTTACAAAATCACTGTTTTTCATTTTTCTGCACCATTTCCTCCCGTATCTCATTTGCTATTTTTTCAAGTTTTTTAAATCTATGATTTATACCTGAACGGCTTATCGGAGTTTTGAGTGAATTACCTATTTCCTGTAAGCTCATATCCGTATTTTCAAGGCGAAGCTCTGCTACCTCACGAAGTTCAGGAGTAAGACTGTTCAGACCAACTGTTTCAGCAATGATTTTTATATTATCAATTTGCTTTAATGCAGCATTCACTACCTTATCTATGTTTGCACTGTCACAATTGGCAAGCCTGTTTGCTTTATTGCGAACGTCCTTGAATATTTTAACATTCATAAGTTCAATGGTACACTGCTGTGCTCCAATATAAGTGAGAGTATCTTCAATTGATTCACTCTCCTTAATATAAACAACATACATATTTTTTCGTACAAATATTTTTGCATTAACACCTATATCAAGAAGAATAAGTTGTAATTCTTCAGCAAGCCGCCTGCATGGAGCTGCAAATTCAAGATGATATTCTTTAGACGGATCGTTGACGCTTCCGCATGATAAAAAAACTCCTGCCGTAAATACTCCAAGACTATTATTGACCACTATTTCCTGATTAATGAAACGATTTTCCACATCAATGAAATATCGTTTTAAAACAATGTCTATTTCATTTTTGTCAGTTATAGTGCAGGTATATAGTTTATTATTATTTTTCTTAACGCTTTCATGAACACTGATATGTATTTTATCCTTAAAAACTGATTTTACAAGTTCATTAAATAATCTGGCTGTAACACTGCTCTCTGTTTGCAATGTAATATTTTCTCTGCTTATGCTCTTACAATAAATTAGCATGCCGTAAAGGCATGCAAATTTTTTGTCATTATCATTTATTGTAGAATATATTTCTTGTCTTACCTCATTTGAAAATGACATAAAATCACCTGAAACCTCTCATCAATAAATTTTATCTTTTGTTATATCTCTGTGATATTTTTGTACCTTATATCCATTTTCAATCAAATGCTTTGCCATAAGCTCAGCAAATGTAATTGAACGGTGCTTTCCGCCTGTACAGCCAAACGAAACAACCAACTGACTTTTTCCCTCGTTTATATAAAGCGGTATTAAAAAGTCAAGCAAATCCACAATCTTCCTGAACAATTCCTTTGACTGTTCAAAGCTCATAACATAATTACGAACACATTCTTCACAGCCTGTATGTGACTTTAATTCTTTAATGTAGAATGGATTTGGCAGACATCTTACGTCAAAAACAAGGTCAGATTCAGTTGAAACACCATACTTATAGCCAAATGACATCACCTTAATTGTAAGAGAATCTGATTTATTATCCAGAAACAAGCTTTTAACCTGCTCTTTAAGCTGATTGGCAGATAATTCAGATGTTTCAATATAATAATCGGCAATTTCACGCAAACGTGAAAGCTGCTTACGCTCATATTTTATTGCCTCATGCAGATTGCCGTTAAATTTTTCATCAAGCGGATGCTTTCTTCTCGTTTCCTTGTATCTTTTTATAAGCACCTCATCATTTGCACTTATAAATAATATTTTCGTTTCCAGATCTTCTATGGATTTTAAATGCTGCCATGCCTTAAAAATTTCATCAAACATATCTCCGGAACGAATATCAACAGCAACCGCAATTTTATTAAGTTCATTATCGGAATGTTTACAAATATCAACAAATTTCGGTATCAGCTCCGGAGGTATATTATCAATACAATAATATCCGATATCCTCCATTACGTCCATAACACATGACTTTCCTGAACCGGACATTCCGGTTACAATTAAAAGACGCATATAATCCTCCGTCCTTTCAGATACAGCTTTCTATTTTAATATGATCGGTTCAAGCTCCAGAACATATCCTGTTTTTTCTTTAACAATTTTTTTCACTTTATCGCAGAGTTCCAAAACGTCAGCACACGTTGCATAACCTTTATTTATTACAAATCCGCTGTGCTTTTCACTGACCATAGCTCCGCCGCACGTAAGTCCCTTTAAACCGCACTGGTCAATAAGCAATGAGGCATAGCTTCCTTCAGGTCTTTTAAATGTACTGCCTGCACTCGGATATTCCAACGGCTGCTTGGCAGTTCTTTTTGCCATACATTCTGTCATTCTTTCCCTGATTTCATCTGAATTTCCTTTTTCAAGACTCAACGTTACTCCTGTAATTATCTTATCAGAATCTGTAAAAATACTCTTTCTGTATGAAAAATCTGACTTTTTTAATTCAATCGTATGGACTTCCCCACTGCCGTCAACATATTCAGCAGAATGTGCAATATCTGATATTTCGCTTCCGTAAGCACCTGCATTCATATACAATGCACCGCCAAGTGTACCGGGAATTCCAAAAAGATTTTCCATACCGGTAAAACCATTTTGCTGTGCAAGAACGCATGCTGACGCAAGAAGTGTACCTGCTTCACACTCAATCATACTTCCGCTTAAAACTGTGTAAGCAAAATCATGTCCAAAAAAAAGCACTATACCGTCATATCCTTCGTCAGAAACAATTATATTGCTGCCTCTACCGATTACTCTGAATTTTAATTTCTTTTCTTTCAAAAAACGAACAATTGCAGAAACGCTTTTTGTACTGTTAATACTTATTAAAGCTCTGCAAGGTCCGCCGAATTTAAAGGTTGTATATTCTTTTAATCCGCAATCCGGAATAAACTTGCATTCCAGATTATCACAAAGCTCTTTAAGCTCATTTAAATAAGACATAGCTTCCCCCTGATGAATTCAGAAAATAACTTAGAGTATTTCCATTAGAAATTATCGTAATTTTTTACGGTTTCCTTTGCATCTGATTCCATACCAAGACGGTCAAGAAGTTCCTGAGCTGCATTATAACCCATCTTTTTCTGTCTGTTATTCATAGCGGCAACCTCCATGATTACAGCAAGATTACGTCCCGGTTTGACAGGAATGGTAAGAGAAGGCACCTTTACTCCCAATATAGACATATATTGAGTGTCTACACCCATTCTGTCGTAAATTTTTTCAGGATTCCAAAGCTCCATTTCAACCACAAGGTCTATTTTTTCCGTAATTTTAACAGCACCCATACCAAAAAGACGTCGTGCATTAATTATTCCTATTCCTCTCAGTTCAAGGAAATGACGGATATTATCAGGTGAGCTTCCTACAAGACTTATATTTGAAACTTTCCTTATTTCAACGGCATCATCCGCAACGAGTCGATGTCCTCTTTTTACAAGCTCAATGGCGGTTTCACTTTTGCCGACTCCGCTTTCACCTGTAATAAATACGCCCTCACCATAAATCTCAATCAACACTCCATGACGTGTAATTCTTGGTGCTAAATTAAGGTTAAGAAATGCTATTATTCCTGACATAAAATTAGATGTGCTTTCCTTACTTCTGAGCAGCGGAACTTCATATTCCCTTGCAAGCTCCAGCATTTCAGCAAAATAAGGCAGTTCTCTTGTAATGATAAGTGCAGGAAGTCTTTGAGAAAATAAAAGCTGTAATCTTTCACGCCTTGTTTTTTCATCAATAGTTGAAAGATAAGCAAATTCCATTTTACCTATTATCTGAATACGCTCAGGATCAAAATATTCATAAAATCCCATAAGCTGTAAACCCGGTCTGTTTACGTCATTTTCCGAAATTAAAATTTCAGAAGCCTCCTTATGAATATATATGACCTCCAGCTTAAACTCTTGTATCACCTTTTGAAGCGATACTGTAAATTTATCTGACATAACTCTTAACCTCCATTTTATCTTAAAACAAACGACTTATAACCACATTCATTTATTGCATTTTTAATTGCAGCAGCGTCAGCATTTTCAACACCTGTTCCCGAAACTCTTATCGCAACATTAAAATCAGAGAATTTCCCGTCCAGAAGTCCCAAAATCTTTTTAATATTATCGCTTGCTGAACCCTTAAATTCATAATACATTCCGTCAACATCAAGTCCTGCGGCAAGCTCCTCCATATTTATATTGATTATAACAGTGCTTACCTGCAACAGCATCGGCTGAAAAACATCTGCCTTTCCGCTTACAAGATCTGCTGCTGAAACCTCAAGAAATGCAGGGCATTTTGCTGAAACAGAATCAGAATAAATTGAATTTACCAAAGATGTCAGTGCAAGATATCTTTCAGAGTCGTTTACCTTTTCATCAAGTATTGATAAATCACTTTCCCTGAAAGGCGGAAAAACAACATCTCCGCATACAATGTTCGCAAATCCTGAAGCTGTTACTTCTGACACAATACTTGATATATAATTTTTACATTCGTCTGAAAATGGTGACAGCCATGGCTTTCCGCCGTTTTCCAAGCTGTTGTCAAGCCAGCGTGAACCATCGCCTGTTGTTCTGTAGCCTGCATCAGGATATGTCTGAGGATATATATTATCGTTAAGGATACTAAGATATGCAACAGGTTTATAACCTGCATCATTTATAACCTCAACAATTTTTGAAAGTTCAAGTGTTGACTGAACTGCACCTGACAATACAGCATTATTTACCTTGCTTGCATAATTAAGCTTTCCGCCTTTAACCTTTAAAGGTACCATTACATATTCTATTTCAGAATTTGACGAAAGACGGCTCACAGCAGAAATTAAAGAATTTTCGCTTGTTAAATCCGAAGAAGCAAGTGATGCACAATAAAAGCTGCTCGACACAGCATCAGGGAAATCCACGCTGCTGTCAAGGGAACTGCTCATATCATAGCTGCTTTCAGAGCTGCTTGTTTCAGCAACAATCGGTACACTGTTGTCGCCTTTTTTCTTTGTATAATTCATGATTGGCTCTGCTACACTGTATCCTAGAAAAACCACACCGCTGAGAAACAGAACTGTAAGTCCTGCTGAAAAAATTTTATTTGGAATACTCTTGCCATAAAAATTTTTCTCTTTTGTTTTGTAAATTTTCCTTCCTTTATTTTTTATTTTCATTTATATCTCTCCTGAAATCTACACAATTAAATCTTAATTTTACAAAATACTGCGTCTTATCATATACTGCTCCCTAACGAATAAACTGCCATTGAAATCATTCCGATATAAACCAGCATTGCAGGGAGTCCACGAAATGATGCAGGCACTTTAGATGAATTGAGATTTTTATATGCTGCCATAAGGAAAAGAGCAGCTACAACAAATCCAAATCCTGACTGTAATCCAAACAAAGCATAATAACTGAGATCAAAATTACCTGTTTCCAATGCTTTATTATGTACTGTAAAAATTGAACCTGCTACAGCACAATTATATGCAGATAAATGAATATAAAGCTTACATTTTTCAAAAAAATTCTTGTTTGCAACATTCAGAATTATTAATGCAGCAACATAGATTACCGCAATTACTGCTACATAGCAAATAAGAAGCAGATAGTCAGATTTTGCCGGAATAATACGGTCAATAAAATATGCAATCATTGAAGCAGAAGTTACAAAAAAAGTAATTGTCAAGCCGATTTTTGCAAGATTAACCTTATTTTTTGCCGCAACTATCATTGTACTTGTTCCAAGTGCCTGAGTAAATATAAGATTTGCACACAGCAGTGCAATAAACTCTTTTATTAGAAACAATTATTTCACCTCTGAATCTGTCTTTTCAGCTTCGATTAACGATCTGATTTTTCTGTATACTGCACACATAATCCCCAAAAAGATAAATCCGCCGAACGGCTGGGATATTCCGCTTATTACAGTATCTACATCAACAACGTGACTGTTTATCGTACCATTTCCAAAAAGCTCACGTATAAATGCAGTAAGAAGCATAACAAAGTCAAAGCCCAGAATACAAAATATTAATGAACCAAGCATTTGTATTCTCGGCTGTTTAAAAAATCTTACTTCTGTCTGATAGACAATAAGTGAGTTAACAGCTATAAGAGGAAAATATATGCCTATATTTATAATTGAATCCGGATAAATCTCTGTCGAAAGTCTGCGAACAGGGATATATATTACAGAGGCGATCAATGCATAAATTATTATTTTTACTGCATACGGAAGTTTTCTTGGTACGAAAGACGCTGCCGCAACTGAAAGAAAAGTAATAATTGTAAATGCATAAATCAAAGCCAATGCATTCTGAATTGTATTTCCGCAGATTATCACAGGAGAAATTACCATTCCTGCCGACAAAACAGTATTGTCCTTTAAAAGACCGTCCGTCTTTACCGAATTAGTCAACATCGTTTAAATCATCTCCCTGAGTTTCTGCAATATTACTTTCTTCTTCATTTTGGGATTCTGACATTTTATTGATTTCGTCAACAGCATCTTCTGCTATTTCAGAAATAGTTTTATTCATGTTTTCGTCAGTTTCCTGAATCTTTTCATCTGTATTAATTTCTGTTGATGCTGCGTTTTCAGACTCGGAAAGCTTATTGATTTTCTTTCCAAGCTGTTTCAAAGCAAGTGCTGCAGGAGTCATAATGACCGCTACTGTAATATAGATGTTTTCCTGACCTGAAGTAAGTAACAAGACATACGAAATTAAAGCAATAAACAGACCATAGAAAAAGCTGAAATGCTTTTTTTCAGGTGCAATTCTTACATCCGATATTATAAATGAACCTGCAAAAAGCGTCATATTTGTTGCAAGCAGGTATTTTGCACTTTCAATTCTTCCTTCACCAATCGGACATATTGCCGACATGAACATCAATCCGGCAAAAAAACCTATAAAGGAACCGGCAGACAAATCCTTTCTGAAAAGCAGTATTACGGAGCTTATCAGCAAAAGCAGTATGCTTACCGCTCCCATCGGTCCGCTGAAATTACCCATAACAATATCATAATCGGAAATTGAAAGCTTGCCTGTAGTATTGAATATATGTGAAGCTGAGCTTACCAGTTTTTGAGACTGATTAAAAATATCTGCCTTTACAAAAGGATTCGGATATTCAAGAAGCTGTTTGCCGAATGATGTAAGTGCAAACAAATATCCTACTGCAGCAGGAGAAAAAATCATGTTTTTACGTCCGCCAAAAATATTTTTTCCTACAATATTGGCAAAAATACAAGTCAAGACAGGTATTTTATAATCAATTGTTGCAGGCATCATAAGTGCAATGATAAAACCATCATTAATACAGCTCAGATTATCAGCTGTAAATTTTTTTCGCATGGCGATCAGTGACAAATATTCACATGCAAATGAAGCCGTTACACATAATCCGGCAATTAAAACAGCTCGGAATCCATAATAAAAATATGCCATTATTTCTAATGCAAGCAGAGTTATGAAAATGTCCATCCAAACGAAGCGTTCCTGCTTTACCTTTTTAAGCATGTAACTTTTTCCTCATAAGCATCGCTGCTTCTTTCATATTCTTTGATTTAAACAAATAACTGCCTGATACAAGAACATTTGCTCCGGCTTTTTTTACTGTTTCGGACGTGACATTATCAATGCCTCCGTCAACCTGAATAAAGACATTTTCAAGATTAAGTTCGCATATTTTTTCTTTGATTTTTACTATTTTATCTACTGTATCTGCAATAAAGCTCTGACCTCCAAATCCCGGTTCAACAGTCATAACGAGAATCATATCTGCATACGGCAGAAATTCAAAGACATCTTCAGCAGGAGTATTTGGCTTTACAGCTATTGCCGCTTTTATTCCATGCTTATGAATTTGTTTTATTGTTTCATACGGATCACTGCTGCTTTCCAGATGAAAAGTAATAATATCAGCTCCGCTTGCCGCAAAAGCATCAACATATTTTAATGGATCTGTAATCATCAGATGTACATCAAGAGTCAAATCGGTTATGTCGTTAATACATTTTAAAATTGGTATTCCATATGTAATATTGTTAACAAACACTCCGTCCATAACATCAAAATGAACCATATCTATCTGATTTTCTTTTAATCTTTCGATTTCTTTGCCAAGATTAAGCATATCTGCACTTAATATAGACGCTGAAACATAATTTTCCAATTATCTCATCCTATTCTTTTCAGGCAATAATGTGGTGCTGCCTTTATTTATATTGCAAAAAGCAAAACAAATTTCAACATCATTCAATAATGCTACTTATTATTATATAATATTTATTAATTTCCGTCAATATAAAATACATTTTTTTTACTCAATATTTTTTCGGTCTTATGTAACGCTATAAATAAACACAATTAGCTTTAAAGTATATGCATCGTTCTTTATCCGCATCGGTATATACAAGTTCAACATATCCGTTTTCAAAATTTTCTGTATTAAATTTTTCATAATGAAAGCGGCGGATTTCAGTTTCCAGAAATTTCTCATTTATTTCATTATCATAAGCAAGCATACAGCCGCAGTATTCACTGTTTTCATAAACCGACATTACACAGGTTTTACACATCAGCAGACTTTCAATCTCCTCTGCCATATAATCAAAATCTCTCTCAGAATATCCATAAGCAGAAACAAGATTTCCGAATTTCAAAACAATATAATCCCGTTCCAATGTAAGTGTAAGCTGTTCTATACTGTTGGGAAGTACAAAAAGTGCGTATATCTTATTAAATTCATTAGTCAGCTGTCTTATTTTATATTCACTAAAGCGTCCTCTTACCTTTTTAACAAGCGGAGTCAGCCTCATTTGCAATATCACCTCATTATACAACAATACACATATAATACCACATTTTATTGCTTAATTCAAGAAAATATTGCTTTTTTATATAGCGTGAATTATATTGCACCGAACTAAATATTCATACTTGACTTAATTATACCATAATGCTATAATTAATAATGATTAATTTTAAGGAGGAAGTAATATGAATGTTACGCTTATCTCCTGCACTCCTGAACCGGAGAAGCTTATTGCTGCTGCAGCTAAGCTATGTTATGCAGATTCAAGCGCTATGAACTTAATGGACGGACTTACCGAGGAAAAAACTGCATCCTTTGTTGAAATGCTTTCCAATATAGGTCACGAAAGTCCTATTGAACACGCAAGCTTTACTTTTGGCATTGAGGGAGTTTCACGTTCTCTCCTTGCACAAATTACCCGTCACAGAATCGCATCATTCTCGGTTCAAAGTCAGAGATATGTTAAGAAATCAAACTTCATCTATGTAACACCTCCTGAAATAAGCAGCAGTCCCGATGCTCTTGAGATTTTTAATAAATCAATGTCAGAAAGCTTTGAAAACTACAATAGGCTCTGTGACATTTTACAGAAAAAACATTATGAAAGTTTTATTTCTGAAGGTATTTCAGAAAAAGCCGCACTCAGCAAAGCTGAGAAAAAGGCTATTGAGGACGCAAGATTTGTTCTTCCAAATGCATGTGAAACTAAAATGGTTTTGACTATGAATGCAAGAAGTCTGATGAATTTCTTTCGTATGCGTTGCTGTAACAGAGCTCAATGGGAAATTCGAGAGCTTGCTCGTGAAATGCTGAGATTATGCTGCGAAAAAGCTCCTGTTCTTTTTATGAATGCAGGGCCTTCCTGCTGCAGCGGTGCATGTCACGAAGGGAAAATGTCGTGCGGAAAAGCAGACGAAGTAAAAAAATATTTTCATGACTTAAAGCAGAACTGCAAAAATCATGCTTGAATGCTTTTTGCGGTATTGCCCTAAAACGCAAAAAATCCTATGGCTGACGCTGCCAAAATGCGTAAGGACTTGTTCTAACAGGATATAACATTCAGATTTTTGACAAATTCAGCCGAAAGCTATGTCAAAAATCCTTGTCATGTATCAGTATAACTGTACATTTTTCTTACATTCTGCTAAATTATGCACAAAAATCTGCATATTCTACCTATAAAAACAAGTTCTAATGATTGGAGTAATAAATGCTTGAATTTCGAGATATTGACATTTCTGATAAAGAATGGATTACTTCTCTTTTGAGAAAATCTGATTTTATGGGCTGTGAATACAGCTTTGCCAACAATATGGCATGGAGAAGATTAAGTGAATCAAAAATAACTCGTTTTCAGGATTTTTATATATCCTGTGCTTTTGGAACTGAAGACGGTATACCAACATTTACATTTCCTGCAGGTTCCGGTGATTATAAAGCACTTTTTAATGAGTTGAAAGGTTTTGCTGAATCTGTTAACAAGCCTTTGAGAATATGCGGTGTAACAAAAAAAGGTCTTGATATTATTGACAGTTTTTTTAAAGGAGAGTTTACTGCTCAGCTTGACAGAGATAATTCAGACTATATTTACAGTTCGGAAAAACTGATTAATCTAAGCGGAAAAAAATATCATCAGAAAAGAAATCATCTTGCACGACTAAATGACTATAAATGGGAATACCATGACATCTCAGACAATGATTTTGATGACTGCATTTCATTCAGTACATTAAACTATAATTACAAAAAGGGAGAAAACAGTCAGTCAAGTATTGCTGAACAATATGCTATAAATACTTATTTTAATTACTTTCATGAACTTGGTTTAAAGGGCGGCATTATAAAAATAAATGATAAAATTGCTGCTATGACCATTGGAGAAAAATTAAACAGCAATACTTTTTGTGTTCACATTGAAAAGGCTGATACAAGATATCAGGGAATATATGTCGGAATAAACAATTCATTTGCTAAATCAGCAGCATCAGACTGTAAATTTATAAATCGTGAAGAAGATTTGGGAATAGAGGGACTAAGACGTTCCAAGCTTTCATATCATCCCGAATTTATTCTTGAAAAATATGAGATTATTTTTAGCTGAACACAACAGCAGATTGGAGAAAATTATGATTTATGTTTTTTTGGCTCAGGGGTTTGAAGAAGTTGAGGCTTTAGCTCCGATTGACCTTTTAAGACGCTGTGGAAAAGAGGTTATTACAGTAGGCGTTAATGACAATATTATTGTAGGTTCACACAATATTCCTATAGTAACAGATACAATTACTCAGGAAATTAAACTTGATGACACTTTGGAAATGATAATTCTTCCGGGAGGTATGCCGGGTACAATTAATCTTGAAAACAACCCTGCTGTACAGGAAGCAATCGACTTTTGTGTTAAGAATGACAAATTTATCGGTGCTATTTGTGCAGCACCGTCCATACTTGGCCACAAAGGCATTTTAAAAAATAAAAAAGCCGTTTGTTTTGAGGGGTTTGAAAATCAGCTTGAAGGTGCGGACGTAAGTAAGGATTCTGTAATGGCAGACGGCAATATTATAACCGCAAGAGGTGCAGGTGTTGCTGTTCAGTTTGGACTCAAACTAGTTGAAGTTCTTATATCAAAAGAACGAAGTGATACTCTTAAGGCAGCTATTCTTTGCGAATAATTATGATTGAACAGAATAAAAAAAATCTGCGTGATCAATTGATTAAAAAACGCAGACTAATTGAAAATCGAACTGAAAAAGACATATCTGTTTTTCAAAAGCTTATTGAAAACGAGAAAGTCAAAAATGCAGATAATATACTGATATATATTTCTTATAATGATGAAACAGACACAGCCATGCTTTTAGATTATCTGCTTTCTGGAAACAAAAATGTATATGCACCAAAATGCAGTAAAAATGGTCAGATGAATTTCTTTCTCATTAAGTCATCAGACGAACTGCAAAAGGGTGCATACGGCATTCCTGAACCAACAGGTGAAATTGAACCTGTTATTACAGAACGTACAGTATGCATAGTGCCTGCCGTAAGTTTCACTGAAATTGGCTGCCGTCTTGGATACGGCGGCGGATATTATGACAGATTTCTAAGCAAAAATCCTATGCTGTTTACAATAGGTATCTGTTATGAAGATTTGATTTCAGAAACACTTCCATGTGCTGAACATGATGTAAAAGTTAAGGCTGTTATAACAGAAGAAAGGACGGTATATCCAATTGCCAAGGGATAATGATTCACTCATTAATGATATTCTTAATGAGCTAGACAATAAATCAAAAAGCAAAACTGAAGCTTCATCCGAAATCGAAAAAAATAATATCCGGAAAGACGAAAAAGCTGTTGAACATGAAATTTCCGCTGAACCTGAAACCTCAGTTCAAGATGCGGAAATCTCCGACTCAGTACATTCAGCAGATCCTCAGGAGGATTTTATCAACAAAGCATTTGATGATTCCAAAAGAAAACTGCATGAAGCTGAAAAGCCTGAACTTACAGCAACAGCAGTAAGGAACAGAGATACTCATCAGCCTGATAAATCAGCTCCTGCAAAAAGGAAAAAAAGAAAAAGAAGAAAACAGAGAAGCAGACTTCCGGGAGTTCTAATTCTTACAGTATTTATTTTTGCAGTTTCTATTTCTCTTTCTCTTGTAATTATTGCATTCGGAAAAGATGTTCTCGGTATAGGAAAAAGTGAAACTACTCATCTTGTTGTAATTCAAGAGGGTGCTACTACAGAACAGATTTCTCTGATGCTTAAGGATGAAGGCATTATAAAATCCCCCAAATGTTTTCAGCTTTTTTCAAAGTTAAGAAAATCAGATTCATCATATATTCCGGGTGAACATTTTATAAGAGCTAATATGGCTTATGAAACTATTATTGAAGAACTTACTTCAACTGAAAATGAAAATAAAGAATCTGTTGAAGTTATGTTTAAGGAAGGTATTACTCTTATTGACGCTGCTGCACTCCTTGAAGAAAATGGAGTATGCTCGGCAGATGAATTCATTTTTTACTTTAATTCAGGCGGATACGGCTTTGAATTTGAAAACAAATTGAATCTTGCATCTGACCGCAAATTTTATCGTATGGAAGGTTATCTATTCCCTGATACATATTTCTTCTATAAGGACATGTCACCGGAAGAAGTGTGCCAGAAAATCTATCTTAATTTCGACAACAAAATGACGGATAATCATACAAATGAAGACCGGTACAAGAGAATGGAAGAACTTAACCTTACGCTCGATCAGCTTATTACTTTTGCATCTATGGTGCAGGCAGAAGCATGTACTGTTGATTCGATGAAAATGGTTGCATCTGTTTTCTGGAACAGACTTAATAATCCTGATACTTACCCTAAACTTGAATCTGACCCGACAGAAAATTATGCTAATGATGTAATACGTCCCCATATGGAAGTATTTGACCAAGCTACTATTGATGCTTATAATACTCTGATCGGTCCTGGACTTCCACCAGGAGCAATCTGCAATCCCGGCATTGAAGCTATTGACGCTGTCCTTGCAGCAGTTGAAAGCGATTATTTCTTCTTCAATGCAAATATAAATACTAAAGAAGTATACTACGCTAAAACTTATGAAGAACATTTAGCAAATCTTGAAATGGTTGAACAGCAGTATGCTGACGCTCAGGCAGCAGAGGAGGCAGCAAATAATGCAGGGTAATAATTTTTTAGAAGTCCTCTCCCCTGTCGGAGATGCAGAGCGATTTAATGCTGCTTTGAAATATGGTGCTGACGCTGTTTACCTCGGACGCAAAAGCTTCGGCATGCGTTCTTCTCCAATGAATTTTGATTATGAACAGCTCATATCAGCGGTAAATAAAGCACATGGAAAAGGCGTAAAGGTATATCTTACCTGCAACACTCTCCCAAGAAATAATGAAATTCCTGAGTTTCAACAGTTTATAGAAGAAGCTGTTTCAGCTAAGGTGGACGCAGTAATAGTTGCTGATATCGGTTTAATGGCTCTTGTAAAAAAATTTGCTCCTGATATGGAAATTCATATGTCTACTCAAACCGGAATTGTCAACTATGTGACAGCCACTGAGCTTTATAACATGGGAGCTAAAAGAGTTGTTCTTGCAAGAGAGCTTTCACTTGAAGAAATTGCTGAAATAAGAGCGAAATCACCTAAAGATATGGAAATTGAAGTATTTGTGCATGGTGCTATGTGCGTTTCTTTCTCGGGACGCTGTCTGCTCTCTCAATATCTTGTAAATCGTGACGCAAACAGAGGTGAATGTGCTCAGCCATGCAGGTGGGGTTATCATCTTATGGAAGAAAAGCGTACAGACCAATTCTTCCCTATTTTTGAAGATGAAAAGGGTACTTATATTTTAAATGCAAAAGACCTTTGTATGATTGACCACATTGATAAGCTTGCTGAAGCAGGTGTATCAAGCCTTAAAATTGAGGGCAGAGCTAAATCAGCGTATTATGTAGCTGTTATTACAAATGCATACAGAATGGCTGTTGACGAGTATTACAAAAATCCCAATAACTTTAAATTAAGTGATTGGATCCATGATGAAGTATTTAAAGTCAGCCACAGAAAATACTGTACAGGATTTTTCTTTGGACATCCTAAGGACTGTCAATATTACGAAACAGGCGGTTACATCAGAAATTATGATGTTGTTGCAGTAGTTGAAAAATGTGAAAATGGTATTGTTTACTGCACTCAACGCAATAAGTTTATGGCAGGAGATACTGTAGAAGTTGTTTCACCGTCTCAAAAACCGATAGAAATTACTATTGATGAATTATTTGATGAAAACGGCAATTCAATTGAAACTGCTAACCATGCTATGATGAAATTCTCATTTAAATGTGATGTTAATTTTATTCCCGAGTCAGTAATAAGAACTTATGCCAAAACTTCAAACAATGTAAAATAACTGACAAGAGGGTGCTTAAATACAAGCACCCTCTGTATAATATGTACTTTAGGCAACACTGCACAAAGCACGTCAAAAGACTTTGCACGTCATAA
>DJPR01000002.1:68869-75179 GCA_002438605.1 Ruminococcus sp. UBA6407
GACGAAAAATATATCTGCGTTTCTGCCGAACAAACTTTGTGCAGTATTGCCTTTACTTAAAGTCTTACTTCATACCCAACATACCTGTTAAATACATCATATATTTCTGGGTATTTTTTCTGAGTACGAATCGGTTTCATATTCATATTGACAAAGCAATGAGCAGTTTTCCCTTCCGCATAAAGAACAGTATTCTCAGGACTTACAATTTTATATGTAATCTCAAAACGCAGACCATTAAAATTTTCTATTTTAGGTATTACTGCAAATTCCTCATCAAATCTGACAGGAAATTTATAATGGCACTCTGCTGAAAGCACAGGAACCATTACTCCTTGTGCTTCAATAGCTTCAAAAGGCAATCCTGCCTGTTCCAAAAGTGAAACTCTTGACTCCTCAAACCACCTTATATAATTTGAATGATGCACTATTCCCATTTTGTCAGTTTCATAATAAAAAGCTTTTCTTCTATAAGCATAAATTTCATTTAACATGTTTACTTTCCTTTCAGAGCTTAAAGAGCTAATATGTACAGTCATGTTTGACATTACTTTTATTATATCATAAATAAAGTTAAAAAACAACTCCGAGGTGAAAAAATGAAAAGAATACTTACAAAAATTTTCAGCAGAAACTTTATCTTTATTGCAATGCTTCTGCTGCAAATTGCTTTTATTGCATTTACAATATGGAAATTAAGAGAACATTACTTCATTATCCATGTGAGTATAATGGTTCTGAATATCGTTCTAATAGTCTACATTATAAATAAGAATGAAAACCCTGCATATAAACTTGCGTGGATCATAGCCATAGACATTCTGCCTCTTTTTGCAGGACTTGCATATCTTTTTATTCAAACTCAGCTTGGAAAAAAGCTTTTTATAAAACTTCAGGACAGAAGTATAGAGTATTCTAAAAATTTTCTTATGCAAAATCAGGATACACTTTCTCATCTTGAAATTGAAAGCAAAAAGGTTTCAAATCTGTCAACATATATAAATCAATTTGGCCCATATCCTGTCTACACCAAAACTACAGTTCAGTATTTTCCTGTCGGTGAGCTGCAATTTGAAGCTCTCATAAATGAATTAAAAAAAGCAGAGCATTTTATCTTCATGGAGTTTTTTATTATAGCACAAGGCTATATGTTTGATACAATTGCAGATATTCTGATTGATAAATCAAAATCAGGCGTTGAAATAAGATTTATGTATGACGGAATCGGTGCTCAGATTAACTCTCCAGTTCCAAATAAGTATTTCAAAAAATTAACTGAAAATGGCATTAAGTGCAAGGTATTCAATCAATTCACACCTTTTCTTTCAACTATTCAGAATAACCGTGACCACCGAAAAATTGTCGTAATTGACGGTAATACTGCTTTTACAGGCGGTATAAATATTGCCGATGAATATATAAACCGCAAGGAACGATTTGGTCACTGGAAGGATACAGGAATCATGCTTAAAGGTGAAGCTGTCTGGAATTACACTGTAATGTTTCTACAGCTTTGGGAACTCAATGAACCTCAAATGAGCAATTATGAGGAATTTATCCCAAAGTATCAGGCAACAGGCTTTTTTGAAAGTGATGGTTTTGTACAGCCTTATTCCGATAGTCCGATGGACGAAGAGCATATCGGTGAAATGGTATATCTTGATATAATTAATAATGCCGAGGAGTATGTATATATAACCACCCCTTATTTAATTCTTGATAATGAGCTTTTAACTGCACTGCAGCTTGCCTCAAAAAAGGGAATTGATGTAAGGATTATAACTCCTCATATTGCAGATAAATGGTATGTATATCAGATAGCGTGGAGATATTATCCCAGACTCATTGAGGCAGGCGTTAAAATTTATGAATACACTCCCGGTTTTATTCATGCAAAAAGTTTCGTATCTGATGACAGTACCGCTGTAATAGGAACTATTAATTTAGATTACAGAAGTCTTTATCTCCACTATGAATGTGCATGTCTTATATATAACAATTCCGCTGTTTTTGATATAAAAAACGATTTTCTTGAAACAATAAAGCTATCACAAGAAATTACTCTTGAGGAATGCCGCAAGCTTCCATTAAGACGAAAACTTGCAGGCTGGCTGCTTAATATATTTGCACCGCTTTTATGATATTGACTTTTTTCAAAATCAGTATTATAATTATAAGAATGAAAAATTATTTTAAACAGCAAAAAAATATTCAAGTATATTAATTTTCAGATTGTTTAAAAAGTTTAATAAAAGGGAAGAACGCCATTTCTTGCATGGCGTTCCCTTTTAAAAACAGTCCTGTGGACTGTATCACTATTGAATAGGAGTTTTAAAATGAGCGAATGTACACATGATTGTTCAACATGCAGCAGTAACTGCGGCGAAAGAAAGCCTGAGAGCTTCCTTGAAAAGCCAAATGAACTCAGCAAAATTAATAAGGTTATCGGCATTGTCAGCGGTAAAGGCGGAGTTGGTAAAACCCTTGTTTCGTCAATGCTAGCTGTAATTATGCAGAGAAATAATAAAAAGGTTGGTATTCTTGATGCAGATATTACCGGCCCATCTATTCCAAAGGCTTTTGGAATAAAAGAAAAGGCTCAGGGAACGGAACTCGGCATTATCCCTGTAAAAAGCAAAATGGGAATTGACGTTATGTCTGTAAATCTTCTCCTTGAAAATGATACTGATCCGGTTGTATGGAGAGGTCCTGTCATAGCAGGTGTTGTCAAGCAATTCTGGACTGACGTAATATGGAAAGATGTAGATTATCTTTTCGTTGATATGCCTCCGGGAACAGGCGATGTTCCTCTTACTGTTTTTCAGACAATCCCTGTAAACGGCATTGTTATTGTTACTTCTCCTCAGGAGCTTGTTTCAATGATTGTTGAAAAAGCTGTAAAAATGGCAAAAATGATGAATATACCAATTATCGGAATTATTGAAAATATGAGCTATCTTGAATGTCCTGACTGCAAAAAGAAAATTGAGGTCTTTGGCAAGAGCCATATTGATGAAGTTGCAATGGAATATGGTATTCCTGTTTTAGCAAGAATTCCTATTTGTTCTGACCTTGCAGCTGCCTGTGATAATGGTGTTATTGAATTATTTGAGGGTGATTGGCTGGACGCTGCTGTTAATCAGATTGATAATATGTAAAACTTTGTGCTGCTATATCATATAGCAGCACTTTTTTGTAAATAAATTACATTTTTCAAATATTGCTTTTTTGTTAACAACTGACCATTTATAGCTCACTTTCGCTAAAAATGGTCCTATTTTTTAACAGACTATTGACAACTTTTACCAAGATTGCTATAATAGCCTTAAAAGGAGGTGTTCTTTTTTATGAAGAACAAACTAAAAGGGAAATTGATGACTAAGGTTACCAGTTGTCTTATGGCTTTTATGTTCTGTACAGCAAATGTTCCTGCAATAAGCGTTGATGCAGCTACAGTAATTACAGAAAATAAAACCGGTACAGAAGACGGCTATGCTTATGAGTTATGGAAAGACAGCGGAAACACAAGCATGACTCTTAACGGCAACGGAAATTTCAGCTGTGAGTGGAACAACATTAATAACTGTCTTTTCCGTAAAGGACAAAAGTTTGACTGTACACAAACATATCAGGATTTAAATGGTGTTTATATTGACTATGGTGTTGATTATAAACCAAACGGAAATTCCTATATGTGTGTTTATGGTTGGACAAGAAATCCACTTGTTGAGTATTATATCGTAGAAACATGGGGCAGCTGGAGACCACCGGGAGCTACATCCGCTCTTGGAACTATTACTGTTGACGGCGGTACTTATGATATCTACAAAACAACAAGAGTAAATCAGCCATCAATTGACGGTAATACAACATTCGATCAGTACTGGAGCGTTCGTCAGAACAAACCGTCTGCAAACGGTACAAAAATTGAAGGCAGAATTTCAGTTTCAAAGCACTTTGAAGCTTGGGAAAAAGTTGGACTTAAAATGGGCAAGATGTACGAAGTAGCTCTTAATATTGAGGGTTATCAAAGCTCAGGTTCAGCTAATGTTTATAAGAATGTCCTTACAATAGGTAAGGGTGAAGGCGGTACAACAACAGATCCAGGTACAACTCCAAGTACACCTGCTGTTGAACCGGATTCAAACGGTTACTACTTCCACAGCACATTTGAAAGCAGCAAGGATGATTGGCAGTCAAGAGGCGACTCTACACTTTCTCTTAGCGGCAAATCACCATATGCAGGCAAAAATGCTCTCCTCGTAGAAGGACGTACTGATACATGGCATGGTGCTGCTTATACTTTAAACACTTCAACATTTGTACCGGGTTCAGCATACAGCTTTAGTGTTGGTGTTCTTCAGAACAGCGGTTCAACTCAAGAAATGAGATTGACACTTCAGTATCAGGATGCGAGCGGTGAAACACAGTATGATACAGTCGCTTCAGCTAATGCAAAGAGTACTGAATGGACAAAGCTTGAAAATACAGCATATACTATCCCATCAGGTGCTTCTGACCTTCTTCTTTATGTAGAGAATGCTGACAGTACAGCTGATTTTTACATGGATGAAGCTATTGGTGCCGTTAAGGGTACTGCTTCTACTGTTACAACAGGTCAGGGAACATCAGGATCACAAACAGGCACTACAGATCCAGGCACAGATCCGGGTACAGATCCGGGTTCTTCAGACGTTTCTACTGGATACCTTAAAGATGCCTTTGCCGGTCTCTTTAAATTCGGTACTTCTGTAAGCCCTAATGAATTAAATTCAGGAGCAACATTTATTAAAAATCATTTCAACAGTATCACTCCTGAAAATGAATTGAAGCCTGATGCTATTCTTAATCAGTCTGCAAGCCAGCAGTATGGCAATAATGTAAACCCACAGGTTACATTTAACAGCGGAACACAAGCTACACTTAAATTCTGCGAACAGAACGGAATTTCAATGCGTGGTCATACATTTGTTTGGTACAGCCAGACTCCTGACTGGTTCTTCAGAGAGAACTTCAGCAGTTCAGGTGCTTATGTATCTAAGGAAATTATGAATCAGCGTATGGAAAACTTCATAAAGAATACTTTTGAGCTTATTGCTAAGGATTATCCTAATCTTGACCTTTATGCTTATGATGTTGTTAATGAAGCTTTCCTTAATGACGGCGGCGGACTTCGTGACGCAAACAACTCAAACTGGACAAAGATTTATGGTGACAGCGATGAATTTATAATCAATGCATTTACTTATGCAAGAAAGTATGCTCCGGCAGGCTGCAAACTTTACATTAACGATTATAATGAATATATCCCTGCAAAAACAAATGACCTTTATAACATTGCTATGAAGCTTAAAGAAAAAGGTCTTATCGATGGTATCGGCATGCAGTCACACCTTGATGTAGGCTATCCAAGTGCTTCTGTTTATAAAACTGCACTCGAAAAGTTCATCAGCACAGGTCTTGATGTACAGATCACTGAGCTTGATATAACTACAACAAATGAATCATCTCAGGCTGCTCTTTACAAAGAGATTCTTCAGCTTGCTGTTGACCATGCTGATTCAATAAGCTCTGTTACTGTTTGGGGTACTCATGACAGCATCAGCTGGAGAAGCAGTCAGAATCCTCTTCTCTTTGGTGCAAACTATACACCAAAACAGGCTTACACAGCAGTTATGGAAGTTGCTAAGAACGCTACTCCTCCACAAACAACTACTACAACCAAGATAACAACAACTACCACAAAAGCTACTACAACAACTACAACTACAAAAGCAACAACTACTACAAAGGCAACTACAACAACTACAACACAGCCTGTTAATTATCTCCCAGGTGACGCTAACTGCGATGGTAAGGTTGATATCTCAGATGCTGTTGTAATTAAATGCTATCTGATCAGCAGTTCAAAATATCCATTGAGTGCACAGGGTGCATATAATGCTGATGTTCAGGGTAATAGAAACGGTGTTAATGCTCAGGATGCAGTTGCAATTCAAAAATACATCCTTAGAATAATTACATCATTTGACGCTGTTTCCTAAAATTTAATATTATTTCAGGAGTCTTATTTCATTATAAGACTCCTGATTTTTTGTCTTTAGCAATCTGATAAAAGATTATGCGATATTGCCTGTATAAAAACATTGCAGTCCTCATAGATTGAGAACTGCAATGGTGTAGAAAAAATAATTTAATCAGGATTTAACCTGTTAACGTAATTATATATTATTTTTATTATTTTGTCAATTAAAATTTCGTTAAGAAATTAATTAAGGCAACACCGTACAAAGATGGCATGTCAGAAACG
>DJPR01000002.1:75260-153692 GCA_002438605.1 Ruminococcus sp. UBA6407
ATGACGGAAAATTTGCAAGTTTATGACGTGCAAAGTCTTTTGACGTGCTTTGTGCGGTGTTGCCTTAAGTCTTTTACAGCTTGCCTATACACGAATTTACGAAAGGCAAAACTTTTTTATATTCACATTAGAATTGATTTTTTTTTTAGTTCATGGTATAATAACAAAAGCAGTAGTGTTTACCCATTATTCACATAATCTATGAAAATCTTTTTCTGATGGCTCTGCATAAATAATATGCCGGTATGCTTATAAAAAACCATGCAATTGAAAATGGCAGACATATTTGTCCCAAAATATTCAGCGGCATGTCTGAATAATCCCAAACCTCCCAATGCATCAGCCGATTTACAAATATACCAACCATTAATTCAATCAAAGTTATTATTATAGCTCCGATAATACAATTTTTTATAAGAGTTATGGCTTTTCTGCTGTTAATATCATAAAATATTGCAAGAACAAGTCCTCCTGTAAGAGCCATTGACCAATGTGTATAGCCTCTTACTACAATTTCAATTAAACTGTACATAAAATATCCCATTAAGAAAGAAAATATTCTCTCTGCTGCTTTCATTTTCGCTCCCCCTTTTCTTCCATATATATTTTGAAGATATGAAAGGATTATACATTTATGGATAAAATTATTTTGATACTTTTAATAATAACTATAATTGAATCAATTGTAATTATGATTATGCTGAAAAACAGCAATACTTCTTCTGAATTTAAAAAGGAACTTGAAACTCAAAACAGCAGATTAAGGCAGGAGCTTAACTCATCTGCAAACGAAAATCTGCGTTCTATTTCTGATGTTGTTTCACGCAGTCAGAATGATATCAGCCATGCACAGATAACTCAGCTGAACACAATAAATCAGCACCTTATGGAGAAACAGCAGACTGTTATTGATATGACTGCTAAAATGTCATCTCAGTTGGAACAGCGTTTTCAATCATTTGCTGTCGAAAGTGAACAAAAACTCGAAAACATAAGACGTTCCGTTGAAAATAAGCTCGCTCTTATTCAAAGTGACAATAATCAGCAGCTTGATAAAATTCAGGGAATTGTAAATACTAAATTACAAAAGACTCTTGACGAACGAATGACTCAGGCTTTTTCTCTTGTAAATGAACGTCTTGAGCAGGTTTATAAGGGACTCGGAGAAATGCAGAATCTTGCATCAGGTGTAGGAGATTTGAAAAAGGTTCTCACAAATGTTAAAACAAGAGGCATTGTAGGTGAAATACAGCTTGGCACTATTCTGGAACAAATTCTCTCCCCTGCTCAATATGAAGTTAACGCAAAAATTAAAAAGGGTTTTGTTGAATTTGCAGTTAAAATCCCTACCGAAAACGGTCAGACCATTTTACTTCCTATTGACTCTAAGTTTCCGGGAGATACTTATGCGGCACTGAAAGATGCTTATGACAGTGGAAATTTATCGGATATAGAAACTGCAAAGAAAAATCTTATCAGTACAATAAAAAGTGAAGCAAAGGACATCAGCTCAAAGTATATAGACCCTCCGAATACAACAGAATTTGCACTAATGTTCCTGCCTTTTGAGGGACTTTATGCAGAGGCTGTAAATAATGGTTTAATAGAAATTCTCCAGCGTGAATATCATGTTAATGTTGCAGGTCCAAGTACTATGGCGGCTATGCTTAACAGTCTGCAGATGTGCTTCAGAAGCATGGCAATACAAAAACACAGCAAAAACGTATGGAGAGTTCTTGGTGACGTAAAAAATGAATTTGACAAATTTGCTGACGCTCTTGAAAAAACTCAGCAGCGGTTGGAAACTGCAAATGACGAGCTTAATAAACTTGTGGGCGTCCGTACACGACAAATGCAGCGACAGCTTAAGCAAATCTCTGATTACGAATCTGAATTTCTTGAAGAAAATAATTAATATAGGCTACTAATGCAATACTTTGCAAAGGGTATATTTATTGCATTAAATTAGCAGAATGGAGTTTAGTATGAGAAAAGGCTGTATTCTTATGCATATTTCAAGCCTTCCGTCAGCTTACGGAATAGGCAAGCTGGGACAATCAGCTTATGCATTTATTGACTTTCTTTACCGCAGCGGAATAAAGTGCTGGCAAATTCTTCCCCTGTCACCTACAAGCTATGGCGACTCTCCTTATCAGTCGTTTTCAGTTAATGCAGGAAATCCATACTTCATTGATTTTGAAACTCTTGAAGAAGAGGGTCTGCTTGAACGTGATGAGTATGACAGCATAATCTGGGAAGATGACAGCAGACATGTAAACTATAGTCTGATATATAAAAATTGCTTTAATGTTCTCAGAAAAGCATATAGTCGCTTTAAACCTTCAAAATGTCCTGAATATGAAGAATTTACAAGAAAAAATAAATCATGGCTTAATGAATACGCACTTTTTATGGCGTTGAAATTTAAAAATGACGGCAAGGCATGGTATGAATGGGATAAAAAGCTGGCAATGCATGAAAAAGGTGCTGTTTCCAACGCTAAAAAAGAACTGAAAAAAGAAATAGGATTTTTTAAATTTATGCAGTTTAAGTTCTATCAGCAATGGTTCAGAGTCAAACATTACGCCAATGAATGTGGAATTGAAATTATTGGCGATATTCCTATTTATGCAGCATATGACAGTGTTGAGGCATGGGCTGAACCTGAACTTTTCTGTTTTGACAAAAACAAAAAACCTGTTGAGGTTGCAGGATGCCCTCCTGATGAATTTTCTCCGGAGGGTCAGCTTTGGGGAAATCCTGTATATAATTGGGAATATCATAAGTCCACCCAATATACATGGTGGATAAACAGAATAAAATTTGCTTCTGAAATTTATGACATTGTAAGAATCGACCATTTCCGTGGCTTTGAAAGTTTTTATACCATTCCATACGGAAACAAAACTGCTGAAAAAGGCGAATGGAAAAAAGGTCCGGGAGCTGAACTTTTCAAAATTACAGAAAAAAATATCGGAAAGCTTAATATAATTGCAGAAGACCTCGGATTTATTACTCCTGAAGTTAGGAACATGCTTGATGAAGTTGGATATCCGGGCATGAAGGTAATGCAGTTTGCTTTTGATAATGGCAAAAATGAGTTTCTGCCGCATAACTATAAAAATACAAATTGCTTTGTATATACAGGTACACATGATAATGAAACATTGATCGGCTGGACTGAAAACTTAAACGACAAAAATCTTAAATTTGCAAAAAAATATCTTGGAGTAAGAAAAAAAGCTCAAATTCCTGGTGCTGTTATTAAATCAGCTTGGGGCAGTATTGCTGAAACTGCTGTTGCTCAGATTCAGGATTTTATTGAAAGCGGTGCAGATGGAAGAATGAATACACCGTCTACTCTTGGCGGAAACTGGGAATTCAGAACTGTTAAATCAGACTTTACTCCTAAGCTCTCCAAAAAAATTAAAAAGCTGAATAAACTTTTTAACAGACTCGGAGATTAATTAAATCACGATTGGAGATATTAATATGGATAAAAATACTATTAAAAACGTCTTTTTGGAAAAGCTTAATACAGAACCGAAAAATGCAACTGTACAGCAAATTCATAATGCTTTAGGTGAGGCACTCATGGAACTGTTTGCAGATGACTGGCAAAAAAGTCGTGAAAGACATCTTTGCAGCAGACGTGCATGCTATTTTTCTATGGAATTTCTTGTAGGCAGAGCAATTTTTAATAATCTGCTTTGTCTTGGAATATATGATGAAGTCAGCGAAATTTTTAAGGAATGCGGCATTTCGCTAAATTCACTTGAAGAAATTGAGGACGCAGCTCTCGGAAACGGCGGGCTTGGACGTCTTGCAGCTTGTTTTCTCGACAGTGCTGCTACTCTTAATCTCCCTCTTGACGGATACGGCATACGCTATAAATATGGTCTGTTCAAACAAAAAATTGAAAACGGATTTCAAAAGGAAGATATTGACGATTGGACTAAATATGGTGACTGCTGGTCAACAAGATGCGATAAAGATGCAGTAGAAATTAAATTCAGCAATCAGACTGTTAAAGCTGTACCTTATGATATGCCGATAATCGGCTGTAAAACAAATAATATTGGTACATTAAGACTCTGGCAGGCTGAGCCTGTAAAGGAATTTGATTTTGATTTATTTAATCAGCAAAACTACCTTGAAGCCTCAAAAGAAAAAATATATGCTGAGGATATTTCAAGAGTTCTCTATCCAAATGATGATACAGACGACGGAAAAAAACTTCGTCTTAAACAACAGTATTTCTTCTGTTCTGCATCTCTCAATGACATACTGAAAAAACATAAAACTAAATTCGGTACGCTTGAAAATCTTGCTGAATATGTTACAATTCAGCTTAATGATACTCATCCTGTAATCTCAATTCCTGAGCTTATAAGACTTCTTATGGATAATGAAGGATTTTCATATGAAAGTGCTTTTAAAACTGCCTGCAAGGTGTTTAACTATACAAATCATACCATTATGCAGGAAGCTCTTGAAAAATGGAACAGCAAACTTATCGAAGAACTTTTACCTCGAATTTATGAAATTATTATTATGGTCAATGAAACGCTGTTAGCTGAAATGTATTCAAAAAATATTGATGCGAAGGCTGTAAACAATATGAAAATCATAAAGGACAATATGGTTCATATGGCAAATATGGCTGTTTACTGTTCGTCATATACAAATGGTGTAGCTAAAATACATACAGAAATTCTCAAGGATACTGTTCTTAATGATTGGTATAAGGTCTTTCCTGAACGATTTCAGAACAAAACAAATGGTATAACTCAACGCCGCTGGCTTGGACTTTGTAATCGTGAACTTTCAGCTTTTATTACTCAGCTTTTCGGAAATGATGACTGGATAATTGACCTTGATAAGCTTAAAGAGCTTGAAAAGTATTCGGATGATGAAGAAACCTTAAATAAATTCATACAAATTAAAAGTGAAAAGAAAAAACAGCTTGCTGATTTTATAAAATCAAAAGAGAATATTACAATTAATCCGAACAGTATATTTGATATACAAATAAAAAGACTTCATGAATATAAAAGACAGCTTCTTAATGCCTTTTCAATACTATACATATATTTTGGAATAAAAGACGGTTCTATTAAAAATATTTCTCCTGTAACATTTATATTTGGTGCAAAATCTGCTCCGGGATACAGACGTGCAAAAGCTATTATCAAATACATAAATGAGATAGCTGAAATCATTTCTTCTGATAATGAAGTAAATAAGCTCATAAATGTTGTTTTTGTGTCAAATTATAATGTTTCCTATGCTGAAAAACTTGTTGCAGCGGCTGATGTTTCTGAACAAATCTCAACAGCAGGTACGGAAGCTTCAGGTACGGGAAATATGAAGCTTATGCTTAACGGTGCAGTTACTCTTGGAACACTTGACGGTGCAAATGTTGAAATCGTTGAAGAAGCAGGTGCAGAAAATAATTACATCTTCGGTGCAAAGGTAGAAGAACTGAAAAGGATACTCCCTGAATACAACAGCAGAAAACTTTTCTCATCCAATGAAAAAATAAGACGTGTTGTGTCAACATTAATTGACGGTACTGTTTCAGACGGCGGTTCAGGAGATTTCAGAGAACTATATATGTCACTCCTTGACGGTGCAAGCTGGCATGAACCTGATAATTATTATCTGCTTGGTGACCTTGAAAGTTATGTTGAGGCTAAGCTAAAATCAAACTCAGACTATAAAAATCGCCTTGATTTTGCTAAAAAGCAATGGATAAATATGTGTAATGCAGGAAAATTCAGTTCTGACAGAACTATAAAGGATTATGCTGAAAACATCTGGAAAATAAAGGAGTAAGACATAATATCATGGATACATCAGTTATAATTGTTTGTGCAGGAAACTCAACAAGAATGAACGGCGTAAATAAAATTTTACTGCCTTTGGGAAATTGCAAAGTTATCGGCAATACAATGAAAGCATTTCAAGAATGTGAAAGCGTAAAAGAAATCATAATTGTTGCAAGAAAACAGGATATTCCTGAAATAAAGGAAGAAGCCGACAAGCTTGGAATTTCCAAGCTTGTTAACTGCGTTGAGGGGGGAAACACACGTCAGCAAAGCGTTATAAACGGTATACGCAGCATAAGCAAGGATACCAAAATGGTTGCCATACATGACGGAGCAAGACCTTTGGTCAAGCCTGAATTTATTGAAACAGCAATAAAAGATGCAAGAGTTTTTGGCGGTGCTGCTTTGGGAGTTCCTGTAAAGGATACGATTAAGCTGGTCGAGGACGGATTGATTGTTGATACTCCACAGCGTTCAAAGTTATATATAACTCAAACACCTCAGGTATTTAAACGTCATGTTTACTTTGAAGGAATAGATTTTGCTTTGGAACATGACCTTGACTTTACTGATGACTGTCAGCTTGTAGAAGCATTAGGTCATAAAGTATATATGACTTTAAGTGACTATACAAATATTAAAATTACAACTCCCGAAGATATCGAAATTGCAGAAGTCTTATTGAAAACCAGATAACCATAAAATAAATTATTATAAGGAATTTAAATGTATGAATAAAAAGATAATAAAATCAGCATTTAAAACAGCCGTTCCTGCTTTTACTGTTTTCTTAATATGCTGTTTGCTTTTTTTAATTTATTTTGCAATTTCCGGATTGTATCCTTTTGGAGACAGGTCTATTGTTTGGTGCGACTTTGAACAACAGTACCTTCCCCTGCTCCTTGAATTTAAAAATATATTGGAAACAGGCGGTTCGCTATTACTTGGAAAAGGCGGAGGCGGTATGAACTTATGGGGAGTTTTTCTGTTTTTTATTTCCTCTCCTTTTTCACTCCTTTCCCTTTCGGTTGATGAAAGTCAAATGATGAACTTTATGAACATACTGACAATGCTCAAACTTGCGTCATGCGGATTTACTGCGTCGCTTTTTTTCAAAATAATTCACAAACAGCTTCCAACAATCTTTAATATTATACTCAGCCTAATGTACTGCTTCTGCGGATATGGCATGACATATTACCAAAACAATATGTGGCTTGATATGATGTGTCTTTTCCCTATCCTGCTCCTTTCATTATACAGACTTTCCTATACCGGAAAATACGGACTTTATACCATTTGCCTGACACTTTCTATGGCACTTAATTTCTATTTGAGTTTTATGAATATAATATTTATAATTCTTGGCTTTGGTATAATCTCTTATTGCTGCTCACCTAAGCATAAAAAGGGTGAAATAAGTTTAAAATTCATTATTGGTTCTGCCATTGCTTCAATGATGTCGGCTGTTGTATGGATTCCTGCGTTAATACAGTTCACAAGTTCCGGAAGAAGCGATTCTGCAATAGCTCTTTTTGCTCAGAATTCATTTTTTGCTCATTTTTCAGATAAGTTTGTACTCTATTCATGTACGGCAATTATACTTGCAGCAATTCTGCTTATTTTCTTAAAACGAAAGCTCTTTTCAAATAATATTCCAAAGAGCATTGCTATATTATTTATATTAACATTTTTAGGTTCATTTATAGATCCAATAAATAAACTGTGGCATACGGGAAGTTATCAGGCTTATCCGCTGCGATACGGATATATTGTAATTTTTCTGGGACTTAATTCATGTGCAGTGCTTCTTGTATCAAAAAGAAGGTCAAATAAAAAAATACCAAGCAAAAAATACATCATTGCTTCGCTTGTAATATCCGGATTTATTTTCGTTCTCTATGGTCTTATATGTATATTCGGAGTAAAAAAAATCAACTCATATGTTTCTACTTTATGGACAAGCAATTCAGATGCAGTCATATTAAGTGTTCTTTCAATTATTACTGCTGCTGCTTATACATCAATAATACTATTCAAGCGTCATGGCAAAATCAATACAATGTACGCTTCCCTATTCATTTCAATGATTTTTATTGCAGAAAGCTTTTTCAATACAAATGTCTATATGGGAAATGTTCACGATAATGGTGAACGCTATCAAAACACTATTGAAATAAGTCAGCGACTCCATGACCACGACTTTTTCAGATTGAAAACAAAAAAATTCTATTTTTATTCAAATATGTCTGAAGCTATGGGCTTTAATACTATAAGTCACTACACATCTCTTAATGACAGCAGTTTCTTTTACACATTAAAAAGATTAGGTTATTCTTCATACTGGCTTGACAGTTCTTCTCATGGCGGTACTGTACTTACTGACGCTTTTTTAATGAATAAATACTTAATCGGAACATCTTCAAATACCAATAAATACTTTACCCCTCTGGATTCTAACGGAACTTATAAAATCTATGAAAATACCATACTTCCCGATGGTGCTTTGATAAGTAAAACAAATCCGAAAGAGCTTATGGATTTTAATTCATATACACGTCTGTATACAACAAAATATATGTCAGAAAAACTCTTGAATAAAGAACGAACTGTTTTGGAGTATGTTCCTTACAAATGTGAAAACATAGAATACTGCCATGACCATGATAAATTCTCACTAAAAATCATTGATAACAAAAAGCCTGCCTACTTAGAATACAGTTTTCTCATAACTGATAAAAAAGAGCTTTATTTTGACGTTTTCAGCAATTATTCGACAAATCTGAGTGAACCGTATTATAATTCAGTAAAAATATATCTTAACAATGTTTTATTAGAAAACAATTATCCTAATAAAAAAAATAACGGTATTCTGGATTTGGGTACTTTTGAAAACAGATATATTAACATAAGAGTAGAGTTAAAAAAAGATATAGACGTAAGTTCATTTGGTGTTTATTCGTTGGATGCAAAAGAAATTTCTTCCGCACTCAATGAAGCCCAAACTGCTCATATACAGCTAAATGGAAATACAATTACTGTTTATTCCGAAGATGACGGTTATGTCTATCTGCCGTTTTCATATAATAAAGGCTACACAGCTCGGCTTGACGGCAAAAAGTGTGAAATTCACAAGGTTTTAGGCTCATTTATGGCTGTTAAGGTCAAAGCCGGAAGTACTCTTTTATTAAAATTCTATCCTGTAGGATGGAAGATCGGGCTTTTTGCTTCAATCATCGGTTTGGCAGCTTTCATTTTGCTGTTAATTAAAGATAAAAAGTTAACTTTCAGTCAAAAGACGTATAAAATTGCAGATAAAGCATTATTGATTTTATTTATATCTGTTTTTGTGATATTTTATATTTTATCAATTCTCTTTTGGCTTGTTTTACAGTTTTAATCGGAGGTCTTTCTTTGGAAAATGCAGAAATAATCTTAAATCAAACTTTAATCATGCTGATTTTAATTATTGTAGGTATAATATGTAAAAAAACAAAAATCATAACTGATGACGGAAATAAAGAACTTTCCAAGCTTGTACTCACTGTAGTTAATCCTATAGTTATTTTAATGGCTTATCAGACAGATTATAAGCCTCAACTTGTTAAAAATCTTCTTATTGCTTTCGGACTTTCAATTTTATCATATATAATTTTAATAGTTGCTGCATATTTGTTGATACCGCAAAAGGACGGACGTGAAACTCAGATTGAACGATTTTCAGCAATTTATTCTAACTGTGGTTTTATGGGAATACCTCTTGTTAACGCTCTTTTCGGAAGTGAGGGCATATTTTACCTTACTGCTTTTCTTACAGTTTTTAACTTGGTTGTATGGACTCATGGAATAATTCTTATTTCAGGAGAAAGAAATCTTAAAAACATAGTCAAGGTTTTCTATTCTCCTGTTATAATCTCAATTGTATTAGGTATTATCATGTTCTTTGCTCAGATACGTCTGCCCGATATTATTACAGATTCTTTGAACTTCATTTCAAATCTTAATACACCGCTTGCAATGATAGTTTCCGGAGTTACTATTGCAGATACAAAAATCCTCAAGCTTTTGAAAAAACCGGGAATTTATTATGTTTCATTTTTAAAGCTGATTTTACTCCCATTGATTCTGCTTGCTGTCTTTTCATTGTTTAATGTAAATGAACAGGTAAGAATTACTGTTTTGGTTGCTGCTTCAGCACCTGCTGCTGCAATGTGTACACTGCAATGTATAAGATATGAAAAAAACAGTCTTTATGCTTCAGAAATTTTTGCCGCAAGTACAATATTATCTGTAGTAACGCTGCCGATTATTGTACATATAGATAATTTATTTAGTTAACTTTTTATATAGTTTGTTCATTTATACAAAATAAAAGTTTTTTTATTATTAACTGTTTAAAAATTTATGTTTATGTGTTATAATTTTTATGGGTTAAAAGTTACGTTAGTTTGATTAAAATTTTTAAAACTGCACTGATTGTATTTATCAATTCATATTTACAAACTTATTAAAAGAAAAAGTGATTTGTGCAGTTATTTCCTGAATCCTTCATCAAGAATTTGTATCAATAAAAATCTCCGTATAAATTTTATTTTGATACATTTTCGTACAATTTTGATTAAACCTTTACATGTAAAAAGAATAATACGGAATGGAGTTATGAATTATGGAAAAATGCGGAATCAGTAAACTTGACTTAAAACGCAGAAACAGAATGCAGATTTTAAGAGTTATTAAAGAATTAGGTCCAATATCCAGAGTAGACGTTGCAAGTGCTTTGGAAATAACAAGAGCCGCTGTTACAATTATTACTAATGAAATGATTGAAGAAGGCGTTCTTGTAGAACTTGGAGAAGCTCCTGTATGTGCTGAAAAGCTCCAGAAAGGCAGAAGAAAAATCCTGATTGATATTAATGTCAATTATAAATTTGCTCTTGGTGCTACTGTCGATGAGAACATGATTTGCGTAGGTCTGACAACCTTGGACGGTCAGGTTCTTGATAAAGCAAGCACAACCATTGATGAAAGGACTTCCAGTAAGGATATAATTAACTATATAATCAATCAGAGCAACGAAATGATGGAAAACAGCTGTCTTACAAAGGAAAATGTTTTAGGTCTTGGCATAGGAGTTGTTCCTCTTATGTGGGGCAGACTTAAAATATTCTATAAAGACGGTGTTCTTGATTTTACTAACTTCATTGATAAAATTTCAAGCGGTGTTGATATTGAGGTTCAATGTGCCAATGCAATAGGTCTATGGGCTTTGGCAAGCAATGATTTTAAAGGTGTTAACGGTTATCAGATGAATCAGGCTTTCATACATTACGGAAATCAAACGAACCTCGCTATACTCCATAAAAATGAACTCTCAAATGATTTTCAGTCATATACATATATGATTGAAAGATACATTGTTAATCCGGGTGGACGCAGTTTTGACGGTTATCCTGACGGTTCAGTCAAGGCAGAGCTTTCATTAAATGCCGTAACATCTGCTTTTGGTGAGATATATTCAAAGGAAAATACACCTGTTCTTTACGAGCTTACAGAGGGAGATAAAAGTAATATCAGTATTGATAATGTTGCACTTTCAATTGCAAGAGGTGAAGAACCTGTTGTAAAGCTTGTTTCCGGTCTTTTAAGCAAATTGGGCGTACTTATCAATAACCTTGCATGCGGATTTTTTGCACAGAGAATTATTATTCATAATATAAACCTTACTGATAAACAGTTGGAATTCTGTAAGAGATGCATTGCAAAGGTTACCGGTGACGAAATTGCTGAACGAGTTGTTTTAAGTCCGATTAAGGATAAAAATAATTTTGCAGGCGGCTGTGCATTGATAATTCAAAACTGTTTCTTCCTGAGAGGCGGTATGTAAAAAATACTTTTACAGTCTTGCCTCAATAGTACACAATTTAGTTATGCTTGCCTGGAAAAATGCGGCAAACTGCTGAATGTAGCAAAAAACTATTGCAAATAAAAAACAATTATGTTATAATAAAGGCAATAACGTACAAAGCTGTTGGATATGCTTTGTGCGTTGTTGCCTAAAGTTATATTTCATGTAAACAGGCATTTCCTATTAACAAGGAGGAACAATGATGTTCAAAATTATAAAAAAAGAAGAGCTTAATCCATCTGTAGTTCTTATGGAAATAGAAGCTCCTTTTATTGCTAAAAAAGCTTTGGCAGGTCAGTTTATTATCTTCAGAACAGACGAAAAGGGCGAAAGAATTCCGCTGACTATTGCTGACTATGACCGCAAAGCAGGTACTATTACTATTATTTTTCAGATTGCAGGCTTTTCAACAGAAAAGCTCTCTAAATTCAATGAAGGCGATTTTATACTTGATGTTGTTGGTCCGCTCGGAATTCCAACTCATATAGATCCAAATGCAAAAAAAGTCTGTGTTGTAGGCGGCGGTGTAGGATGTGCTATTGCATATCCGCAGGCAAAACAGCTCTTCAATAATAATATAGACGTTGATGTAATCGCAGGTTTCAGAAATAAGGATATGGTTATTCTTGAAAATGAATTTAAAGCATGCTGTTCAGAGCTTGTTCTCTGTACTGATGACGGTAGCTATGGCAAAAAAGGTTTCGTTACAAACGCTCTGCGTGAATTAATTGAGAGTGGAAGAAATTATGATGCTGTTATTGCTATCGGTCCTGTTCCAATGATGAAATTCATTTGCGACGTAACCAAGGAATTCAACATAAAGACTATTGTTTCTCTCAACCCTATAATGATTGACGGTACTGGTATGTGTGGCGGATGTCGTGTTACTGTTGACGGAAAAATCAGATATGCCTGTGTTGAGGGACCTGACTTTGACGGTCATCTTGTTGACTTTGATGAGCTTATGTCAAGAAATTCAACTTATCGTGAACAAGAACACGAATGCCGCATGCTTAAAGGAATTCAATAATCTTGTGCACAGAAGATTATTATGGATACTAAAATTATCCAAACTTTTGTTTAAAGGAGGAATACCGCTTTTGCGGTAATATAAAATTATGCCTAATATGTCTTTAACAAAGGTTCCTATGCCTGAACAGGAACCTCAGATAAGAGCCAGAAACTTTAAGGAAGTTACACTGGGATATACAAAAGAAATGGCTATGGAAGAGGCTCAGAGATGCCTTAACTGTAAAAATAAGCCTTGTGTCAGCGGATGTCCTGTTGGAGTAAGAATTCCTGAATTCGTTGCAGAAATCGCTCAGGGCAACTTTGAGAATGCTTATGATATAATCAAAACTACTAACGGCCTGCCTGCTGTATGCGGACGTGTTTGTCCTCAGGAAAATCAGTGTGAGGGTAAATGTGTTCGTGGAATCAAGGGTGAACCGGTAGGTATTGGTCGTCTTGAACGCTTTGCTGCTGACTATATGCTTTCTCAGACTCCTAAGTCTGTTGATATCCCAAAGTCAAATGGTCATAAGGTAGCTGTTGTAGGTGCAGGTCCTTCAGGACTCACTTGTGCAGGTGACCTTGCACGTCTTGGATACAAAGTTACTGTATTTGAAGCATTCCATACTGCAGGCGGCGTTCTTATGTATGGTATTCCTGAATTTCGTCTTCCAAAGGCTATTGTTCAAAAGGAAGTTGACGCTTTAAAGTCACTCGGCGTTGAAATCATGACAAATATGGTTATCGGTAAAGTTCTTTCAATTGATGAGCTTATGGAAATGGGCTATGAAGCTGTTTTCGTTGGTTCAGGTGCAGGTCTGCCGAGATTTATGGGTATCGAAGGCGAAGCTCTTATTGGTGTATGTTCTGCAAATGAATATCTTACAAGAATCAATCTTATGAAAGGCTACCTTGATGAGTATGATACACCTGTAATCAAATCAAAGGCTGTTGCGGTTGTTGGCGGCGGAAACGTTGCTATGGACGCTGCAAGAAGTGCTATGAGAATGGGTGCTGAAAAGGTTTACATAGTCTACAGACGTTCAGAGGCTGAAATGCCTGCACGTCTTGAGGAAGTGCATCACGCTAAGGAAGAAGGCATTGAATTCCTCACTCTTAATAATCCGGTAAAAATCATTCCTGATGAAAACGGCAGAGTTAAGGCTATGGAATGTATCAAAATGGAACTTGGTGAACCTGATGAAAGCGGAAGAAGAAGTCCGATTGCTGTTGAGGGTTCAAATTACGAACTTCCTGTTGATACTGTTGTTATGTCAATCGGTACTTCACCAAATCCTCTTATCAGAACAACTACACATGGTCTTGAAGCTAACAAAAGAGGCTGTCTTGTTGTTAATGAGGACATGCTTACAACTCGTGAGGGCGTTTATGCAGGCGGTGACGCTGTTACAGGCGCTGCTACGGTTATTCTTGCTATGGGTGCAGGCAAAACTGCTGCTAAGTCTATAGATGAATATATTAAAAGCAAGTAAAAAAAGTTCTGACCGGTTCTAAGATATTTATTAAATTTGGAGGTATTTTTTAATGACAATTAAATCATTCATCAAAACAGCTTCATCTATTGCCGCTGTTTCTGCATTAACTAATTTATCTACAATTTCTGCTTTTGCTGAAGGCGGTTCATCATCAGGCAGCACTGCAAATGCCGGTGCAAGCATCGGAAGTTCTCTCCTTTTATTCGGTGTAGTTATTCTTTTCATGTACTTTATCATGATAAGACCTCAAAGAAAAAAGGAAAAAGAAACTAAAAGCATGCAAAATAACATTCAAATCGGCGACGAAATAGTTACAATAGGCGGTATTGTTGGAATGGTCGTTCGTAAGGGTGATGACAATGTTGTCATTGAAACAGGTGGCGAACGCAATAAGCTCCGCATAAAGCTCTGGGCCATTTCTGAAAATACCACTGTTCACGAAAGACTTGAGGCTGAAAAAGAAAACTCCAAAAAAAATAAAAAGTCAAAGAAAACTTCTGAAGGTGAAGAATAAAACAAATATCCTCCGCATATTATTTAGTCAGACTGATAAATGCGGAGGTATTTTTATGCGTAAATATAGGGAAAGCATATGGACAAACTTATGGAAAAGCCTTTTTCTTTCTTCACTTATAGGCATGTTTACCATTTTAATTATCATAATATTATTCTCTGCATTTGTGTATTTTTTAACAGACAACTGCGATAATTTATCTGCATTTACAAGAATTTCCCTTATAATTGGCACTTTCATTTCCGGCTTATTCTGCGGACATTTCAGACGCCGCAAAGGAATTATTGAGGGAGCTGCCTGCGGTATCTTAATTTACATGGTGATCCTCACATTCGGTATTTTTATTAATGGCAGTCTGCTTATGAGCTTTTCTATAAAAAAACTCCTCCTTTCTGCCGTTTTCGGCGGAATAGGAGGAGTATGCGGTGTTAATACAAAGCATTCTAAAAAACCGTATTAATAATCTCCGGAGGTATCTTCCATTATTTCAAATTCAATCTCAAATGTTTCAGGTTCATGCTTGTCATTAAATCTTACACATTCAGCAGGTATCTTATCCCCTATTTTAAATTCACTTACCGCTGAATATAATTCATCATAATTGGTTACTTGTTTTCCTGCTATTTCAGTTATAAAGTCACCACTCTTCAACTCTGTTTCAGCAATTTTAGAATCCTTAGCTATTTCAGCAATATAAATTCCATTAAAGTCCTCCGGCAGTTCAAATCCTATTTCTTCTTCAACTTTTTTACGGCTTGCATCTGTATCAGTGCCAATCAGCGTTATGCCTACTCTGAATCTGCCTGAAACAAATCCATTGTCAATAAGTTCTTCTATAATTGGAAGTGCCTCATTAATTGTAATCGCAAAGCCAAGTCCTTCATAACTGGAGCTTACATATTTTGAAGATGTAATTCCTATTACCTGACCAAACATATTCACTAGTGCACCACCTGAGTTTCCCGGACTTATATCTGCATTAGTCTGTATGCAGTTCATTTCAAAACCCGTTGAATCTCCCTTTATCTTACGATTAACTGCTGATACAATGCCGTCTGTTACTGTTCCTGACAGTCCTGCTGGATTTCCTATAGCCATAACCTGCTCGCCAACCATTATTTCATCAGAATCTCCCAAAACTGCCGCCGTAATATTATTAGCATTAATTTTTATAACGGCTATATCTGTTTTGGAATCTCTGCCGATTATATCAGCATTATATTTCTTATCATCACTTGTAACTACAACATGATAGCCGTCTGAACTCAATACATGTGTATTGGTAACAATATATCCGTCCTCTGATATTATAATTCCTGAGCCTGTATTTGAAAGCTTCTGATGCTTTTCATCAGAGTATGTGTAAATTTCAACAATAGACGGTCTTACTGTGGACGCTACGCCCTCTGTAGTGTAACGTCCATTTTCATCCTTTAGAACTGCATCTTCATCAGAAACAGGCTTTGTTTCTTTGTAAATCGTCACCTTATCATGACTGTAATTATCAATTATGTCTGAACTTCTGCTGATATCTATTGTTATACATGTTACTGCAAGAATAATAATTGCTGCAAAAATAGTGATAAGCATAACTATTATAAATTTTTCATTATTGCTTCTCTTCTTCTTTTCTGTTTCACCTGATTCAAGGTAAGTATATTCTGTAGATGAAGCAGCATGTTCAAATCCGATAGGTTCATACATAAAGTCATCATACTTACGTTTTTGTTCATCAGAATTGTTGGAAACAGCATTATCACTAATCTCTTTTGAAGATTCATCAGCTTTATTCTCTGCATCTGAAGAATTATCCTCATTGTTTCCGTTATGGCTTATGGTAAAAATCTTATCCTTATCGTCCATATATTAAATCCTTTCTTTACTGCTTAACAGGAATTTTTATTGTAAATTCAGTATATTCATTATAAACACTCTTTACAATTATCTGTCCGTTATGAAGATGTATAATTTTTCTTGAAATAGCAAGACCCAGTCCTAAGCCGGTTGTATCTTTGCCTCTTGATGAATCAGTTTTATAAAATCTGTCAAATACCTGCGAAAGTTCATCATTTTTAAGTCCTTCACCTGTATTTTTTATACTTACATAAGCGAATTTATCTATTTCATTAAATGCAAATGAAATAGTCCCGCCTTTATTAACGAATTTTACAGCATTTTCAACAAGATTGTAAATTACCTGCTGCATAAGATCCTTATCAGCAACTACCATTAAACGCTCTGAATCAAGTCCATCTATCTCAAGATTTTTATCTTCTATCTTCTTTTCAAACATAAGAACTGTTGAAATAACAGTATCCGTCAGATTAATTTCTGTAAAATTAGGTTTCATTGTTCCTGACTCAAACTTTGTCATATTCAGCATTGAGCTGACAAGTATTCTCAGTCTTTTGATTTCCTGAGATACAAGAACGAGATACTGATTTTGCTTTGACTTCGGAATAGTTCCGTCAAGAATACCGTCAACAAATCCTCCTATAGTAGTCATTGGAGTTCTCAACTCATGTGATACATTGGCTATAAAGTTTTTGCTTACATCATCATTAGTTTTTATAAAATCTCCCATTTCATTCAGAGATGATGCAAGATGACGCATTTCTTTTGAACCTGATAATTTTATCTGCTCGGAAAAATCACCCTTGGCATAATTATCTGTAATTCGTGTTATTTCAGCAATCGGCTTTGACATTCTTCTTGTATTGATAAGGAAAATGAAACCTGCAATAACTGCAATCAAAACTATTACCGAAGCTCCGAATAAAAGCAGCATTGAAGAAAAATTATCTATATTTTCAACAGAACCGTATGCAACCAGATAAAATCTCTGTGTATCCTGTTCGCCGGACTGGACATAAAATCTGCTTCCATAATAAATCAATGGCTGCTCTGCTGATATTTTATCAGAATTAAAATCAAGATATTCTCCTGCTTCAAGCTTTTTTTTCATTTCATCAGATATAGTTGATTCCTTGTATTTATCTTCACGATATAAAACGCATTTTCCGCTGTCATTATAAACAAGAAGTGTTATGCCATAGTAGTTGTTGAATGTATAGTTAAGCCTTTGCATACCTGATGAAGCAATAGAACCATTTTCCTCAAATTCAGACTGAATATCACTTATATAAAGCTCTGCAATATTTGATACCTCATTGAATTTTTCTTCCTTGTAAAGTCTTGTTGAAGCCGCAATAAGTACAAGTCCGACTACGCTTATACAGGCAATAACAGTAATCAGGCAGATGTAAAAATAATTACTAAATATATTCTTTTTCAAATTAAATCAGCCCCCTTGGGATTTTGACAAGAATTTGAATATAAGAAGTTGTCCTCATAGGCAAATCAGTACACGTTTTTTCAAAAATCCATATACCATTCCTATGAAAACAACTTCTACAAAATCATTCTTCTTCGTCAACCTCGAATTTATATCCTACACCCCAAACGGTTTTAAGACTCCATTTATCAGAAACTCCCTCAAGTTTTTCACGCAGACGCTTAATATGAACGTCAATTGTTCTTGAATCGCCATAATATTCAAATCCCCAAACCTCATCAAGAAGCTGGTCACGAGTATAAACTCTGTTTGGATTTGATGCAAGATAAAAAAGAAGTTCAAGTTCCTTCGGCGGAGTATCTATAACTTTTCCATTTACCTTTAACTCGTAGCGAGTCATATTAACAGAAAGCTTATCATATCTTACTTCCTTTGCCTCTGTTTCAACATTTACAGAGCCGATTCTTCTTGTAATTGCATTGATTCTTGCAATCACCTCTTTTGCATCGAAAGGCTTTACAATATAATCATCAGCACCCAATTCAAGCCCGATAACCTTATCTATTGTTTCCCCTTTTGCAGTAATCATGATGATCGGCACATTTGATTTTTTTCTGATTTCTCTGCAAATCTGCCAGCCGTCCATTCCCGGAAGCATAATATCAAGAAGAATCAAATCAGGTTTAAGAGCATTGAACTTTGCAACTGCTTCGTCACCGTCATGAGAAAGAATAACACCGTATCCCTCCTTTTCAAGATACAATCTTAAAAGGTCACATATATTTTTATCATCATCTACTATAAGAACTTTATCAAGTGCCATGATTTTACCTCGTTTCTATTTTAGATAAAATATTTCTTTATAATTATACAATAAAATATTAAAAATGTCAATTGTATTTTAATAAATTATTACGATTTTTTTGACAACTTGACACAATTTATTCATTATGTTATAATTTATATGCTAATTTTTTACATAGTTATGGAGGAATTTATACTTATATGAGATGTCCAAAATGCGGCGACAACAACTGTCAGATAATCAACGAAACAACAACCAAAGGAAAAGATTTTTCTGTTTTTGACGCTATATGCGGATACATTATCTTGGGGCCGATTGGCCTGCTCTGCGGAGCCTGCGGTAATGATAAGGAAGTCAAAAATACCGCATACTGGATATGCAGTAAATGTGGATATAAGTTTAAAGCATAATGGAAAAATATAATAAATGGCTTAGGTTAATGAAAATTGGCAATTTTCTTGGATGTCACCAAAAACCTGAACGCAGCTTTTTCTTTAAGGGATATCAGTTTCCCGTATGTGCAAGATGCACCGGTGTTATTATCTCCTCAATAATTGCATTTTTTGTTTTTATTAAAAAGAAAGTGGCGCTTGCTATCTGCACTTTCATGTCCTTAACTATGCTAACTGACTGGCTTCTTCAATATTTAAACATAAAAAAATCAACAAACAGACGCAGGTTTATAACAGGTTTAATCGGAGGCTTTGGCTGGTCAACAATTCAATTTAGTTTTTATAGAGCTATATATAATGTAATCCGAAAAGAATAATCTTCTTTTCGGATTTTTACTTTTGTACATGATAAAGCTGCATAACTTTACTTATACAATATTTTCATTTATAAACTTTCCTAACTCACAATAATTTCTAATAGTTTTATCAGCTCCAATTGATAATAAAGTATCACGATTAAGCATTGATTCAACACCGATAATCATATTTGCACCAGCTCTTTTAGCAGCTTCTATTCCTGACCCTGCATCCTCAAAAATAACGCATTTCTTTATGTCTTTGCCAATTTTATCTGCTGCTTTGAGAAATAAATCAGGCTCCGGCTTTCCCGGCAATGTCCCATCATTATATACTACTTTATCAAATTCAAACCACTTACTCAAATTTAACTGTTCAAAAAAGAACTCCATATTTTTTAAGCCGGAAGCTGTTGCTATTGTAAATGGAACACCGGCATTTAACAGTTCATTTAAAAATTCTGACAGTCCATCTGCTAATTTAAAATCGGAACTTTTTAAGCATAAAGAGCGGTATATAACTTCCTTTTCTTCTTCAAGCATCATCACTTCTTCTCTTTTCAGATTTCTTTGCAGAAAATACGAAAGTGTAACTTCTGCATTTCGTCCATGAACATATTTCTGAAATTCATTGTCTGATACACTGCGTCCAATTTGATTTTCTAAAAATTTACGCCATGCGATGTTATGAAATTTTTCATCAAAAATCATCGTTCCGTTAAAATCAAAAATTATTCCTTTCATAAAGGCTCCTTATCAGATATTGTTTTTAAGGAATTTATTATAACATAGAAATTTAATTATGTCAAATAAAAACGCTTTTGATTTTTCAAAATCAAAAGCGTTTTCCTCTTTATTCACTAAAAGGACAATTAGAATCCCATTCCTCCACCTGCACCCATTGGTGGCATTGCAGGAGCATCTTCCTTAATATCAGCAACAAGACTCTCTGTTGTAAGAACCATTGCAGCTACAGATGCAGCATTCTGAAGTGCTGAACGTGTAACCTTAGTCGGATCTACAATACCTGCAGGAATCATATCGCAGTATGTTTCATTGTAAGCATCAAAGCCATAGCCGACCTTGCGTGAACGTCTGATTTTATCAATGATAACACTGCCCTCAAGACCTGCATTTTCTGCAATCTGACGTACAGGAGCTTCAAGTGCTTTAAGAATAATCTTAGCACCTGTCTTTTCATCACCGTCAAGTGATGGAAGAATCTTTTCAACAGCAGGAATTGCATTGATAAATGCTGTACCGCCGCCTGCTACGATACCTTCTTCTACAGCAGCCTTTGTAGCAGCAAGAGCATCTTCAATTCTAAGCTTCTTTTCCTTCATTTCAATTTCTGTTGCAGCACCAACTTTGATTACTGCTACACCGCCTGAAAGCTTTGCAAGTCTTTCCTGAAGCTTTTCTCTGTCAAAATCAGATGTTGTTGTTTCAATTGCTGACTTAATCTGGTTTACTCTTGACTTGATTTCATCCTTATTTCCTGAACCATCAACAATAATTGTATTTTCCTTCTGGATTACAACCTGTCTTGCAGTACCAAGCTGTTCAATTGCTGCGTCCTTGAGTTCAAGACCGATTTCCTCTGAAATAACTTCTCCGCCTGTAAGAATAGCTATATCTCTGAGCATTTCCTTACGTCTATCGCCAAATCCCGGAGCCTTAACAGCAGCTACCTTGAATGTACCTCTGAGGTTATTCAAAATAATTGTTGTAAGAGCCTCGCCCTCAATATCCTCAGCAATAATTACAAGCTTCTTGCCTGACTGTACAATCTGTTCAAGAAGTGGAAGAATTTCCTGAATTGAGCTGATTTTCTTATCTGTAATAAGAATATACGGATCATCATAAACTGCTTCCATTTTATCTGTATCAGTTACCATGTAAGGTGAAATATAACCTCTGTCAAACTGCATACCTTCTACAACTTCACTGTATGTTTCAGCAGTCTTGCTTTCCTCAATTGTAATAACGCCGTCAGAAGTAACCTTTTCCATTGCTTCTGCAATGAGTTTACCAACACTTTCATCAGCAGAAGAAACTGTACCAACTCTTGCAATATCATCTGTTCCGTCAACAGTTTTTGAATTTGCAATAATTGTAGTAACAGCCGTATCCACTGCCTTTGCAATACCCTTTTTAAGTACCATAGGATTTGCACCTGCTGCAATATTCTTCATACCCTCTCTAACGATAGCCTGAGCAAGAAGTGTAGCAGTTGTTGTACCATCGCCGGCTGCATCGTTTGTCTTTGTAGCAACTTCCTTAACAAGCTGTGCCCCCATATTTTCAAAAGCGTCCTCAAGTTCAATATCCTTAGCAATTGTAACACCGTCATTTGTAATAAGCGGAGCTCCAAATTTCTTATCAAGAACAACATTTCTGCCCTTTGGACCCATTGTTATTCTTACAGTATCAGCAAGCTTATCAATACCTGCCTGAAGTGATTTTCTAGCATCTTCACCATATTTAATATCTTTAGCCATGATAAAAATCTCCTTATATATTAATTTTCATTTGAAATCATAAAAGCTTATTCTACAACAGCAAGAATATCTTCCTGTCTGATAATTATATATTCAACGCCGTCAACCTTAACCTCTGTACCTGCATACTTGCTTGTAAGAACCTTGTCCCCAACCTTTACAGTCATAGGAACAACCTTGCCATCGTCTGTTACCTTACCTGTGCCTACAGCAATTATTTCAGCAATCTGTGGCTTTTCCTTTGCTGAACCTGATAAGATAATTCCGCTTTTTGTAGTTTCTTCAGCTTCTGTCATCTTAATGACAACTCTGTCTGCCAATGGTTTGATAGTCATGTTTATTCCTCCTAAAGATTACAGTACAATTATTAATTAGCACTCTCTTTATTTGAGTGCTAATTATATTTTACCAACTTTACAGAAAAAATCAAGTGTTTTTTAGAAATAATTTGCAATTTCATCACTTTTAACAATTATATTAATCATTCATCCGCTTAATTGTTTATTATTTTATAACACGACATTCTTACATCAAAATTCGACAAAAAAAGCAAAATATGCACTAATTTGAATTGACACAGTTTTTTTATTTATGATAAACTTATTATAGATAATACCGTAAAAAGTTTTAGGTACATTTTGCAAAATAATGCCTGTATTATTTTATTAGGAAAGGAGCTATTTTCTCTTGAAAAAATCAATTATGGTTTTAGTTGGAGATAATTCTCCTGATTTAGGTTTGCAGATTACTCAATATCTTTCCGGAAAAGGATTAAATGTTTATTCCAGAAGAAATGACTGTGAAGCATTGTACTCCATTATAAAAAATGATAAACCCGATGCTGTCATTTTAAATGCAGCTTCACACAGAGGAAACATGGAGCATTTAATCAGCAGCTTATCTCATGATAATAAAGTAAAATTTATTGTTCTTTCCCCTTTTGCTTCAAATGATATTCAGAAGCGACTATTATCAAGCGGTGCATTTGCGTATATTCTGATGCCTGTTTCCTTTTTTGAAATCTATAACTGCATCATTAAAGCAGTAACGTCTGATGAGCTGAATTCTCCTTTTCATGGTGCTGTTATGTCTTTCTTTGTGAAAATCGGAATACCTCCTCATTTAAAAGGATGCAGCTACCTTGCTTATGCTGTTGAGCTTTGCATTATTGATTCAGATATAATTCATAATATAACATCAGATTTATATTGCAAAATTGCGGATAAATTCGATACAAATAAAGAAAGTGTTGAACGTTCTATTCGTCATGCAGCAGATGTAGCTTGTTCGGGCAACATTTTATCATATCTTTCAGACTATATAAATCCTGTTTTTTATTCGGAAAAAGGTCACTTGACTAACTCTGAATTTATTGTTGCTGTTACTGATGCTTTTTGTCGTGAATATGAAAAATTATTAAATGATTAGGGAACACTTTTAATAAGATGTTCCCTTTTTATACTTCACGCTACTGCAAAAAATATATAAAATACAAAACAAAAACCGTCCTGAATATCAGAACGGTTTTTCTTTATAAATCTGCGATTATACGAGCTTGATGATTGCCATTTCAGCAGCGTCACCACGACGTGGACCGATCTTAACGATCTGTGTGTATCCGCCGTTCTTATCAGCATACTTAGGTGAAATTTCATCAAAAAGCTTCTTAGCAACGTCTTCTTTAGTAACGTAAGCCATTACCTGACGCTTGGAGTGCAGATCATTATTCTTACCGATAGTAATCATTTTTTCTGCAACAGCACGAACTTCCTTAGCTCTTGTAACAGTAGTTTCAATCTGACCGTTTTCGAGTAAGTAAGTTACCATACCTCTGAGCATAGCTTTTCTATGGTCTGTTGTTCTACCCAGCTTTCTTGTACCCGGCATTGTAATTCACTCCTTTACAAATGTGCTGAAAGCACTTATGACATTTCTTTTATTCTTCCTCTGATGAAAGGTCAAAGCCTAATGACTGAAGCTTTTCCTTAACCTCATCAAAGGATTTCTTACCAAGGTTTCTAACCTTCATCATTTCTTCCTCAGACTTGTTTATCAAGTCGTCAACTGTGTTAATTCCGGCACGCTTTAAACAATTGAATGAACGTACCGATAAGTCAAGATCCTCAATGGTCATCTCAAGGATTTTTTCCTTACCCTTTTCGTCTTTTTCAACTAATACTTCAGCTATTCCTGCCTCATCTGAAAGGTCAATGAATAACTTCAGATGCTCGTTGAGGAGATTGGCTGCCTGTGATATAGCTTCCTTTGCAGAAATTGTACCATCAGTCCATACCTCTAAAGTAAGCTTATCGTAGTCGGTAACCTGACCCAGTCGAGTATCCTCAACTGTGTAGTTAACCTTCAAAACAGGAGTATAAATACTATCCACAGCAATTACATCTACAGGAAGATTAATCTGCTTCTTATTACGTTCAGCAGATACATAGCCTCTGCCTCTGTCAATTGTAATTTCCATGTAAAGCTTTGCATCCTTGCCAAGTGTTGCAATATGCATTCCGGGATCAAGAATATTTACCTCAGAATCAGCTTTTATATCACCGGCAGTTACTTCACATTCGCCTTCTGCCTCAATATAAACTGTCTTTGGTTCATCTCCATACAGCTTTGCAGTCAATCCCTTTATGCTAAGGATGATTTCAGTTACGTCTTCCTTTACACCCGGAATTGTGGATAACTCATGATGAACTGTACCATCCTTGCCCTGAAGCTTTACAGATGTTACAGCAACACCAGGAAGAGAGGAGAGCAGCACACGTCTAAGACTGTTTCCAAGAGTAATTCCATACCCGCGCTCCAACGGTGCTAAAACGAATTTACCGTATTTGCCGTCACTTTTAAGTTCGACAGTTTCGATATCCGGCTTATTGATTTTCTCTAGCATAAAAACCCTCCTATTTCGCAATAACTATAATATATGAATACATGAATCCAAGCAATATCAATATTACTTAGAATACAATTCAACGATGAGGTGTGCAGCAACTTCATAGTCAATATCTTCAGCTGAAGGCATACGAACTACTGATGCTGAGAAGTTATCCTTGTTTGCGTTTAACCACATTGGAACTACTCTGCCGTTTGTAGCTTCAACAGTTGACTTGAACTTTTCTGAAGTCTTATCCTTTTCAGCCAGAGCGATAACATCGCCAACCTTAACTCTGTAAGATGGAATATTAACCTTCTTGCCGTTTACAGTGTAGTGATTGTGTACTACAAGCTGTCTTGCTTCTCTTCTTGTAAGAGCCAAGCCCATTCTGTAAACAACACTATCGAGTCTTGATTCGAGACATGTGATAAGGTTATCACCTGTTTTGCCTTCCATCTTTGAAGCAATTTCAAAGTAATGATAGAACTGCTTTTCAAGAACACCGTATATAAATTTGAGCTTCTGCTTTTCCTTTAACTGCAAACCGTATTCAGAAATCTTCTTTCTGTTGTTTGCATTCTTAAATCTGATTGATTCCTTCTTAGAAACGCCCATTACAGCAGGACTGATTCCTAAGTATCTGCATCTTTTAAGAATTGGATCTTTATTTACTGCCATTTCTAAATTACACCTCCCATTAAATTAGACACGTCTTCTCTTTGGAGGACGGCATCCATTGTGTGGAATCGGAGTTACGTCTTTGATCATCTTAACTTCAAGACCAACTGTCTGAAGTGCTCTGATTGCAGCCTCACGACCTGAACCAGGACCCTTAACGTAAACCTCAACAGTCTTAAGACCATGCTCCATAGCTGCCTTAGCTGCTGTTTCTGCTGCTGTCTGAGCTGCGAATGGAGTTGACTTCTTAGAACCTCTGAAACCAAGACCGCCTGCACTTGCCCATGAAATAGCATTGCCCTGAGTATCAGTGATTGTTACGATTGTATTGTTAAAAGTGGACTGAATATGAACTGCGCCACTTTCGATATTTTTACGCTCTCTACGTCTTCTGATAGTAGAAACCTTTTTACCCTTCTGCTGTGCCAAAGCTCATAACCTCCTTACTTCTTCTTGTTAGCAATAGTCTTTACAGGACCCTTACGAGTTCTAGCGTTTGTCTTTGTTCTCTGACCTCTTACAGGAAGTCCCTTACGGTGACGAACGCCTCTGTAGCAGCCGATTTCAACAAGTCTTTTAATATTAAGTGCAACCTCACGACGAAGATCACCTTCAACAGTATAATGAGCGTCGATATAGTCACGCAGTTTTGCTACGTCCTCTTCAGCAAGGTCCTTAACTCTTGTATCAGGGTTAACGCCTGTGTTTGCGAGGATTGTTGTAGCAGTCTGACGACCGATTCCGTAGATGTAAGTGAGTCCTATTTCAACTCTCTTGTTCTTTGGAAGGTCAACACCAGCTATTCTTGCCATAAATTTACCTCCATTAATAGCGAGCGACGGGATTAACCCTGACGCTGCTTATGCTTTGGGTTTTCGCAGATTACCATGATTCTGCCCTTACGTTTAATAACCTTGCACTTTTCGCAAATTGGTTTTACTGAAGGTCTTACTTTCATTGAAATTACCTCCTTAACGGATCACGAGTTTTTCAACTCTTTTATTTTTACTTAACACGCCAGGTAATTCTTCCCTTAGTAAGATCATACGGTGAAAGCTCAAGCTTTACTTTATCACCGGGAACTATTCTGATATAGTTCATTCTAAGCTTACCTGAAACATGGGAAAGAACCTCATGACCATTTTCAAGCTGAACTTTAAACATTGCATTTGGAAGTGCTTCAAGCACCTTGCCTTCAACTTCGATTACATCTTCTTTAGACATATCGTTACCCTCCTATCCGGTTAAGTGTCTGAGTATTCACTCAGCACCCTTCTGAGCTTTTTATCTGTTATATCGTTTAAATCAATTACATTTTCAGTAAAGCATAAATGCTTTATGCTTTTTCTTTTCGGAGCAGCTATTTTTCTGCTTTTGCCGTCTGCAATCAAGCAAAACTTACTGTCTGCCTCAAGAATAACGAAATATTTTCCGTTATCACGTCCTGCAACTGCTTTTACGATCAAGCCTTTTACAGCATTCACTTTTGTACCTCCGTTATGGTCTTGTCATTATAACAGGCCCATCGGACGTCAATGCGATAGTATGCTCAAAATGAGCTGAAAGTGAACCACTTGCCGTCAGAACAGTCCAACCGTCTTTCAGAACTTTTACCTCATCACCTTTGACATTAATCATTGGTTCAATGCAAAAAGTCATTCCGGCTGTCAGTCTGGGACCTCTGCCTGCCTCTCCGTAATTAGGAACTTCGGGTGATTCATGTAAGTTTCTGCCGATACCGTGACCGCAGTAATTTCTTACGATACCATATCCTCTTGAAGCACAATAAACTTCAACAGCATGGCAAACGTCACCAAGTCGTGCACCAACCTGTGCAGCCTTAATTCCTTCATAAAGACTGGCTTCAGTAACCTCCAGCAATGCTTTAGCCTCATCTGATATTTCTCCGCAGGGGAATGTAGCACATGTATCTCCGTGGAAGCCGTTGTATAAAGCTCCTACGTCAACACTTACGATATCGCCCTTATGAATAACCTTTGAGGAACGAGGAATTCCATGAATTACCTCATTGTTTATTGAAATGCAGGCACTGCCCGGAAAACCGCCGTATCCGAGGAATGACGGCTTTGCTCCACAGCCCACGATGTAATCATGAACTATTTTGTCAAGCTCCAGAGTAGTCATACCTGCTTTTATAGATTCACCGGCAAGCTTCAATGCTCCACCAGCAATTTTGCCGGCTTCACGCATTTTGGCTAAATCGGTTTTAGATTTTATGCTTATCATAACTTTTAAGCTCCAACTGCTGCAAGAGTAAGTTTCGAAGTATCAGCAACTTCCTCCTGACCTTCTACAGTAACAAGCTTACCCTGTTTTTCGTAATAATCCTTGAGGGGAGCTGTTTTTTCGTGATATACAGCCAGTCTTTCAAGAACTGTTTCAGGCTGATCATCCTTACGGATTATAGTATCAGCACCGCATTTATCACACTTACCCTCAACCTTTGATGGTTTGTACTGAACATGATATGAAGCTCCGCAGCCTTCGCAAACTCTTCTGCCTGAAACTCTCTGTTTAATTGTATCATCAGCAACTGAAATTTCAATTACTTTGTCAATTTTTATGTTCATGGCATCAAGAGCCTCTGCCTGTGGAACTGTTCTTGGAAATCCATCAAGAATAAAGCCGTTTTTGCAGTCGTCCTCAGCAATACGCTCTTTAAGGATTCCGATAACAATATCATCAGACACAAGAGCACCTGCATCCATAGCAGCCTTAGCTTTAAGACCATATTCTGTGCCATTTTTAGCAGCTTCACGAAGAATATTGCCTGTTGAAATCTGTGGGATATTCAAAGCTTCGGAAACAACCTCTGCCTGTGTACCCTTTCCCGCACCGGGAGCACCTAAAAATATTAAATTCATAATCATAACTCCTTACTGCAGGAAGCCCTTATGATGACGCATCATCATCTGAGATTCCAATGTACGACTTGTTTCAAGAGCAACGCTTACAACGATAAGAATTGAAGTACCGCCCATTGAAAGTGACTGAAGGTTTGAATCAGCCATTGAGATAAAAATCGGAATAACTGCAATCACACCTAAGAAAAATGCACCGACAATTGTAATCTTTGACAGAACCCTCTGAATATAATCAGATGTCGGCTTACCTGGTCTGATACCGGGAATACCGCCGTTGCTCTGACGAAGGTCATTAGCAATCTGTACCGGATTGTACTGCATTGAAACGTAGAAGTAATTAAATCCGATAATCAAAAGGAAATAGATAATTGCATATGACCAGCTCTGTGTGCTGAAGAATTTACAGAAGTGATAATAAAATCCGCTTTTTACTTCAGGATCCAATGGTTTAAAGAGCTGAATTGTCTGCGGCAATGACATGAATGACATTGCAAATATGATCGGCATAACACCGCTCATACAGATTTTGATCGGAATATGTGATTTCTGTCCGCCATACTGCTTTCTTCCTACAACACGCTTTGCATACTGAATTGTAATTCTGCGTTCTGATTCGTTCATAAAAACGATAAAAGCAATCATAGCAACGAAGAAAATAAGAATACCGATTGAAACGAAAAGGTATTTTGAAGGCTCACTCTTTGTAAGTGAAACAAGAGTACCTACATCAGTAGGGAATCTTGCAACGATACCTGCGAAAAGAAGCATTGAAACGCCGTTGCCGATACCCTTGTCGTTAATTCTGTTACCCATCCAGATAACAAGTGAAGCACCTGCCATAAAGCTTGCTATTATAACAGCAGCAGCAAAATACATCTTCCAGCCTGACATATACTCAGCAGGAATAGCCTTCATGCTGTTTTTCAAGGTAAAATAATAAGCTATTGACATAAATGCAGCCAAACCCAAAGATACAAATGCTGTTATCTTATTAATGGTTTTTCTTCCCTCTTCACCTTCCTGCTGAAGTCTTTCCAGCGGCGGCAAAGCATATGTGAGAAGCTGCATTATAATTGATGCATTAATATATGGGGTAATTGAAAGTGAAAAGATAGTAGCTTTTGATAAAGCACCACCGGTCATAGTATTCAGATATTCAAGAAAGTTACCGCCAGTTGCATAGGATTTCATCCATGAACCAACCTGTTCAGTATCAAGGAACGGAACAGTAATTGCACTTCCGAGTCTGAAGATAATAACCATAAATAATGTGTAAAGAAGCTTTTTTCTGAGATCCTGAATTTTCCAAGCCTTTCTTAAAGTCTCAAACACATTACATCACCTCAGCTTTCCCGCCAGCCTTCTCGATTTTTTCGATAGCACTCTTAGAGAACTTAGCTGCCTTTACAGTAACCTTTGCTGTAAGATCACCATTGCCAAGCACCTTTACTCCATCGTTAACCTTCTTTACGAGACCTGCTGCCACGAGAAGCTCTGTATCTACTACAGTACCGTCTGTGAACTTATTGAGATCTGATACATTAATAATTGCATACTTTGTTGCAAAAATATTATTGAATCCTCTCTTAGGAATACGTCTTACCAAAGGCATCTGTCCGCCTTCGAAGCCGATTCTTACACCGCCGCCTGAACGTGCGTTCTGACCCTTGTGTCCCTTGCCGGCAGTCTTGCCGTTACCTGAACCATGGCCTCTGCCAACACGCTTTACAGCCTTGTTTGAATCCGGAGCCGGTGTTAATTCGTGAATTTTCATGGTTTGCACCTCCTTGCTTACGCTTCTTGTACCTCAACGAGGTGGATTATTTTCTTGATTTTACCGTTTGTCTGCTCATTATCAGGCTGAACTGTAGTATCGCCAACCTTCTTAAGGCCAAGTGACTGAGCAGTAGCAATCTGGTCTTTCTTTCTGCCGATAAGACTCTTTACGAGCTTGATTTCCTTTGCCATAGTTACTGCCTCCTTAACCTAAAATTTCTTTTACAGACTTGCCTCTCTTAGCAGCAACTTCTTTAGCTGTTGTGCATGAAGCAAGACCATTAATTGTAGCTCTTACAACGTTGCAAGGATTATTTGAGCGAAGTGACTTCGTTCTGATATCCTTAATTCCAGCTACTTCGATTACCGCACGAACAGGACCGCCTGCGATAACACCGGTACCAGGTGCAGCCGGCTTCATAAGAACTCTGCCAGCACCGAATTCACCGATAATTTCATGAGGGATTGTAGTACCCTTTAAAGCAATCTTAACAAGGTTCTTCTTTGCATCTTCAATGCCCTTGCGAATTGCGTCCGGAACTTCGCCTGACTTACCAAGACCAAAACCAACGATTCCGTTACCATCGCCTACTACTACGAGAGCAGCAAACTTCATGATACGTCCGCCCTTTACTGTCTTTGAAACACGGTTGATAGCAACAACCTTTTCCTCAAGCTCCAAGCCCTGTGCATCTATTTTAGCCATCGTTTTACCTCCCTCTTAGAACTTTAATCCGTTTTCACGAGCGCCTTCTGCAAGTTCCTTCACTCTTCCGTGATAGAGATAGCCGCCTCTGTCGAATACAACTTCGCTGATTCCCTTAGCCTGTGCGTTCTTAGCGATCATCTCGCCAACCTTGCGGGCACCTTCAACGTTGCCGCCGTTGCCCTCAAAGCCCTTGTCCATGCTTGATGCAGCAGCAAGAGTAACACCGTTTACATCGTCAATAATCTGTGCATAGATATGCTTTGTTGAACGGAAAACGTTAAGACGAGGACGCTCAGGAGTACCGGAAATCTTCGCACGAACTCTGCGATGTCTTTTTAATCTGGCTTTATTGCTGTCAATCTTTTTAATCATAGCAATCTACTCCTTTTAATTACTTCTTGCCCTTACCGGCTTTACCTTCCTTGCGGATGATACGTTCGCCGGCATATCTTATTCCCTTGCCCTTATATGGCTCAGGTGGACGCTTCTCGCGTACTTCTGCTGCAAACTGACCTACAGCCTGCTTGTCGATACCGTTTATAACAATCTTGTTAGGCTGCGGAACGTCAATTGTAATTCCGTTGCCCTCAGACATAATAACCTGATGTGAATAACCAAGGTTCATAACAAGGTCCTTACCCTGCTTAGCAGCACGGTAACCAACACCTTCGATTTCAAGAGTCTTAGAGAAACCGTTTGTAACTCCTTCAACCATGTTAGCGATAAGTGTTCTTGTAAGACCGTGGAGTGATCTGTGTTCCTTCTTATCACTTGGTCTTGTAACTGTGATAACGCCGTCAGCGAAATCAATTGTAAGCTCCTTGCTGAACTGCTTGGAAACTTCGCCCTTAGGTCCTTTAACTGTAATGTAGTTAGCATCATTTTTGAACTCTACACCAGCAGGAACGCTAATAGGCATTTTACCGATTCTTGACATATTAGCTCCTCCTTACCAAATGTATGCTAAAACTTCGCCGCCGACATTAAGCTCACGAGCCTTCTTGTCAGTTACGATACCCTTTGAAGTTGAAACTATTGCAATACCAAGGCCTTTTCTTACCTTTGGCATATCTGCACAGCTTGCATATATACGCAGACCAGGTTTTGATACCCTGCGTAAACCGGTGATTACTGGTGACTTGTTGTCGCCGTATTTCAGAGTAATTCTGATTACACCCTGCTTACCATCTTCAATGATCTGGAAGCCCTTAACATAACCCTCGTCAACGAGAATCTGTGTAATTGCCTTCTTAACATTTGAAGCGGGAACGTCAACCGTGGCGTGCTTTGCAGAATTCGCATTACGAATTCTTGTTAAAAGATCTGCTATTGTATCAGTGATTTGCATGCCGAATGACCTCCTTTTTGTATTTTACCAGCTTGCCTTCTTAACACCCGGAATCTGACCGTCGTGTGCGAGTTCTCTGAAGCAGATACGGCAAATGCCGAACTTTCTCAGATATGCATGCGGTCTGCCACAAATTTTGCATCTGTTATATGCTCTTGTGGAATACTTGGGAGTTCTCTGCTGCTTATTGATCATTGCCTTTTTAGCCATTTATAAATCCTCCCCAGATTACTTAATGAAAGGAGCTCCCATAAGTGTGAGCAGTTCTTTCGCTTCTTCATCAGTTTTAGCTGTTGTGATGAAGTTTATATCCATACCTCTGACCTTATCGATCTTGTCATATTCGATTTCAGGGAAAATAAGCTGTTCCTTGATACCTGTTGAGTAGTTGCCCTTACCGTCAAATGAGTTAGGGTTGATACCTCTGAAGTCACGAACTCTTGGGAAAGCTACGTTAAAGAGCTTATCAACGAATTCATACATTTTTTCGCTTCTGAGAGTTACCTTTACACCGATTGGCATACCTTCACGAAGCTTAAAGTTAGCAACTGACTTCTTAGCTCTGCATATTACCGGCTTCTGACCTGTAATTGCAGCAATATCAGTCATAATAGCGTCAATTACCTTAGCATTTTCCTTAGCTTCACCGGCACCTACATTGATTATAACCTTGTCGAGCTTTGGAATCTGCATAACACTCTTGTAGCCGAATTTCTTCATCATTGCAGGAGCTACTGTGCTAACATAATAATCCTTTAATCTAGCCATGCTGCACTCTCCTTACTTGAATGACTTACCGCATTTTTTACAAACACGGAGCTTAGTTTTCTTGTCGCCGTCCATCTCAAATACATGACCAACTCTTGTCGGCTTGCCGCACTTAGGGCAAACAAGCTGTACCTTGCAGGCATAAATCGGAGCTTCTGCCTGAACAATTCCGCCCTGCTGACCCATTCTTGTTGGCTTAACATGCTTTGTGATGATGTTTATTCCTTCAACGATGACTTTATCTTCCTTAGGGCTTACTTCAAGAACCTTACCTGTCTTTCTTGAACCGTTCTTATCGAACTTATCCTCGTATTTACCCTTGAGGAGAACAACTGTGTCACCGGTTTTTACATGCACTTTACTCATAACTGAATGACACCTCCATTAAAGTACTTCCGGAGCAAGACTGAGGATCTTTGTGTATTCTTTTTCACGAAGCTCCTTAGCAACTGGTCCGAATATACGAGTTCCCTTTGGATTCTTATCTTCTTTAATAATAACAGCAGCGTTCTCATCAAAACGGATGTATGTTCCATCCTCTCTTCTAAGACCCTTTGCTGAACGAACGATAACTGCCTTTACAACATCGCCCTTCTTAACAACGCCTCCGGGTGTTGCCTTCTTAACTGAAGCAACTACAACGTCACCGATATTTGCATATCTTCTGCGAGTACCACCCAGAACTCTGATACACATAAGCTCCTTAGCACCTGTGTTATCAGCGACTTTTAAATAAGTCTGCATCTGTATCACAGCGAGTTCCTCCTTTCAAGCTTAAATAAGCTTTAAACAAATATATGATTAAATTACTTAGCTCTTTCAATGATATTGGTTACACGCCATCTCTTATCCTTTGAAAGCGGACGTGTTTCCATTACTTCAACGCGGTCACCGATTCTGCACTCATTCTTTTCATCATGAGCCTTAAGCTTAACGGTACGCTTGATAATCTTCTTGTAAAGCGGGTGTTTAACATTGTCGATGATAGCAACAACAACAGTCTTATCCATCTTGTCGCTTACAACTTTACCAACTCTAGTTTTTCTAAGGTTTCTCTCAGACACAGCTAAATCCTCCCTTTCTTACTGCTCTGCAAGCTCTGCAGCACGCAGACATGTCTTGATGCGAGCAATATCCTTCTTTACAGCCTTAAGACGAGCTGTATTGTCGAGCTGATTTACAGCAAGCTGAAAGCGGAGCGCAAAAAGCTCTTCCTTTAAGCTAACAAGCTTTTGATTCATTTCGTCAACTGTCATATCTTTGATTTCAGATGCCTTCATTACTGCTCCCCTCCTTGCTCTTTACAAATAAATTTACACTTGATAGGAAGCTTGTGCATAGCAAGACGCATAGCTTCTCTTGCAGTTTCCTCCGGAACACCCTGAATCTCAAAGAGAACTCTGCCCGGCTTTACAACTGCAACCCAGTATTCAGGAGTACCTTTACCGGAACCCATTCTGGTGCCCATAGGCTTTTTTGATACAGGCTTATCAGGGAAAATCTTGATCCAAACCTGACCGCCTCTCTTGATATAACGTGTCATAGCGATACGAGCAGATTCAATCTGATTGGAAGTAATCCAAGCAGGTTCAAGTGCCTGAATGCCGAAATCACCGTAAGTGACTTTATTGCCTCTGTATGCCTTACCTTTCATATTGCCTCTGTGGGCTCTGCGGTATTTAACTCTTTTTGGAAGCAGCATTACTGATTACCTCCTTCTCTTTTATTTTCACGACCCTTAAAGTTGTTGTTGCGTCTGTTGCCGTTTCTGTCATCGCGACGCTTTCTTTCAGGTCTGTCGTTCTTCTTTTCAAACTTTTCTCTCTGTGCAGCAGCCTTAGCAGCGTCACCCTTGAGAACTTCGCCCTTATAAATCCATACCTTTACGCCAAGACGTCCGTATGTTGTATGAGCTTCTGCTGTACCGTAGTCAATATCAGCACGGATTGTCTGAAGCGGAATAGTACCTTCATGGTAGCTTTCTGCTCTTGCGATTTCTGCACCGCCGAGACGGCCTGAAACTCTTGTCTTAATACCCTTAGCACCAAGACGCATTGCTCTGCCAATTGACTGCTTCATAGCACGTCTGAATGAAATTCTGTTTTCAAGATCAAGAGCAATCTTTTCAGCAACAAGCTGAGCGTCCATATCAGGCTGCTTAACTTCAATAATGTTGATGAAAACCTGCTTCTTCATCATAGCCTCGAGCTTAACACGAAGCTTATCGATTTCTGCACCGCCTCTGCCGATTACAATACCCGGCTTAGCACAGTGAATGTGGATTCTAACCTTATCAGCGAAACGCTCGATTTCAATCTTTGGAACACCTGCTGCATACAAGCTCTTCTTAATATAGTTACGAACGTTGTAGTCCTCAACAAGAGTGTCGCCAAATTCTGCCTTATTCGCAAACCAGCGAGAATCCCAATCCTTTATAACGCCAACACGAAGACCGTGTGGATTAACTTTCTGGCCCATTACTTAAACCTCCTTGGGATTATTCTTTTTCTTTAAGAACAATTGTGATGTGTGATGTTCTCTTTAAAATACGATATGCTCTGCCTTGTGCTCTTGGCATAATTCTCTTCATGATAGGACCCGGTGTTACGAAACATTCAGCAACATAAAGGCTGTCCTTATCCATGTTGTTATTATTTTCAGCATTTGCCATAGCGGACTTCAAAAGCTTAGCAATAATTGGACTTGCTGCCTTTGGAGTAAGATCTAATGTAGCCAATGCAATATCTACAGGCTTGTTTCTGATGAGATCAAGAACAATCTGTACTTTTCTTGGTGAGATACGAGCATTTCTTAAATAAGCTCTTGCTTCCATCTGAACTCCTCCTTCCGCTATTTCTTACCGTTATTTGATGTCTTTGAACCAGCGTGGCCCTTGTAGGTTCTTGTTGGTGCAAATTCACCGAGCTTGTGACCTACCATATCTTCTGTTACATATACAGGCACATGCTTACGACCGTCATGTACTGCAAATGTGTGTCCTACAAAATCAGGGAAAATTGTTGATGAACGGCTCCAGGTTTTAAGAACTTTCTTTTCACCTGCTTCATTCATAGCCATAACCCTCTTAAGAAGAACCTCCTGGACATAAGGTCCCTTTTTAATGCTTCTGCTCATTAATCAGTTCCTCCTTTCAGATTATTTACCGTTGCGGCGTTTTACGATGAACTTATCTGTTCTGTGATGCTTCTTACGAGTCTTGTAACCAAGAGCAGGTTTGCCCCAAGGTGTTACAGGTCCCGGACGTCCTACAGGTGACTTACCTTCACCACCACCGTGTGGGTGATCGCATGGGTTCATTACAGAACCTCTTACAGTAGGTCTCCAGCCCATGTTACGAACACGGCCTGCTTTACCATAGTTAACGTTCTCGTGGTCAATGTTTGAAACCTGACCGATTGAAGCCTTGCAATTGATCGGAACTTTTCTCATTTCTCCTGAAGGAAGTCTAACGAGAGCATAAGTTTCTTCTTTACCCATAAGCTGAGCCATATTTCCTGCTGAACGAACGAGCTGAGCGCCCTTTCCAGGATAAAGCTCAATAGCATGAATAAATGTACCAACCGGAATATCTGAAAGCTTAAGTGCATTACCTGGCTTGATGTCAGCTTCTGAACCTGACTGAACCTTGTCGCCAACCTTAAGACCATTTGGTGCGAGAATATATCTCTTTTCACCGTCTTCATACTGAACGAGAGCGATGAATGCACTTCTGTTCGGATCGTATTCAAGAGTCATAACTGTAGCAGTCATGTTATCCTTGTCACGCTTGAAATCTATGATACGGTACTTTCTTCTGTTACCGCCGCCTCTATGGCGAACTGTAATTCTTCCGTAGCTGTTTCTGCCTGATTTCTTCTTCATTGGCTCAAGCAGACTTTTCTCCGGAGCAACCTTAGACAACTGTGAGTAATCAGTAACTGTCATCTGACGACGTGATGGAGTTGTCGGTTTATAGGATTTAATTGCCATTTATTTCACTCCTTAAAATGCGTTTTTGCGGGAGCATTACTCCCATACTTTGCTGATCTGTATTATTTATTAATACATACCATCGAAGAATTCAATTGTCTTAGAATCAGATGTCAAAGTAACAATTGCTTTCTTCCAGTCAGCTGTTTTGCCAACGAATCTGCCGACACGCTTAACACGTCCTCTGCAATTCATTGTGTTAACCTTAGCAACCTTAACGCCGAAAAGCTTTTCAACAGCATCTGCTATTTCAACCTTGTTAGCATCTTTAGCTACCTTAAAGGTGTACTTTCCAACCTGAAGACCATCAATGCTCTTTTCTGTGATAACAGGCTTTAAAATAATATCCTGTGGTGCTTTCATTATGCGTACACCTCCTCGATTTTACCGATAGCATTCTTTACAATGATAAACTTATCATAATTAAGAATGTCATATACATTAAGTGTATTTACAGCAGCTGTCTTAACACCAGGGATGTTAGCAGCACTCTTTACAATCTTCTGATCTGCTTCAGCAGTTACGATAAGAGCCTTACCGTCAACATTAAGTGCCTTAAGCATTTCAACAACAGTCTTTGTCTTGTAGTTCTCAAGAGTAAGAGCATCAAGAACGATAAAATTGTTGTCTAAAACCTTAGTAGAAAGTGCAGACTTCATAGCAAGTCTTCTGACCTTCTTATTAAGTGTGTAGCTGTAGCTTCTTGGCTTAGGACCGAGAGCCACACCGCCGTGATACCACTGAGGAGCACGAATTGAACCCTGTCTTGCATGACCTGTTCCCTTTTGTCTCCATGGCTTTCTGCCACCGCCTCTTACTTCTGTTCTTGTAAGAGTTGACTGTGTACCCTGACGCTGATTTGCAAGATAGTTTACAACCATTGCATGCATAACAGCTTCATTAGGAGTAATTCCGAAAACAGCTTCTGAAAGCTCTGTTTCTGAAACCTTATTACCTGTCATATCAAAAACTGAAATTGTTGACATTTATGCTTCCTCCTTCCTTAAGCCTTTACGCTGTCAATGATGCAAACAATTCCGCCCTTAGGACCCGGAACAGCACCCTTGATTGCGATGAGATTATTTTCTTCGTCTATTTTAACGATTTCGAGGTTTTGAACTGTAACCTGCTCAGCACCCATGTGACCCGGCATACCCTTGCCCTTGAAGATTCTTGAAGGTGAAGAACAAGCACCCATAGAACCTGCTTCTCTGTGAACAGGACCTGTACCGTGAGTTTCCTTGAGTCTGTGCTGATTGTGACGCTTGATAGCACCTGCAAAGCCTTTACCTTTGCTTGTACCGCTTACATCAACAATGTCACCGACTGTAAATGTATCAGCCTTAATGATATCGCCTACGTTAAGTGAATCGCAGTCTTCAAATCTGAATTCCTTGAGTGTCTTCTTGCAGGCAACATCAGCCTTGTCAAAGTGACCTTTCATAGGCTTGTTCATTCTCTGAACCTTAACATCGCCAAAGCCGAGCTGAAGTGCAGCGTAACCATCGTTATCAACAGTTTTCTTCTGAACAACAACGCATGGACCGGCTTCTACAACTGTTACAGGAATAACTTTTCCTGCTTCATCATCAAAAATCTGAGTCATACCGATTTTTTTACCGATAATACCTTTTTGCATTTTGCATTTCCTCCTGTTAGGTTATTGGTTGACTTTGTCAACATGACCGGCGGTTTACCGCCATCCCGTAATCAATACGGTTTGCAGAGCAGTAATTTACTTAACTTCCATTACTACGTCTACGCCTGCAGGGATTTCAAGCTTATCAAGAGCAGCTGTTGTTTTATCAGTTGGTCTGATAACATCAATAAGACGCTTATGAGTTCTCATTTCAAACTGCTCACGGCTGTCCTTGTACTTGTGTACAGCACGGAGAATTGTAACTACTTCCTTATCTGTCGGAAGTGGAATAGGACCTGAAACTCTGGCACCGCTTCTCTTAGCTGCCTCTACGATCTTAGCTGCTGCAATATCAACTGTAGCATGATCGTATCCCTTAATCTTAAATCTGATTTTTTCATTGACTGCCACTGTTTTCGCCTCCTTGAAAATATTTTGCGGGGGCGGGAACCATTTGATATACACGTTTCCGTGTGTATCGTGCTGCTCTTATAAAAAAACTCGGAAACCATTTTGATTTTCCGAGAAAAAGAACACATAGTAACACAATCATGGCATAGCACATGCATACGCAAGCTGCAAGCTCAAAAACCACAAACTGTGTTCAATATTCCCTTTCGCCCGGTTTTAAATCGGACATACTCCACGAAAATTACCTGACAAACCGTCAGCAACCTTTCGCTTCCACGCATATCTTGTTGCAATCAGTCGATACAGTTTTACCGCACTCGACTTGTAAATTATATCACATTGATACAGAATTTGCAAGAGTGCGGTAAAAATTTATTTGTAAACTTTTTGTGAACGTTGAAAATCATTTAATCAGATGAATCAGTCATATCAACTGTATTAAGGAATGAGGCTGGGTCATAGCACATACCAAAGTATCTTACTTCAAAATGACAATGACTTCCAAACGAATTTCCTGTATTACCAACAGCAGCTATAAGCTGACCTCGTGTAACAGTCTGACCTGCCGTAACATAAAGAGCACTGCAATGACCATAGACCGTTTCATATCCGTCGAGGTGGTCGATCATTACAAAGTAGCCGTATCCTCCCGGATTCCAGCCTGCTGATACCACTATGCCTTCCCTTCCCGCATATATATCAGTGCCTTCAGGAGCAGCAATATCAAGGCCCTTATGATTTCTGTCACTTATAAATGTATCACTCACATATCCGCCGTCAACAGGCCAGCCAAATTCTCCTGTACCGTAAAGTTTTGTTGCTGAGCTTGACGGCTTTGCGGTATATGTTCCCACACCGATCTGTTCAACTACAGGTTCTTTGATAACAGTAGAATTTACAACAGTTCTGGAACGCTCAATTCCGTCCACATACAAAACCTCTATACTGTTTTTCTTCTCACCCTTTTCACCCTTTACCAATATTTCACTCACGCCAACATTAAGTGAACTGGTTTCAACCTCCATAGTCGAATAATCTATGAAGCTTACAATTTCAAGGTCACGAACATATTGAATAGGCAAAAAGCTCTCAGTTTCGGTTACGGTTAAAATATTGCCCTGAGAAATACCGTCAGCAGCATAAGGATTAAGCTCATAAAACTCTTCCAATTCCATATTGAATTTCTGACATATAACAAGTGCAGAATCACCTGTCTGAGCAACATAGGCTGCTTTATTTTTCTTACTTGCCGTAAGTTTTTTTATAGCATCATCTTCTGAAACTATACTGTCCGCAAGATAAATTCCATGATTGTACTCAACTTTATTTTTAAAGGCTATATTTCTTATATTTCCATCAGCTCTATAATTTACAAGAACATCAGTCAAAGCATCCTCAACAGGAGTTTTATTTTTTACAGCTCCTATAAATTCACCGTCAATATAAATTCCATATGCCTCAGTAAGTTCTCTTTCAGATTCACTTAACAGTTTATTTGCCAACTGAACCGAATTATAATACTGTTCATCATCTGAAACTATTTTCAAGGAAAGCTTAGGAGAAAACTGTACCGCTTCCTTGCCGTTTACATAAGAAACTCTTTGATGAACTTCTCTTGCAGCTTCATCATATTCGGATTCATCAGAAATTACACCTATTTCTTTCCCGTTGTACTCAACGCATATTCCATATTCAAGTCCTGAGCCGTATTTTACAACGCCAATAAAAAATGCAACCGACAAAATAGGAAGTATATAGTTAAAGGCAGTATAAAACATTCCATTTTCTCCAAAAAGATAAATGAAACTGCTTTTTACAATCTCCTTTTTATATTCCTTTCCGCCTTGCTTTTTAGCGTTTCTGACAGACTTCTGAAGGTCAGCCGTTGCGTCCATTCTTTCTTTAAAAGGAGATATCAGGATTGATACAACCAAACATATCAATGTCCATACACCTTTAAAAATTTCAGCAATTACATATCCGACAGCCCGTAAGAACTTTATCAGCAAAAGCAAAACAGCCGCAGCAATCTTTGCCCCGCCAAGTCCCATCATTGCAAAAATATTTATAATCGATTTATATATCTTTTTCAAGATTGATTTTTCTTTTTTATGCTTATTTGAAGGTTCTGAATTATAATTCTCCATAAATTCATTATCCATTATCACAGCTCCCTTCACTTACTATAAAATTTACGGCAACACCGCTGTATTATTTCATATGATAACTGTAATCAAGCATATCTGCACTATAATTTTTTGTTGCTTCAAGAAACGGCAGAACTGACTTTTTAGCTCCCTCAAGATCATGTTCCCTATAGTTTCCGCACTCCTTTTCGCTCACACCCGGAATTTCACCGTTATATGAAGCAATATATTCAAAAGAATCCCTTACAATTCGGATTGCTTTTTCAGGATCAAGATTTCTTGTAAGAAAATAAAATCCTGTACGGCAGCCCATTGGTCCTACATATATAATGTTATCTGAAAATTCAGTGTTTCGTGCATACGTCGCAAAAAGATGTTCTATTGTATGAATTGCGGGATATTCAAGATACCTGCCGCCATTAGGTTTAGCCATTCTTACATCATATGTAGTAATATCACCGTCAATTCGTGATGTATACATTCCTATGCCGAATTTCGTGTGATCCACTTCAAAACTTTTAATTCTTTCCATTTTCTTTCCCTCCGTACTGTTTGAATAAGTTTAATATGTCGCTGCTTATTGGTATTGTTATTTTTAAATTTTCGTTCGTGACAGGCTCTGTAAATTCCATTTTTCCACAGTGAAGTGCCTGTCTCTGTATATGCTCAAGACTTCCGCCGTACATATCATCACCTGCCAGTGCATGTCCGATATAAAAAAAATGTACTCTTATCTGATGAGTTCTGCCTGTTTCAAGATGAATTTCCGCAAGTGAATGTCCGTTGGCATATTCAAGTCTTTTATAGTGAGTTACAGCATGCTGTCCATGCGGACTGACACAACGCAGAATTATTGTTTCGTCTTTACGGGCAATCGGCAGATTTATTGTTCCCTGTTCGTTAATCTCACCCTCAACGGCGGCATAATATACTTTTTTTATGTTATGCTGTAGTACCTTTGCACTAAATGGATTCTTAGCAACTGCACAAAGTCCTGACGTATCTCTGTCAAGGCGGTTTATCGGACGAAATGTCAGTTTTGGATAAAGATACGCAAAGTAATTGCCCAAGGTATCTCCCTGATGCTTTATTGATGGATGTACAGGCATACCGCTTGGCTTATCAAAAATAACAACATTTTCATTTTCAAAAGCAATTCTTACATCAAGTTCACCATTAGGTTCAAGAAAGCTGTTATCATCAAGCCTCAGCAATATCTCGTCTCCATTATATACAAAGTCAATGCTCCTGATTGTTTCTCCGTTTCGTGTTATACCGTTTTCCTGACGTTTAAGCTTTGTCAGCAGGCGGCGTGAAACTCCCTGACTTCCAAGCAGAAAGCTTTGCAGTGTTATTGGTCTTTCTGTTTCCACTTTGAATTTCAATCCATTCATTATACTCCACCTCCTTGATGCTTATATTAATATAAAGTGATAGGGACATGAAAAGTCCTGAAATCAAAAACGGTATAGTAACAATAAGGCACATAGGAATCAGATAAAGCAAAAGCATTTTCAGAAGTCCTCTTCTTCGTCCCTTCATTATCTTAAATGAATTAAAGATAAGCCTGAACGGACTGCATTTAACATCTCTCAGCATTAAAAACGGTACTGCCGTCATTCCAAGCATAGTCCACAGCCACAGAAATATTGATAAAACAGTCATCGAAAAGCAATGTACAGCATAAAACAAGCTAACGCTGTCGCCCTTGCCAAACAAATCAGCTGAAAAGGCTGCAAAAACCGCAACCGGCAAAAAGGTTATCAAAAGGACCGCTTTTTTGCAAATAAATATCGAGATACATTTAAATGCAAGTCGGAAATCCGACAAAATCTCAGCAATGCTGTATATTTTAATTTTCTCATCACAGCAAAATCCTGTAAACCAACCCCATACTGCAAAAGATACTGGGGCTGCAGCTGCATACTTTAATAATGTACAGGCGAACACAAAAAGCTGCCATAAGCTGTTGTCAGCTGAAAAAAGTTCCGCAGGCGAAATATCAGTACAATAGAGTATGATACTTGCGGCAGCAGCTTCTGCAAGCCGAAAAAACAAAAATATGCATATCAGAGAAGATGCCGAAGTAAATGCCTTTAAATTTCTTTTTTTCAGAAGTGAAGAACTGTAATTGATAAGTGAAGCTGTTTTCACCTTGCCACCTCGTATTTCAAATCATAATATTATATGAATATACTAGGCAGTTTTTTTCAATTTATTCAAATTCTTCATTTTCTTCAATGCCTATTTTCTCATACGGAACAACTCCAAGGATTTCAAAAGCCTGTGATTGCTGCCACATTTTAGCTGTCACAATTATCTCAAAGCCCTCTCCTGTAGGACACGATATTTCCTTCGGGTCAATTTTAGGAAGTCCGAAGCAGGAAAGCATATTTGAAATAATGCCTGCATGAGTTATAACCGCACTGTGAGTTATTCCGTCATTCATCATGTCCATTATTATTTCATGAAGTGCTTTATATGTGCGAACACAAAGCTCCTCCATGCTCTCTCCGCTTGGTGCTCTTTTATCCATGCCGCCTTTAAGCCATTCCTTATAATCCTGTCTGTTAATCAGCTCATCAACACTTTTACCCTCAAATTCACCAAAATTCAGTTCTATCAAATCTTCAACCACACAAAGCTCTGCACTTGGAAAAAGAATATCAGCAGTTTCAGTACACCTTCTCAGCGGTGAAGAATAAACTCTGTGTACATGAGGATACTCAAACTCTTCCATTTTACTGCAAAGTTCACTTTCGCCCTTAGCCGAAAGCGGCAGATCAGTTCTTCCTATGTAAATGCCTTTTTCATTTGCTTCTGTCAATCCATGACGTATTAAACTAATTCTATATCCTTTCATACATACCTCACATGACATTATATTTTATATACCGTTTCATTGTATTTATCGTTATTTTCCACAAATTTAAACGTTATTTTTTTACATGGTATAAAATCCTACAAAGTTCAGCATAAATTTTCTTTAAATATTCCAATAATACCCGTATTTACTTTTTATACATTTTGTATTATAATTAATATGTTAGTCTTATTGCTGAAATTAGGAGGTTCAAATAAATGAATTTAGATTTTGCACGAATAATAACACTGCAAAGAAAAGAACGCCAAATTAGTCAAAAGCAGGCGGCTGCAGATTTGGGAATTTCTCAGGCATTGCTTTCACATTATGAAAAAGGAATTCGTGAATGCGGACTGAATTTTCTCGTAAAAATCGCAGATTACTATAATGTATCATGCGATTATCTTCTTGGACGAACACCTGAGCCTGAGGGAAAAATTATGACTATCGAGGATATTCCTGATGATGACGGCAATAATGAGATGCCATCACCTGAAATAATCAATTTCAACAGAAAAATTATCAACAATTCAATCAGTATGCTCTTTGCTCTTGCGCAAAAAGCAAACAGTATTACATTAATAAAAGAAGTTTCATCTTATCTCATGCTTTCAGTCTACAAGCTTTTCAGAATAGTCTATAATGCTAATCCCAAAAATGACCAGAAGCTTTTTAAAATTCCAAAGGTAATAGCCAATGACAGTGCAAATGCAATAATCTCCATGAATGAAGCTGATATAAAAGCTGCATCAAGCGGAATATGCCTTGACGGAAATGACTGTGTAGAAAACTTTGATACATTATATGTAACTACTACAACTCTTTCTGTAGATTATGCTCCTTACTCAGCCTCATTGCTGAATTTAATCAAGCTCAGCGAGGACAGAATAACAAAAACAAGAAACAAGAAATAAAAACACATTCTTAATTATATCATTTTTTGAATAAAAATAAAAGGGTTTTTTCATGTTTTCTAAAAAAAATTTATTCTCTCTTTTACTGCTTATCCCACTTGGACTGTTTTCGTGTTCTGATAAAAGTAATTATAACAGCAAATATGAAACAAAGGATATTTATGTTATGGATACTCTTTGCAGCATAAAAGCTGAAAAAAAATCAGTTTCTGAATTAACCGATGTACTTAATAAATTTAATGTTGCTTTTGATTGTTGTTCCCAAAACGGTGAAGCCTATCAGCTCAACAAAAATAAGTCCATGATTTGTTCTGAAAATCTCGCAGACTTAATTAAAAAGTCAAAGGAGCTTTCACAGAAATACGGAGATGAAGTCCTAATTTCAAGCGGTGCTTTAACACTTTTATGGAAAGACGCAAAGAAAAACAATATACTTCCGGAAGAAACACAAATCAAAACGCTTATTGACGAAATTGGTGATAACTTGATTGAAATTACATCTGAAGATGGTCAAAGCAAAATAGATTTAAAACAAAATTGTGAAATTGACACAGGTGCATTTGCAAAGGGATATTCTCTTGATTTCTGCAAATCCGTTCTTGATAGAAATAATACGGATTATGCCGTTATTTCTATGACATCATCAATACTGCTTTACGGAGAAAAGCCTGATAATACTGATTTCAAAGTGCAGATACGAGATCCTAACGGCAAAGGAACAATAGGAACAGTTGAAACACCTGCTTGCTTTTTATCCACCTCAGGAGGTTATGAAAGATTCTTCACAATAGATGGAAAAGATTACTGTCATATTATTGACTTGAACACAGGCTGTCCGAGTGAAAGCGACTTGACCTCTGTTACTGTTTTTGCTGACAGTGGTATACTCACAGATTATATGTCAACAAAAATATTCATAGAGGGAACCCAAAATATTGAGAATCATCTCAATGCTGCTGATTATAAAATTGCTGCCTTTGATAAAAACGGAAATTCATATATAAGCAGCGGTTTGAATTTTAAGAAAGAATAATGATTATGAACAGAAAGCTTATCAAAGTTAAGGACTTTATTATTTTACTTATTATAATAACAGTTTGCGGTTTATTCATCTTAATCAGCCATAATCAAAAAAAAGGCAGCTATGCAGTTATTTCCGTAAACGGAAAAAAAGCTGAACAGCTTTCACTTTCAAAGGATATTGAAAATTTTACAGTAAAGGGGGCAGATAATATATCATTTACAATAAAAAATGGTGAGATATATGTGAGTGAAAGTGACTGTCCCGATAAAATCTGCCTAAAAACAGGTCATATAAGCCGCAAAGGGCAATCAATCATATGTGTACCCAAAAGAGTGTCAGTAACGATTGAAAGCTCCGGCAATGATACAGATGTAACTATAGGATAGGAGAATATATGAAAAAAAATTATTGTATTGCTCTATCCGGTATTTTACTTGCAATTGCATGCGGTATATCATATATTGAAAGTGTTATTCCCCTGCCGCTGCCACTTGGTGCAAAACCAGGACTAGCAAGTATAGTTATAATGTTTTCAATTATAAAGCTTGATTTGAAAAATACATTTGCAATTACACTGCTGAAATCCGTATTTGTTCTGTTTATAAGGGGAATAACTGCTTTTACTCTATCACTCTGCGGAGGTTTGATTTCACTTGTTATCATGCTTATCATATATAAGCTTACCGACTCGTCATACATACTTATGAGTTCGGTTGGTGCTGTTTTCCACAATGTAGGACAGCTTCTCGCAGCAGGCTTTATATATTATCACTCATTTTCCGCAGTTACAGCATATATGCCCGTTTTAATAATAACAGGCTGTATTACAGGAGCTTTTACAGGCTCTGTTCTTGGACTTCTTCTAAAACGGCTGAATCAAATGCCGGACAATTAAGGCAATACCACACAAAATATATCAAAAGACTTTGTTCTGTGCTGCCTTATATTGCTATGAGAACAAATTCTAATAAATCGGAGGTTAAAAATGATAAAACTAAGCTGCATTCATCTTGCTCACAACAAGAATACAGAGAATTGCAAAATTCAAAATCTGCCGCTGCCTGAATCAGTAAAAATTCCAATGCTGATGAATATGGGTGCTCCATGCAATCCGCTTGTCAAAGTCGGAGATACTGTTTCAGCAGGACAAAAAATCGGTGATACAGATGCATTTTTTTCTGTACCTGTACATTCGGGTGTATCGGGTACTGTTACTGCAATCAGTGATTTTAAAATGGCAAACGGAAATGTCTGTAAAGCGGTTGAAATCAAATGTGACAATGAGCAGAAGCTGTCAGACGATATACATATACCCGAAATTACTGATAAAGCATCTTTTCTTAAAGCAGTTCGTGAAAGCGGCATAGTCGGTCTTGGAGGTGCGGGATTTCCTACCCATATCAAGCTTGCTCCAAAAACAAAAGTTGACTGTCTTGTTGTAAACGGTGCTGAATGTGAACCTTATATTACCGCTGACTATCGTGTTATGCTGGAATATGCCGACGATTTGATTGAAGGTCTGTCAAAAACTGCCGATATGCTTGAAATTCCAAAAATTATTATAGGAATTGAAAATAACAAGCCTGAAGCAATAAGACTTCTTACAGAAAAAACAAGCAGCTTGAACAAATTTGAAATTAAATCTCTGCCTTCTGCATATCCTCAGGGAGGCGAAAAAGTGCTTATTTATAACTGCACCGGCAGAATTGTCAAAGAAGGTAAGCTTCCTGCTGATGAAGGTGTTATTGTTATGAATGTTTCAACAGCAGTTTTTCTGAATGTTTACCTTAAAACAGGAATGCCTTTTGTAAATCGTATTCTGACTGTTGACGGTGATACAGTTAAAAAAAGCGGAAACTATTGTGTGCCTATCGGAACAAGCGTTTCTTATATTCTTGATCAGTGTGAGTGCGACAAGGATAAAATAAACAAGCTTATAATGGGCGGTCCAATGATGGGTATGACTGCTTATGATATTGACCAGCCTGTTTCCAAAGCAAATAATGCCATACTTGCAATGAAAAAAATAGAATCTAACAAGGAATCAGCTTGTATACGCTGCGGACGCTGTATGCGTGCATGTCCTTTCAATCTTATGCCGACTGAAATTGAAAAAGCATACATAAGACGTGACATCAACTCACTGAAAAAGCTGAAAGTTACATTGTGCATGAACTGCGGCTGCTGTACATACGTCTGTCCTGCAAAAAGAAAACTGGCAGAAACAAATCAGCTTGCTAAGGGAATTATCCCCAGAGATAAGTAGAAAGGAATGAAATTATGTTAAAAGTATCAGCATCACCGCATATTACAAGCAGCATGACAACACAAAAAGTAATGCTGTATGTAATTATTGCACTCCTCCCCTCTCTTGTAACAGGTATTGTTATGTTCGGAATCAAGGCACTTATTCTCACTCTTGTATGCATTGCAGGTTCAGTGGCTATGGAGGGCTTGTGCAGAATTATCATGAAACGTGAGCAGACTATAACTGATTTAAGTGCAGCAGTTACAGGTATGCTTCTTGCAATGAATCTTCCGCCTGAACTTCCTTTGTGGCAGGCTCTTATAGGTTGTTTTGTTGCTGTTGTTATCGCAAAACAGCTTTTCGGAGGATTGGGACAAAACTTTGCAAACCCTGCAATCCTCGGACGTATTGTATTAATGCTTTCATTTACTTCAAATATGACCTCATGGACAGCAACCAAATTTATGGAAGGTGACGCTGTTACAGGTGCAACACCGCTTGTAAGCGAAAATGCTTCATATACAGACCTGCTGATTGGAAACACAAAGGGCTGTATTGGTGAAGTCTGTGCAATCGGACTGATTATAGGCGGACTTTTCCTTATTTTCACAAAAATCATTTCTCCAGCCGCACCAATAGCATTTATAGGCTCGGTTGCAGTTCTTGAACTTATTGTTGGAAACGATCCGCTTTATCATATTCTTTCAGGAGGGCTTTTGCTTGGTGCATTTTTCATGGCAACTGATTATGTTACAACTCCGATAACTGCAAAGGGTAAATTTATTTTCGGACTCGGCTGTGGAATTATAACATTTATCATAAGAGAATACGGAGGATATCCTGAGGGTGTTTCCTTCTCAATTTTGCTCATGAACATTCTTACCCCGTATATTGACGCATTCACTGCTCCTAAGATTATCGGTGCAGTAAAACCTGAAAAGGAGGTAAAATAATATGAAAAGCTTTATGCCTCCTCTGGTTCTGATGATTGTCTGTATAGTTGTAAGCGGACTTCTTGCTTTTGCAAGTGACCTTACAGCACCTAAAATCGAACAAGCTCAAAAAGACAAGCTCAATAAAAGCCTTAATGAAGTTTTCGGAGAAGCAGATTATAATGTACTTGATTCTGAATATGACGGTGTTACTCAGGTTATCACCGATGATAAGGGACGTGCTATTTTTGATATTACCGTTGACGGATACTCAAAAGGCGGTATTCAGGCTCTGATCGGTATTGATTCAAACGGTCAGGTTTGCGGAATAAGCATTGTTTCAATTTCAGAAACAGCAGGTCTTGGAACAAAGGTTCAGGACAGTAAATACATTGATAAATACATTGGTCTTTCTGAACCTGAATTTTCAGGAGATACAATAATAACAGGTGCAACATATTCCTCAAAAGGTATGCAAAAGGCAGTTACAACTGCTCTTGAAACCTACAGTAATAATAAGGAGGTGATCTTAGGTGAGTAATTTTAAGGAATTTACAAAGGGACTTATCAAGGAAAATCCAAACCTTGTCGGACTTCTTGGTATGTGTCCTACTCTCGCCGTTACAACTCAAGCCAAAAACGGACTTGGTATGGGACTGGCTACAACATTTGTACTTGTCTGTTCAAATTTAATAATATCACTTTTAAAAAAGGCAATTCCGAAAGCCGTCAAGCTTCCATGCTATATTGTTATTATCGCCGGCTTTGTAACTCTCGTTGAATTTATCCTGCATGGATATGTGCCTGACCTTTATGACAGCCTTGGAACATTTCTTTCACTCATCACAGTAAACTGCATTATTCTCGGACGTGCCGAAATGTTTGCCTGCAAAAATAAGGTTATCCCATCAATATGTGACGGACTCGGAATGGGACTCGGTTTCACACTTTCACTCTTTATGATGGGCTCAGTAAGAGAAATTATCGGTGCAGGTCAATGGATGGGCATTACCATTTCAGACAAAATCCAGCCTATGACTGTATTTATTATGCCGGCAGGCGGTTTCTTCGTACTTGGCTGTATAATTGCCGCGGTAAACAAAATTGCTCACCGCAAACCACCTGAAAAAATCGGATGCAGCGGATGTCCCAATGCTGCAATATGCGGTCAGAAAGGAGAATGTGATAATTAATGAAAACTATTTTTACTCTTATGATTACTGCCATTTTAACTGATAACATAGTTCTTTCAAAATTCATGGGAATATGTCCTTTCCTCGGAGTTTCCAAAAAACTTTCGTCAAGTCTTGGAATGGGTGCAGCAGTAATTTTTGTTATGACTTGTGCAACACTCGTTACATATCCTGTTTACTCACTCATATTAGAACCATACAACCTCACATACCTCAGAACAGTTGCATTTATTCTTATTATTGCACTTTTCGTTCAGCTTGTAGAAATTGTACTTAAAAAGGTAATGCCTCCGCTTTACAATGCACTCGGAGTTTATCTGCCGCTTATAACAACAAACTGTGCTGTTCTTGGTGTAACACTCCAGAATATTGACAATGAACTCAATTTTGGTTACGCTGTGTTAAATTCAATATTTGTCGGAATGGCATTTACACTTGCTCTTATACTTTTTTCAGGAGTTCGCTCAAAGCTGGAAACTGCCGATATTCCTGCAACATTCAAAGGAGTTCCAAGCACTTTGATTGCCGCTTCAATCGTTTCCCTGAGCTTTATGGCTTTCTCAGGCTTAAAGCTGGGATAAGGAGGTTGAATTATGTTTAATACTTTTATTCTTCCTATAATTATTTTTGCTGTTATAGGAGTAATTGCAGGGATACTGCTTACTGTTGCCTCAAAAGTCTTTGAAGTTAAGGTTGACGAACGAATTGATAATATCAGTGAAGCACTCCCACAGGCAAACTGTGGTGCCTGCGGTTTTGCCGGCTGCGGAGATTATGCAAATGCAATTGTAAACAAAGGTGCTGCCGCTAACTTATGCAAACCCGGCGGTATGCCTGTCGCTGAAAAAATTGCTGAGATAATGGGAACAAAAGCAGAAGCTGTTATTCCTGAAGTTGCTGTTTTACATTGCAGCGGCAACTGTAATGTTACAACAAAAAAATTTGATTTTGAAGGCATACAGTCATGTGCTGCCGCAAAACGCTTTTACAGTGGAAACGGTCTTTGCAGTTATGGGTGTATTGGACTTGGCGACTGCGTTAATGTCTGTGATGAAAACGGCATTTCAATAAAAGACGGTATTGCAGTTATAAACAAGTCAAAATGTATTGCCTGCGGAAAATGCGTAAAAACATGTCCTAATGGTTTAATTTCAATAAGGCCAGTTACAAAGCATATTGACGTTAAATGTTCATCAAGGGATAACGGAAAAATCACAAAGCAGTCTTGTAAAAACGGCTGTATAGGCTGTAAGATTTGCGAGAAAAAGTGTCTTAATGACGCTATACATGTTGTTGATTTCCATGCAATTATTGACTATTCAAAATGTACAAGCTGCGGTATGTGCTATGACGCTTGTCCCATTGGTGCAATTGATAATTGTGAACCTGATGACCTTGATTAGAAAATTACTTTAAGGCAATGCTGTACAAAAAATGTGCAGTATTGCCTTAGAACAGGTTTTTAAAAATTTGCTCTGACTATTGACTTTTAAAAAAAAGTATGCTAAAATACTTTTATAAACTTATGATGAAGAGTAAGTAAATTCTGTCACTTCATTTCAGAGAGCTGATGTTTGGTGAAAATCAGTATGAATTTCAGTTTTGAATGGACTTCTGAAGGCAATCCGAAATTTCAGTAGGTGCGACGTTTGATTTGCGTTATAAAATCAGTGTATGAATGTACACATAAGAGGATGTTTTTACATCAAGCAGGGTGGCACCGCAGGAGATATATACGCTCTTGTCCCGGCATATTCAAATGCCGTGGCAGGAGCTTTTTTTGTATATTTAAGCTTTTCACCCCTCGGCTCAACAAACCGTATACGTCCTTTAAAGACAGATTGGAGAATTGTTATGTTAAATGAGAAAATACCTTATAAAATTTATTTAGAAGAAGATGAACTCCCAAAGAAGTGGTACAACGTTCGTGCTGATATGAAGAAAAAACCTGCTCCGCTTCTTAATCCTGCTACACTGAAACCGGTTACTGCGGATGAACTCGGTCATGTTTTCTGTGACGAGCTTGTAAAGCAGGAGCTTGATGATACTACACCATATGTTGATATTCCTGAAGAAATCCTTGATTTCTATAAAATGTACAGACCGTCGCCACTCGTTCGTGCATATTGCCTTGAGAAGAAACTCGGCACACCTGCAAAGATTTACTACAAGTTCGAGGGTAATAATACAAGCGGCAGTCATAAGCTTAATTCTGCTATCGCTCAGGCTTACTATGCTAAAAAACAGGGCTTGAAGGGCGTTACTACTGAAACAGGTGCAGGTCAATGGGGTACTGCTCTTTCAATGGCTTGTTCTTACTTTGACCTCGACTGTCAGGTTTACATGGTTAAGGTTTCATATGAACAAAAACCATTCAGACGTGAAGTTATGAGAACTTATGGTGCATCTGTAACTCCTTCACCTTCCAATACTACAGAAGTAGGAAGAAAGATTCTTGCTGAATTTCCGGGTACAAACGGAAGTCTTGGATGTGCAATCTCAGAAGCAGTTGAGGCTGCTCAGACTCAGGAAGGTTATCGCTACGTTCTTGGCTCTGTTCTTTCTCAGGTTCTTTTGCATCAGACAGTAATTGGACTTGAAAGTAAAGCTGCTATGGATAAATACGGAATCAAGCCCGATATCATTATCGGCTGTGCAGGCGGCGGTTCAAATCTTGGCGGACTTATTTCACCATTTATGGGTGAAAAGCTCAGAGGTGAAGCAGATTACAGATTTATTGCTGTTGAACCTGCATCATGCCCAAGTCTTACAAGAGGTAAATATGCTTATGATTACTGTGATACAGGAAAGGTTTGCCCACTCCAAAAAATGTATACATTAGGCAGCGGATTTATGCCTGCTCCAAACCACGCAGGCGGACTCAGATACCATGGTATGAGTTCAATTCTTTCAGAACTTTATGATCAGAAGCTCATGGAGGCTGTTTCTGTTGAACAGACATCAATATTTGCTGCTGCTGAACAGTTTGCAAGAGTTGAGGGTATTCTCCCGGCTCCTGAAAGCAGCCACGCAATTAAGGTTGCTATTGACGAAGCTCTCAAATGCAAGGAAACAGGTGAAGAAAAGACTATTCTATTTGGTCTTACAGGTACAGGTTACTTTGATATGTATGCTTACGAAAAATTCCATGATGGAAAAATGTCTGACTATATCCCAACTGATGAAGAAATTGAGAAATCACTCAGCGGACTTCCAAAAACAGAATAATCAAACAACATATAAACAGGCAGTACTGAAATATATTCAGTACTGCCTTAGTTTTATTCTGCATTTTTTAGTGCTTCAACAAGAGGAACTTTTTTTATTTTTCTATACTGTAAAACTGCAATAACAGCATAAGTCAAAATACCAATTATAAACATCTCAACATAAATCATTGGTTCAACATAGAATGTTATCCAGCCCGACATACTCGTCATCATAAGATTTATAAACATCCACTTCATTGCGTAATATTCTATTGGCAAACTCAAAAGCAGGCATATAACAACTACTATTGATGTCGACATTATGTAAAGTCTGCTTATCTCACTGTTAAAATAACCAAGAATTTTTGTCATGGATATTGACTGAGCATTTTTTTCAATTACAATCTTTGAAAGCAGATAAATAAGTATCATAAACATTACAACCGCAAAAATGTTTACCATATTCATCATTTTGCCCATTGAAACATCAAGCTGTCTTGAAAGTTTTGTAAGTGTTTCCGCGTCAATAACAGATGCAATATATGCATCATCAATATCATCAAGCTTTTCATTCGAGAAGTATCCATTGAAGTAATCATTCTCATAATCAAAAGTATCAGTAAACATATTATTTGTCATAAACACAGAAATTGAACCAGGATTATAAACCACTCCGCTTACAGTAAATGTATACTGCTTATCATCATACTTTTCACAAAGAGTAATTTTATCTCCCTTACCAAGACTAAACTTTTCTGCATATCCGTTTGATATATATACACCGTTTTCATCTAAATCAGCGTCAATATACTTACTGTCATTTTGTATGCCGTATATGGTAACCTCATCAATTTTAAACTTGTTTTCGGGAGTGTTAAGTGAGTAAGCTGAAAACTTCTCTGCACTCTTAATCTCAGTTTCCACAGGTGCTTTTAAAATATACTGATAATTGCACAGCATATTATCCTGAATTTCATTCTGGTAATTATCAAGAACAGACGGAAGAAGAAGTCCGAACATAAGCAGAAGATTAGCAAATATAACTCCAACAAAAAGCGTTATGTAATTGCTCATATTCTGAAAAATAATTCTTATTCTGAAACGATTGAAAATTTTGATTTTTGTGTTAAGCTTGAATGCTTTTTTCTTAGTACGTTTATGCAAATCTCTGCGGATAAACTTCAAAGGAGAAAGCGAAAGTTTATTTATAAGTATACAAAGATTAATGATAAGCATTAAAATAAAAGGAACAACTGTTGTAAGCACAAATGCCTCTGCATTCCACTGAACCTCAAATGTAGGCAGACTGTAGCTTCCATAGTACAAATCGGCACAAATATCCTTGAAAAAAGTATATCCAAGAATATTTCCTATAACTGCACCAATTACTGTAACAATAAGCGGCATTGTCAGATAATGACGGACAAGCTCTGCTTTAGTATAGCCAGAAGCTCGCAGTGTTCCTATGACATTAGCTTCTTCTGAAATAGTATTGCTTATAGTTATGCCAAAAACAAATGCAATAATAACTGTAATAATATATAGGAGTGTTATCATCATTGACTTATCTCCGCCCATATCGTCACCTGTAAATTTTATTGCCTGATTTGCATACTGAGGAACAAAATCATCAAGAGGAACTATCTTATTAATATCTTTTGCAAGGTCATCTGAAATTTTCTTTTCTGCCCTTTCGTCCTTTGGAGAATTATCATATTTCCACGAATAACAGTATTTCTGTTTGCTTTGGTCAAGGTGACTGTACCCTGATTCACTCATTACAGCAACACCAAATTTAACCGAATCAAACATTGAATCATTATTATCCGAGAACAGTGCACTGTAATCTGAAAGAGCAACAAGTCCGCTTACTTTCATTTCTTTGTCACCAACATCAATAAAATCGCCGGCTTTTATATTATTGTTATCAGCATACATTCTGTCAACAGCAATTTCATCATAAGTTTCAGGCATTCTGCCTTTCATAAGGCACACCTTATTCAAATCTTTTCTGTCTGCAAAAATTCTCACTATGCTGTCATTTTTGGTTTCCTGTTCAATATAAAAATTATCATATAATTTTATTCCAAGCTTTTCGATTTCACTTTTTTGAAACTCATCGGCTTGTTCATTAAGAAGAAAATGACCGTCCTCAATATTATACTTTTCAAAGCTTTCATTATATGAAGAAATCATACTTCCGTCTGCAACGAGAAATCCTGAAACCATACCTATTGTACCAATCAGCAGAATGAAAATTACAATATACTTTCCTATTTCACTGCAAAACTCTCTGGGGAGTCTTTTAATAAGAGGATTTTTCATCTTTTTCCCTCCTTACCATTCAAGTTCCTGCACAGGAGTTTTAGTTTCATTCAGATAATTCTTGCGAATCTGACCATCACGAAGTTTAACAACTCTATCTGCCATATTCTTTATGGCATCATTATGAGTTACCATAATAACTGTGTTTCCATATTTTTTATTAATGTCCTCAATCAGCTTTAAAATTTCTTTTGAGGTTGCATAATCCAATGCACCTGTCGGCTCGTCACACAACAGAATATCAGGATTTTTTACAACTGCACGTCCGATTGCTGTTCTTTGCTGCTGACCGCCTGAAAGCTGATTTGGAAGCTTGTGACGATGTTCATATAATCCGAGAGTTTTAAGAATATCATCAACATCAAGAGGATTATCGCTTAAATATGCACCAACCTCAACATTTTCCTTTATATTAAGATTAGGAATCAAATTATACATCTGAAAAATATATCCAAGATGTTTTCTTCTGTAAAGCGTCAGCTTTTTCTCGCTCATGTCAGCAGTTTTTTCACCGTTGATTGAAATGTATCCGCTGTCGGCATCATCAATTCCACCTATAATATTTAATAATGTTGACTTTCCTGAACCCGATGCTCCAAGCAAAACGCATATCTCACCCTTTTGAATTTCCAAATCAATCCCCTTCAGAACCTCAACTCTGCTTTCACCCTCACCAAAGTGTTTTTTTATTCCACTTATCTCCAGAAACATAATTATTCTCCCTTTCATTTGTTTTATGTGAATGCACATATGAACATCTATTCATATTATAACTGTAATTACAGATTTTGTCAAGTGTATTTAAGGCAACACTACACAAAGCACGTCATAAACTTGCAAATTTTACGTCATCTTACACATGTTTTTCTCATCATACAACAGTATGCTTTCCAAAATTCTATGCAATCTGACGAAAAATATATCTGCGTTTCTGCCGCACAAGCTTTGTGAGGTATTGCATTAAAAACTTATTCTCATAGGATATAACATTCAGTTTTTTATGAAAGTGCTAAAAATGTTCATATAAATTATCAGTTAATTGCAATACTGTTCAAGAATTGACTTCAATGCACTTACACTTGCACTGTGTATTCTTGCCACAGGTATATCATGTTTTTCTGATTTCTGATTTACACTTCTTACCATTTTATGTGAACAAGTATTAGTAAAAACAACCATTAAATCAGGACATCCAAGTTTATTTTCAAAATCAGACGGCATTTGAGTAAAAACCTTCGCTTTACAGTTATAAGATTTGCATATATCTTTATATCGAGTTGCCATACGGTCATTGCCGCCTACTAAAACAATACTCATTTTTTACACCTCTTTCACTCAGTTAGCATACGCTTACTAAAAATATAATATCACATCTTCCGGAATTTGTCAAGCACTTTTAAGCAATAAATAATCACTTATAAAGCAACAAGGCACAAGTCACGTTAAAAGACCTTATACGCTGCTGCCTATAGTTTTAATCTATAACACACGATAAATTTTTTATGTTTGCATAATATAATAAAATGTGATATAATTTAATACAGTAAATAATAGTAAAGGCGGACTAAATATGAAAGTTTCCCAAAGATTTAAGGAAAAAACTGTATTTTCTTTGGAGATATTCCCACCAAAGCCGAATTCTCCTGAAAATGTAATCTACGATACACTTGATGAGCTTAAAGACATAAAACCGGATTTTATCAGCGTTACATATGGTGCTTCTGGAGGTTCAAATTGCAGTAAAACAATTGAAATTACATCTGCAATAAAAAATAAATATAAAATTGAAAGTGCTGTACATCTTCCATGCATTTACCTTACTAAGCAAAATGTTCTTGATATTCTTAATACATTAAAAGAAAACGGAATTCAAAATATTCTTGCTCTGAGAGGTGACGTAAATCCTGACCTTGCTCCTGTAAACGAGTTTAAGCATGCCAATGAACTTATTGAATTTATAAAATTAAATGGTGATTTTGATATAATGGCTGCTTGTTACCCTGAGGGACATAACGAAAGCTCAGGATTGGTTGAAGACATCGTTAATCTGAAACGCAAGGTGGATTCAGGAGTAGATCATCTTATAACACAGCTTTTTCTTGATAATAATTATTTTTATTCATTTTATGAAAGAACGCAGATTGCAGGTATTAATGTACCTATTGAAGCAGGAATCATGCCTGTTACCAATAAAATTCAGATTGAAAGAATGGTTAAACTCTGCGGAATAAATTTACCTAAAAAGTTCATGAAAATGATTGAAAAATATGAAAATAATCCAATTGCACTTCGTGATGCGGGAATTGCATATGCCATTGACCAGATTGTTGACCTTATTTCACAAGGTATTGACGGCATTCATCTTTATACAATGAATAAACCTTATGTTGCCAATAAAGCATATGACGCAATTAAAAATCTTATTTCCTATAGCAATGCAATAAAATAATGAGAGATAAGATGACAAAAGCAAACCGCATAGTACAAGGCGGACGACGAAAGCATACTGTCGTATGGTGAGGAGGACAACACAGTAATATGCGGTTTGAATTGTCAGATTAGTTACAGCATTTTGTTGTATTGCTATAAAATAAAAATCACTTGTCAATATATAAGACAAGTGATTTTTATTGCATAAATTTATTTTGACATATTTCTTCGGCATGCAAGACCTACCAGATCAGGACCTGCATTTGCTGAAACTGCTGCTCCTACATGAGCATAATATTCAGCCTTATAGCCGTATTTCTTTATCATTTCCTTTTCAAGCTCTTTAGCCATGGTGTCATCTTTACCGCAAAGCATTATATAAGGAGTCTGAGGAGTCATGACAGCCTCGACGTGATTCATAATCTTTGGAATTATATTTTTCTCTCCTCTGATTTTTTCATGTATTTTTGAACCGCCGTCTGACATCTCAATAAGAGGCTTTAATCCCAAAAGTTCACCTGCAAATGCCGCTGCTGCTGATATTCTTCCCGATTTCTTAGCGTATTTCAATGTCATAGGTACAAAATAAGCTGCAACAGAACCGCACCATTCTTCAATATAAGCTACAATACTTGCTGCACCTGCACCTTTTGCCGCTTTTTTTGCTGCTTCCATTACACAATAACCGTACATTGCCGTATATCCCTTTGAGTCAATAACGTAAATGTTGAACTTTCCTTTTGCATCAGGATTTTCCTCAAAGAAATTTTTACTCGCCATTACTGCATTTGAATTTGTAGCAGAACCCGTTGACGATATTGAAACATAAATTACATCTGTATAGCCGTTTCTATATGCATCATTAAATATTTCTTCAAATTCAAAAGCTGTGACCTGAGCTGTTTTAGGAATTTCTGCACAATTCTCCATAAGCTCATAAACTTCTGATTTACTCTTATCAACATATTCCTTAAAGCTGATGTCACCTATTGAAATATTAAATGGAACAATTTTTATACCAAGTTCATTTACAACTTCAGGTTCAAGATCACAAGAGGAATCACTCATAATCATAATTTTCTGCATTATTTTCTCCATTCTGCCAAAAGGCACTTTTTTGGCATTATTATTTAGGCAACACCGCTGAAAACATATCAAAGGACTTTGTACGGTGCTGCCTTAACAAATACCATTTTACCATTTATATTTTGTAAGCTGGCCTTCTCTCGAAAGGTCAGGATAATTCCACTGTCTTAATATTTCATAAGCTGCAATTGCAACAGAATTTGAAAGATTAAGACTTCTTAATTCATTTCTCATTGGTATTCTAACACAACTATTTTCATTTTTATATAATAAATCTTCAGGCAGACCTTTATCCTCTCTGCCAAAAATTATATATGCATTATTCGGATATGCAATATCACTGTGAACATTTTTCCCTTTTGTAGTAAAATAAAAGTAAGGACCATTATTTTTACTGAAAAAGTCATTGAAATCATCATAATAAGTTATATCAAGTTTATCCCAATAGTCAAGCCCTGCACGTTTCAGATGCTTATCAGTAATTTCAAATCCAAAAGGTTTGATAAGGTGAAGCTTTGCTCCGGTAACTGCACATGTCCTTGAAATATTGCCTGTATTCTGAGGAACCTGAGGTTCCGCAAGTACAATATTCAGATTATACATACTAATCTCTCCATGTATATTTTATGTTATATGGATAAAAATATTATTGAAATCTTGTATCAAGTTTTCAAAGTAAGTCCGCATATTTTTAAAATCAGAATAAGAACTTGCAATATTTTTATGCGGAAAAATTTTCAAACAGCTGCTTATAAAAAGCGGCTGAGTTAAATTCGGTCTTTCGTCTGCCGAAAATGACGATACTGCAAAATGCAGCATGGAGTTTTTATGGATATTAAATCAATCGTAAAAGGTGTAACATTCGGAACTGCGGCAGGCTTAATATGCTATACAATGTCAGCCGCAAGCTCCGGAAAAAAGAAAAGTTTAAAGCGTAATGCAGGAAAAGCACTAAAAGCTGCCGGAAGTGTACTTGAAGAAATAACCTCTATTGTAATGTAGCTGTATTTTTTCTGTAAGCCAGATAACTTTCAAGAATTATTGTAGCAGCGACAGCGTCAACTACAGCTTTTCTCTTTTTTCCTCTTGTATTTGTTACGTTTAGGTAATTATGTGCAGAAACTGTTGTACAGCGTTCGTCCCATAAATTAACAGGACATTCTGTCAACTTTGCCAGTTCTTCTGAAAAGAGCTGGCATTTTTCTGCTCTTTCACCTATTGTTCCATTCATGTTTTTAGGATAACCCACTATAATTTCTTCTGCTTTTAGCTCAGCCGCTTTTTCGGCTGTTTTGCGAATACAGGTTTCAAAATCCTTTTCAGAAATCACACAGACAGGAGAGGCAAGAAACTCGCCTTTATCACAGCATGCAATTCCTGTTCTTGAGTCTCCGAAATCAACCGACATTATTTTCATGCTTTTTCATCATCCCTCCACCATTTTGAACTGTTCAATGTTGAATCCTCAGCTGATAAATGAGATGAATCATTCATATAGATGACTTTTGGATTAAATTTTTCGTCAAACTCAATAAGTGACACCGCTGTATTGTCTGACCAACCCAATTCATTCATATATGCATTTGTTTTTCCAAGGCAGAAGCAAAGGAAATTTTTGACAGCACAGCCATGAGATACGACCGCAATAGTTTTTTCTTTATTTTCAGAACAAATTTCTTTCATTGTTTCAACCATTCGATTGTATACTTGATTCATGGTTTCCCCATCAGGAGCTTCAAATTTTTCCGTATGGTTTTTCCAGTTGTCATACTGCTTTGGAAAAAGCTTCGGCAATTCAGACCATGGCTTACCCTCAAATTGACCGCCGTTTATTTCAATAAGTCCGTCATTAAATTTCAGTTCATATCCAAAATTTTTATTTATATATTCAGCAGTAACTCTCGCCCTTATAAGCGGACTTGTATATATACTGTCCAAGTTGATATTCTTAAAACGTTCACTCAATGCATTCAACTGACGGTATCCTTTTTCAGTTACTTCAGTATCAATATGTCCCTGAAACACTTCATTGATATTTCCAAATGCTTCCGCATGGCGGACAAGATAAACTCTTACCATGCCTTAACACTTCCGATAATCTCTTTTACACTGCTGATATTTTTGCTGTCAAGAAAATCGTTCATTTCTTCAATTATTTTTACAGGTGCAAACGGATCAGTAAAAATTGCCGCACCTACCTGTACGGCAGATGCTCCTGCCATCATAAGCTCAACAGCATCTTTACCGCTTGAAACTCCACCCATTCCGATAACAGGAATTTTTACAGCATTGGCAACCTGCCAAACCATTCTTACTGCAATTGGAAATACAGCAGGTCCTGACATTCCGCCGACATTATTTTTCAAAACAGGTCTGCGTGTATTTACATCAATTCTCATGCCGAGTAAGGTATTAATAAGTGAAACAGCGTCTGCACCGGCTGATTCAACAGCTTTGGCAATATCCGTAATGCTTGTTACATTAGGAGAAAGCTTTACAACCAACGGCTTTTTTGTTGCCTTACGAACCTGTGAAGTAATTTCAGCGGCAGTTTCAGCACAAGTGCCAAAAGCAGCTCCGCCCTGTTTTACATTAGGGCATGAAATGTTCAATTCAATCATATGAACATCTGTTGAATCAAGCTTTTCCGCAATAGTAACGCATTCATCAATTGTTGAGCCTGCTATATTAGCGAGAATTACTGTATCCTTTGTAAGCAGATTCGGCAATTCAACATCAATGAATTTATTAATTCCCGGATTTTGAAGTCCTACTGAATTCAGCATTCCGCTTGGAGTTTCTGCTATTCTTGGTGAGGGATTTCCCGTTCTTTGTGTAATTGTAGTACCCTTTGTTGCTATTCCGCCAAGCTTTGAAAGCGGAAAAAGCTCCTCATATTCCCTGCCGTATCCGAAAACTCCTGATGCAGGAATAATCGGATTTTTAAAATCAATGCCGCACACATTTACAGATAAATCAGCCATTAAAAGATTACCTCCTCTGCTTTAAAAACAGGACCTTCCTTACATACATGAGCAAAATATTCTTCGTCATTCTTTTTCGTTTTACATGCACAAACAAGACAAGCTCCTATTCCACAGCCCATTCTTTCTTCCAATGAGATCTCACAGTAAACACCGTTTTCTTTAGAAATCTGTGAAACTGCTTTCAGCATCGGCATTGGTCCGCAGGCATACACTGCATCAACGTCACCGTTTTTCAACATTTCTTCTAACGGTACTGTCACTAAGCCTTTCATTCCCATAGTTCCGTCATCTGTACACAAAATTGCTTTTGCACCTGCTGCTTTAAAATCATTTTGAAGTATTACAGCATCAGCACTTCTGAAGCCTGTTATTACTGCTGCTTTTTCACGATAAATCTGTGCAAGCGGCAGCATAGGAGGTGTTCCTATGCCTCCGCCGATAAGAATTACTTTTTTATAGTCCTGATTTACCGTAAATCCATGACCTAACGGTGCAAGCATATCAATTAAGTTATCGACATTCAGCTTTGCAATTTCAGCAGTTCCCTCGCCTCTTATTTCAAAAACAATTCTCAATGTACCCTTGCTTTTATTTATCTCACAAATTGAAACAGGTCTGCGGAGTGTAAAACCGTTCGCTCTTATGTGAACAAACTGACCAGGCACTGCAATTTCTGCAACTTCCGGACAAAGTATCTCAAAACTATATATTTCTTTTGCGATTACATTTTTCTTTATAATCGGATATTTACCTTGTGTATATTTCATTTTTCCTCCCTATCAGGAAATCATTATATTTTTGTTATATCAACAAGCTCAACATCTTTGATAGACTTGCCTGATTCAAGAACATTTGCCAATGCTCTTGCTGTATCAATTGCCGTAAGACTGCATATTGAACGCTCAACCGATTTGCGTCGCATTTTTACACTGTCTCGTGCAGGCATACGTCCTTTGGCTGATGTTGAAATCATATAATGGATTTTTCCGCTTTCGAGCAATGTCAAAGTATTTTTATCTGATTCAGAAATCTTCTTTACAAGATTTGTAGCTATCATGTTTCTGTTGAGCATACTTGCCGTACCGCTTGTTCCGTAAAGCTCAAATCCCATTCTTGAGAATTTATCAGCAATTGAAATAATCTCCTGTTTGTCACTATCCCTTACGGAAATCAGAACGCCGCCCTCTTTTTTGAGGTCGTAACCGGCAGCAACAAGACCTTTCAGCAAAGCGTCCTCAAATGTTTTGGCAATGCCAAGACATTCGCCTGTAGACTTCATTTCAGGGCCAAGCATTGTATCAACGTCCTGAAGCTTTTCAAAACTGAATACAGGAACTTTAACTGCAACATAATCCCCCTCAGGATACAAACCGCTTTCGTATCCGAGTTCTTTAAGTGTAGCACCAAACATGAGCTTCGTTGCTATGTCTACCATAGGAATTCCTGTTACCTTACTGATATACGGCACCGTTCTTGATGAACGTGGATTAACTTCTATTACATACACTTGATTATTATACACAACATACTGAATATTAACCAATCCCACTACATTTAATTCAGTAGCCAGAAGTCTTGTATACTCAATAATTGTTTTCTTTACAGACGGAGACAAATTCTGAGCAGGATATACTGAAATAGAGTCACCTGAATGAACACCTGCACGTTCAATATGCTCCATAATTCCAGGAATAAGGAAATCCGTTCCGTCACATATCGCATCAACTTCTACTTCAGTGCCCATCATATATTTATCAATGAGAACAGGATTTTCAATCATGGTGCGGGTAATAATTCCCATGTATTCAATAACATCTGCGTCAGAATGTGCAATTATCATATTCTGTCCGCCAAGTACATAAGATGGTCTTAATAAAACAGGATATCCAAGCTTATCTGCAACCTCAACAGCTTCCTCGGCAGTCATTACCGTAAAGCCCTCAGGACGAGGTATTTTGCACTTTTCAAGAAGTTCGTCAAAACGCTCTCTGTCCTCTGCGGCATCAATACTGTCAGCAGAAGTTCCCAGAATTCTTACACCCATATCAGAAAGATGACGTGTAAGCTTGATTGCAGTCTGTCCGCCGAATTGAACTACAACTCCATAAGGCTTTTCTGTTTCAATGATTGACTCAACATCTTCTTTTGTAAGCGGATCAAAGTAAAGTCTGTCACCTGTATCAAAGTCAGTTGAAACCGTTTCCGGATTATTGTTACATATTACGGCTTCATATCCAAGCTCTTTAAGAGTCCATACACAATGAACTGAGCAGTAGTCAAATTCTATACCCTGCCCTATTCTGATAGGTCCTGAACCGAAAACGATAACCTTTTTCTTGCCTTTATCTGTTCTGTCAATAAACTGTCTTGCCTCATTTTCTTCATCAAATGTAGAGTAAAAATATGGCGTTTCAGCTTTAAATTCGCCTGCACAGGTATCAACCATTTTGTATACTGCTCTTTTTCTGAGAGGACACTTTTGACCTGACATTCTTTCAATTGTACTGTCCAGATAGCCGTACTGCTTGGCAATATTATACTTTTCCTCCGTCAGTTCACCGTCAGCAAGCCAGTTTTCAAGATTTACAAGATTCAACAGCTTGTTTAAGAACCATTTATCAATTTTTGTGATATCATGAATCTCATCAACAGAAACACCTCTTTTAAGTGCTTCGTAAACCTGAAATGAACGCTCATCATCAACAGTATTGAGCATTGCAAGTATTTCGCCTGTTGAATATTTTTCAAGTTTTTTAAGGTTCATGCTGTCAAGTCCAAGCTCTATTGAACGTACTGCTTTCATCATTGCCTGTTCAAAGCTTGTTCCAATAGCCATTACCTCACCGGTTGCCTTCATTTGAGTACCAAGAGTTCTTTTTGCATAGACAAACTTATCAAACGCCCATTTAGGAAATTTAATTACAACATAGTCAAGTGCAGGTTCAAAGCAGGCATATGTTTTACCCGTTACCTGATTTATAATTTCATCAAGAGTATATCCGATAGCAATTCTTGTTGCAACCTTTGCAATAGGATAACCTGTTGCTTTTGAAGCAAGTGCAGAAGAACGTGAAACTCTCGGATTAACCTCGATAACAGCATACTTGAAGCTTGTCGGATGAAGTGCAAACTGACAGTTGCAGCCGCCCTCTACCTTTAATTCTGATATAATATTCAGTGCAGCAGTTCTGAGCATCTGATACTCCCTGTCACTTAATGTTACAGCAGGAGCAATAACTATACTGTCACCTGTGTGAACGCCGACAGGGTCAAAGTTTTCCATGGAGCAGACTGTAATTACATTTCCCTTGCTGTCACGAATAACCTCAAACTCAATTTCCTTCCAGCCGCTTATGCACTTTTCAACAAGTATCTGTGTTATAGGTGAAAGACGAAGTCCGTTTGTTGAAATATCTCTGAGTTCTTCTTCATTATTGGCAATTCCGCCGCCTGTACCGCCAAGAGTAAATGCAGGACGCACGATTACAGGATAGTCTATTACTTTTGCAAATTCAACAGCGTCCTCGACTGTTTCAACTACCTTTGAAGGTATGCAAGGCTCGCCGATTTTTTCCATAGTGTCCTTGAATGCCTGTCTGTCCTCAGCCTTATGAATTGTTTCCGGATTTGCTCCAAGCAGCTTTACATTATGTGAAGCAAGGAACCCCTCCTCAGCAAGCTGCATTGAAAGTGTAAGACCTGTTTGTCCTCCAAGAGTGGACAATACGCTGTCAGGCTTTTCAATTTCAATTACACGTTTAACAACGTCAAGTGTAAGAGGCTCTATATATATTTTATCAGCCATAGCCTTATCGGTCATAATTGTAGCAGGATTTGAGTTGATAAGTACAACCTCAAGTCCTTCCTGTTTTAAAGCACGGCAAGCCTGAGTTCCTGCATAGTCGAATTCAGCAGCCTGACCAATGACAATCGGACCTGAACCAATTACAAGAACCTTTTTAATATCACTTCTAAGCGGCATATTATTCAGCCTCCTTATCCATTGTTTTTACAAATTCATCAAATAAATATGACGTATCAAGCGGACCTCCATGAGCTTCCGGATGAAACTGAACAGTAAACGCCTTGATGTTTTTATATTTTATTCCCTCACAGGTTTTATCATTTGCATTGATATGTGAAACCTCTCCGATGCTGCTGTCAAGACTTTCGCCCACAACTGCATATCCGTGATTTTGGCTCGTCACATAAGTTCTGCCGCTTGCAAGGTCGATAACAGGCTGATTTGCACCTCTGTGGCCGTATTTAAGCTTTTGAGTTTCAGCTCCGTTTGCCAATGCCATAAGCTGATGACCAAGACATATTCCGAAAATTGAAATTCCAAGCTGTGAAATCTCCCTGATATTATTTATAATATCAACATTTTCAGACGGATCTCCGGGGCCATTTGAAAACATTATTCCGTCAGGATTAATTTTCTTTATATCTTTCGCTGTTGCATTTGCAGGTACTACAACTACCTCACAGCCACGCTTTACAAGCTCATTTCTGATATTTCTCTTATACCCGAAATCAAACAATGCAACCTTATACTTTGGATTTTCATTTGAGTATGTAAGAATTTCATCATTTGTGACGCTTTTTACAGCATTCTTTATTTCAAATTTTTTGATTTCTTCAAGAAGCTGCTCTTTTTTTAAATAAACATCATCAGTAGTAATTGCACCGTTCATTACACCGACTTCTCGGATTATTCTGGTAAGACGGCGTGTATCAATATTGTGAATTCCAATTATGTTATGCTTTATCAGGAAATCGTTAATGTCAGTGTTTTTATCCATTCTGAAATTTGACGGCGTATTGCACCATTCTCTTACAATATAACCGCTTACATAAGAATCTGCCGATTCATAATCCTCGTCATTCACTCCATAATTTCCGATAAGCGGAAATGTCTGAGTTACAATCTGTCCATAGTAGCTCGGGTCAGTTAAGGTTTCCTGATATCCTGTAAGACCTGTAGTAAAAACAACTTCGCCTATAACTGTCCCTTTTGCACCAAAGCTTCTCCCCTCAAATACCTGACCGTCGGCAAGAAGCAGATACGCCTTTTCACCTTGATTGAATAATGACATTTTTTTCATTTCCTTTCATATTACATATCTAAGAACTTGTTTTCATATGAACAAGCTGTTATTAATCAAGATTAATATACTGAGTAATATCCTTTTTCATTCTCAGTACCTCACGTCTTGCAGCCTTTGCAAAGTCACGTTCATCACATTCTTCTTTCTTGTATGCACACATTACTGCTCTTGATGAATTAACAATTGCTCCAAGTCCCTTTTCATCAAAAGCGCCCTTTAATCCTTCTGCTCCGCCGCCCTGTGCACCGTATCCGGGAACAAGGAACATCGTATGAGGAAGCCTTTTACGAAGCTCTGAAAGCTGTTCAGGATAAGTCGCACCAACAACGGCTCCTACACTTGAATAGCCATACTTTCCAATCTGGTCCTTACCCCATTCCTCGCACATATCTCCCATAACGGCATATATCGGAGTTCCGTCAATCAGCTTGTCCTGAAGTTCGCCGCTTGATGGATTTGAAGTCTTAACAAGCACATAAATTCCCTTATCACGTTCCTTGCAGATTTTAAGAAGAGGATTGATTCCGTCAGAACCAAGGTATCCGTTTACTGTAAGAGCGTCTGAACCAAAAGGTTCTATCTCGTTTTCTCCAATTTTAACAGAACCAAGATGTGCAGTGGCATAAGCCTCCATAGTAGCACCAATATCGTTTCTTTTGCCGTCTGTAATTACAAACATTCCTTTCAGCTTTGCATACCTGATTGTTCTTTCAAGAGTTTTTACTCCATGATGACCATACATTTCATAATATGCAGCCTGAGGCTTTATTGCAGGTACAATATCGCAGATTTCATCTATAATCATTTTGTTGAATGTAAAAATTGCTCTTGCCGCAGCTTTAAGACTCCAACCGTCATCATTAAGATATCTTTTCTGAATAAATTCAGGAACATATTCAAGCTTTGGGTCAAGACCTACAACCGTAGGATTTTTAGTTTCAATAATTTTTTCAATAAGTCTGTCAAAAGACATATTTTTCCCCTCACAATTCTTTAAAAGTCTTATATCAACACTGCACAAAGCACATCAAAAGGCTTTGTACGGTGCGGTCTTAGAACCGATTCCAACAAGTATAATAAGACAGTTTTTTAGAGCTTGTTCTCATATCTTATTTCACCCTTGGAAATAGTCAGAATTGGTTTGCCTTTAAGAGTCATTCCTTTAAACACAGTATTATGTGATCTTGAATGAAGCTTTCCAGGCTCAACAATCCATTCCTTGTTCAAGTCTGCAATAACAAGGTCTGCGGTTTCATCATCTTTTATTGAGATAAACGGAAGTCCAAGAAGCTTTCTCGGATTTACCGACATAAGCTCTACAATTTTATTAAGACTCACCTTTCCCGTATGATAAAGCCCTGTAAGTGCTGCTGCAAATGAAGTTTCAAGTCCGACCACACCGTTTGGAGCTTTCTCAAAATCCGCCTTTTCCTCTGCTGTATGCGGTGCATGGTCTGTTACTATGCAGTCAATAGTACCGTCAACAATTCCGTCTATTATTGCCTTAACGTCATCAGCAGTACGCAAAGGCGGATTCATTCTGAAGTCTGCGTCCCTTGCAGCAAGTTTCTCATCAGTCAGAAGGAAATAGTGCGGACAGGTTTCACACGTTACCTTTACTCCTGCTTTTTTTGACTGTCTTATTATTTCGGTACTTCCCTCGGTGCTTACATGGGCTATATGTATTCTTGAATTTACGCTTTTTGCCAGAATAATCTCTCTTGCTGTTATCATATCTTCGGAAACTCTGTCCATTCCTTTTACGCCGAGTTTCTCGGACATTTCGCCTTTATTCATTATTCCGCCGTTTATTATGCTCAAATCTTCGCAATGAGAAATCACAAGCAGTCCGTTATCATTTGACTTTTCCAATGCCTCACGCATTTGTTCAGCATTTTCAACGGGACGTCCGTCATCAGAAACCGCAAGTACTCCCGATTGCTTCAATTCGTCATAATCACACAATCCTTTTCCGCACATACCGTTTGTAATGCAGCCGACAGGGTAAACCTCAACACCTGTATCTTCTGCCTTATCAATTATATATTTTACAGTTTCAGGATTATCAACAGGCGGTTTTGTATTCGGCATACACAATACGCCTGTAACCCCACCGGCAAGAGCCGCATTACAACCCGTTATTACATCTTCCTTGTGAGTAAAGCCAGGATCTCTGAAATGAACATGCATATCAAAAAACGAGGGCATTACAGCAAGTCCCGTACCGTCAATTTCAATATCTGCTTTCATTTCAATACTGTCTGCAACGTGCTTTATTTTGCCGTCTGCAATATAAATATCGGCTATGAAATCATTTTCAGCGTCGATCGCTCGTATACCTTTTAAAAGTATCGTGTCCATAAATTCCTCCGCTAATCTAAATTATAAATCTCAACGCAGTCATTTCCGTCAATTTCATTTACGAAAACTTTAACTATTTCATTTCTTGATGTCGGCAGATTCTTTCCGACATAATCAGGACGTATCGGCAGTTCTCTGTGACCTCTGTCAACCAGCACTGCAAGCTGAATGGACTGTGGTCTGCCACGCTTAATAAGAGCGTCAATTGCTGCTCTTGCACTCCGTCCTGTATAAATCACATCATCTACAAGGACGACATTCATATTTTTCACTTCAAAATCAATCTCTGTTCTGTCCTCTGTATGAGGTTTTACAACGTCATCTCTGCATGGTGTAATATCAATTGCACCAAAATTAATATTCGTCTTTTCAAGCTCATTGATTTTATCAGCAATACGCCTGCCAAGAGCCACACCCCTTGATAAGATACCGACAATACATAAATTATCCGCACCTTTATTGTGTTCAAGGATCTCATATGTAATTCTGGCTGCCGCACGCTGCATTGCCTTGTCGTCCATGATAATTCTTTTCTTTTCCAAAATAATGTTCTCCTTAAAAAAACGCTTACCTGAGGCTGACAGGTAAGCGTAGTAATTGTATATAGCTATAGCGATACAGCATATAAGGATTACCACCTTGTCAACCTCACAGGATTAACTTAAAGGGATACTCAAAACATTATAATTATTATATCACATTATTTTTAATATGTCTATAGCATAATATCGTAAATTTGGAAATTATTTATCGAACGATATTATGAAAAAGCACCAATTTTATGCCTAACATCAAAGCTGTTAATTTTTTCTAATCAGTTTTCCAACGGCAGAAACAGCAGTCCCGATAGTTTTGGTAACAACATTAACAGTTTCTGCTTTATCAATAACAGCTTTGTTTTCATTTAAAAGGTCATTTGTTTTATCAGAATTTTTGCAGGAACTGCCATTAAGATTTCCGATGCCTTTTACTATTGAACAGCCTGCACCAATAGAAAAATTCTTGAATCTCTTTTCAAACTCCATAACTGCCTCATCATTCTGCTGAACTCAATTCAACTGGTTCGGCAATAAGGAATTTAATCTTTTTGCCCTCCTCAGTAAACATACGTTCATGCTCCGTAACAATATTTTCATAAGGACTTTCATTGTGCAGATCCCATGTTTTAAACTTAATCTTATATCCTGCATCATGGAAATACTCAAATGACTCCTCAAAAAGCTTGTCATCATCAGTTTTAAACCAAAGCTCTCCCCTGAGAAACTTTTTATAGTTCAAAAGCTGTCTTGTATGAGTCAAACGTCTTTTTTTATGTTTTTTCTTCGGCCATGGATTACAGAAATTTATATAAATTCTGTCAACATTATCATTTTCGTCCCATACATTGTCTATATTTTCTATATTCTGAATTGCAATTCTCACATTTTCAGGTTTTCTTGCCGCATCAAAATAAGCCTTTTCAAGATTTCTTTTTGCAAGTCCAAGCATTTCATTTTTTATGTCCATAGCAATAAAATTGATTTCAGGATGAAGAATTGCAATCTGAGAAATAAATCCACCCTTTCCGCAGCCTAATTCAACGTAAAGAGGCTTTGAATTATCTTCAAAAACAGTATTCCACTTTCCTTTCATTTCCTGCGGATTATGTACGCAAAAATCACATGCGTCAAGCTCAGGCTTAGCCCATGGTTTATGTCTTATCCTCATATTATCCTCCATCATTTTTCATTAAATATTAATATCAAAACATAAAATATAACTTTTCTGCAAATTACCTTAATAATTATAGACGAAAATCAGGCAAATTTCAAGTCCCCTGAAGCAATATCCAAAATATAATGAAAATTCTGCTTTAAATGCACAATATTTTATCAAGAGTCACTTTTAATTTGCTGACAAAAAACTTAACCACAAGTCCTGTAAATACTGCAGTAAGAATAGTACCTTCCCTTGCACCAACTATCTTACCCTTAAAAAGAAAAAATGAAATTAATACTGATAAAATAACACAGCAAATATCAAATCCGACCTTTATATTTCCAAAATTCATTTTGGTTTTATCTGAAACTGCCTTAACAAATGCCTCTCCTGAATTCATTATTACATTTGCTATTACAGACAGTGAAATTCCAAAACCAAGTATTATTATTCCTGTAATTACCAGAAGTATTTTTACTGCATAATTATTTACAGGAATATATGAAACACACTTCATGCCAAAATCAGTGAAAACACCAAAAAGAAGTGAAAGCGGTACCTGTAATAATTGTATAAGCTGAAAATCCTTTCGTAATATAATAACTTGACCCAAAATCAAAACACAATTCCAGATTATAAGCCATGTACCAAGAGAAAAAAACGCAAATTTGCAGCTTAGTACATTGGCAACTGATGATATCGGAGATACGCCAAGTTCACCATGCTTTGTTACAGCCACTCCAAATGCAGCAAAAAACAAACTTACTATAAACAAAATATAACGTTTCACTATTTCTTTTTTCTTCATTTTATCACCCTCCGTATAGCAAAGTGTACCGAACTGTACTTGTTATTGCTCCCTCAACTAATTCTTATTTTTCTGCTTTTTCTGACAGCGAAATACTGCGTCAAATCCCATTTTCAAATGCTGTATGGTAAGAAGTACAACGTAGTAATATATGGTTTGAATTGTCAGATTAGTTGCAGCATTTTCACTGGATATATAATCATGTCATAAAAAAAGGACGGTTCAAATTTGCCATCCTTTAAATTTATTATCTATATTTATTAAAGCACCAAATTATTCAAAAGCTATATACAAATAAATTTAAAAATGATATAATATAAAAAATCATCTTTAAATTAAAGGAGTTTTACATCATGAAAAAGTATTTACAGGAATATATGAAATATATAATGGACAAGCTCAATTCAGCTTCAAAAGAAGAAATGGAAGAAGTTTTGCAGGAACATTTATGTAAAATACAATTTATGCAACATGAACGCCTTATTCATTTCCTTGTAACTATGCTGTTTACACTTATGTTTTTTGCAAGCCTTGGTATTTTCGCTGTAACTGAGCAAATCGGTTTTCTTGTACTGCTTGCTGTTATTCTGTGTTTGCTTATACCGTATATTATACATTATTATTTTCTTGAAAATACTGTTCAGGAAATGTATAGGGTATACGATAAAATTTTAAGCAAATCAAAGTAAAATGCAAAAAAATAAACCGCCTTGCCGTCATATAGCGAATAAAACCCGCACAAAGCAGGTGGGTAAACTCCTGGCTGATTCACGCTCCCTTCTTCCGCCGAAACGGGAGGTCTGCAATCCACAGTCAGAGATGAATTCCCTTATTAAAAGTGTTGGATTATAAAAACTATAATTACTCGAACAAGGCAGAATATTTACTTTTCATTGAATTTATTATATCACAGATTTGATAAAAAATCAAGTATTAACTGAAATTTTATTTTTGTAAAATCAATCACAGCCGCACTCATCACAACAACAGTCGCAATCTTCATCATCGCAGTCACAATCATCAAAGATTTCTTCAAGTCTTTTCATAAAATATTCGGAAACCTTATCAAATTCGTCATCGTCATCAATTGATGCAAGAATTTCCTCTCCATTATCTTCGATTGCTTTAAGGATAACAAGTTCCCCGTCATCATTTAAGAAATCTTCACTTTCAATAGCAGGAATCATTGCAAAATACTGAACTCCGTCTATTTCAGAGGCATCAAGCATTTCAAAGTTTTTTTTATTTCCCTGATCATCCACAAGCTCATAAAGCTCAGGAGTGTATTCATTCATATCGGGCATTTTATTCTCCGTTCTGACGAAAAACGTCATTAAATATTACAGATAACTCATTTTTCTGTAATTACATTATACAATATTTTAAAAATAATATCAAGTACTTTCATGATTTTTTATACTGTATGTTTTGCCTAAAAAACAAGCATAAATTTGTCTAATATGTAAAAATAATAGTTTTTTATCAAAAAAAATCAAAAAACTATTGACTTTGTACTACATCTGTGGTATTATAATATCAAGGAAAGGGAAAAAGAAATTAAGTACCTGATAGTTAAATGTTTACAAGGCTTATGGTTTTATCCATTAAGTAGACATAATATTAGCGGAATGGAGAGTGGGTCCAATGGAAAATAGTGAAACACAGAATTTAGTAGCCGATGGGCTTGCCGAACTGTTTTAATTAAGTGGGAGTTTAATGCTGAGTGCTTCTCCAAATCATAGGATTACTAAGGAACAGCAGATAAAGTTTATACGGCTATATAAGATTTCATAATTCATTTCAGAATACAGGATTATCTGAGATTTCGACTTATAAATAAGTCTTAATATATATGAAATCATTCGAATAAAATTATAAATAAGGTGGTTACAATGAAAATTTAAATTTGTTTTGCCAAAAAGTAAAATAAATTTATAAAGGTGATACCGATGGGTAAGTTCTAAGTTGTTTGTTATGTAGGATTTCTTCCTGAATTTCTTATAAAGGTTTGTGATTTCTATGAAAAAATTTAAGGAAAAAATGAAAATCTGAATTTAAGGAGTGAGTCCAAAGGAAAATGCTGCTAAGTGATGAAAGTCGCTTAATCTAAATTTAAAATTTAATAAAATGAGAGGACCTCAAGCGGTTTATAATTCAGCTTGAGGTCTTTTTGATTTTAATCAACATCTCACAAAGATTGTGATGTATTGCCTTTATATAGACATTTACTATTCAGATTCCTTTATAATCTTTTTCCGATATGCCAATGCTGCCTGTTCCTGCTTATTTTCTCCAAAAGAATAATAAATATGGTCTTTTAAAGCATCAGGCAAATACTGCTGTTTTACATAATGATTTTTATAATTATGCGGATATATATAGTGCTGTCCTTTTATTGCTGCCCCCTCCCCGTCATAATGCTTATTCTGCAAATGACGTGGAAAATCCAATGCATCACATGATTTTAAATCCGCAATTGCTGCATCTATGGCAGACTCTGCACTATTTGACTTAGGTGCTGTTGCAAGCAGAATAATCGCTTCTGAAAGAGGTATTCTTGCCTCCGGCAGTCCCAATTGCAAAGCAGAATCAACACACGCTTTCACTATTGAAATGGCTTGCGGATATGCTAAACCAATATCCTCTGCTGCAATTACAAGCAAACGGCGTGAGAGCGAGATTATATCCCCTGCCTCAATCAATCGTGCTGCATAATGAAGTGCCGCATTCTCGTCTGAACCCCTGATTGATTTTTGCAATGCAGATAAAATATCATAATGTTGGTCGCCATCACGATCATATCGCATATTGCTCCTTTGGGTCAGTTCACGAACCATATCGGCTGAAATATGTATTTTTTCGGATTCACACTGACCGCTTAGTATACTCAATTCCACTGTATTCAACGCTTTTCGGACATCTCCGCCGCATCCCTGAGATATTATTTGACAGCATTCATCATCAAATATAATTTCAACATTCATTTCTTCGGCAGAAAGCTGAAATGCTCTCCTGACAGCCTTTGTAAGTTCAGATGAACTTACAGGCTTAAATTCAAAAATCGTACTTCTGCTGAGCAAGGCATTATATATAGAAAAATATGGATTTTCTGTGGTTGAAGCAATCAATGTAATGTCACCGTTTTCCATGTATTCCAATAAACTTTGCTGTTGCTTTTTGTTAAGGTACTGTATTTCATCAAGATAAAGCAAAATGCCGTTTTCAGCAGCAAAAGTTCCGATATTTGAAATAACATCTTTAATGTCGGATATTGAAGCGTTTGTACCATTAAGCTTATGAAGAGTCATATCACAGTTTTCTGCAATTATTCTTGCTACTGTTGTCTTGCCTACTCCCGACGGTCCATAAAAAATCATGTTCGGTATTTTGCCGCTTTCGATAATTCGCCTTAAAGGACGATTTTTATTAAGCAAATGTTCCTGCCCTACTACATCATCAAGAGTTTTGGGACGAATTTTATCAGCTAATGGTGACGACATTTTTATTTCTCCTTTTAACCGTTTATAGTATAAGTTAAGGTTTGTTATTGTATAACTACAGAGTTATTGAGGGAAACCCTTTAAAAAAGGGTTTGCCCCAGCAAATCCGCAGATATACATAAAAGCTCTAACTTATATTATAAACATATAATTAAAAATCAGGACGGACAGCATGTCCGTCCTTAAAAATATTTATTCATAAAGTGGGAACTTTTCGCAAATTGCATTAACGCCTGCACGAATTTCATCAGCTTTATTTTCAAAATCAGTAGCACAAAGATAAATGTATTCAGCAATCTTTTCCATTTCCTCAACACCAAGACCTCTTGTTGTTACTGCAGGAGTACCAATTCTGATACCGCTTGTTACAAATGGCTTTTCTGGGTCATTATGAATAGCATTTTTATTAACTGTAATATAAACTTCATCAAGTCTATGCTCAAGTTCCTTGCCTGTGATATTGAACGGACGAAGGTCAACAAGCATAAGATGATTATCCGTACCACCTGAAACGAGGTTAAATCCTCTCTTTAAAAGGCCATCAGCAAGAGCTTTTGCATTTTCAACAATTCTCTTTTGATACTCCTTGAATTCAGGCTTAAGAGCTTCACCAAAGCAGACTGCCTTAGCTGCAATTGTGTGCATCAAAGGGCCGCCCTGTGTTCCCGGAAAAATAGCTGAATTAATCTTCTTTGCAAGAGCTTCATCATTTGTAAGTATAAGTCCGCCTCTTGGTCCTCTGAGAGTTTTATGAGTTGTAGTTGTAACTATATCAGCATAAGGTACAGGTGATTCATGAAGTCCTGCTGCAACAAGACCTGCAATATGAGCCATATCAACCATAAATAAAGCTCCAACTGACTTGGCAATTTCTGAAAGGCGCTTGAAGTCAATTGCTCTCGGGTATGCACTTGCTCCTGCAACTATAAGCTTCGGCTTATTTTCTTCTGCGAGCTTTTGAACCGTATCATAATTTATTTTTTCTGTTTCATCATCAAGACCGTATGAAACAAAGTTGAAATACTTACCTGAGAGATTTACAGGTGAACCATGAGTTAAATGTCCTCCGTCAGCAAGGCTCATGCCAAGAACGGTATCACCAGGCTGGAGAACAGCAAAGTAAGCAGCAGTATTTGCCTGTGCACCTGAATGAGGCTGTACATTTGCAAAGTTTGCACCAAAAAGCTTTTTAGCTCTTTCAATAGCAATATTCTCAACAATATCAACACATTCACATCCGCCGTAATAACGCTTACCCGGATAGCCCTCTGCATATTTATTTGTAAGTACAGAACCCATAGCAGCCATTACTTCAGGAGAAACAATATTTTCACTTGCAATTAATTCAAGATTTCTTTTTTGACGTGCTAATTCTTTCTGCATTGCTTCGCCAACTTCAGGATCACTTTTAGTAACAAAGCCAATAGAATCCATTAGGTTATTATACATAATATAAAACAGCTCCTTAAACATAATATGAATTAATTATACACTATATTTTTAATAATTTCAATAGAATTTGGCAAAATTTTATGATAAATTGTTCGTTTTGTAAATGATACTTGTCAAATGGAAAATGGTTTTAAATAATTATCAATTTAGGTATTGATTTTTAATTTAAAATATGATATAATTTCTATTATTAAAAAATAATACGGATGCAGTTATAACACAAACAACTAAAAATATATCATGTTTTGAATTGATTTCTGCATTCCTAATTACATTTGCGTTTATAAGTATACATCATATACTTTCATAAATTTTTATCCCATAATTCGCTTTTTATCAGCTTGTGCTGTAAAAATTTAATAAGGAGAGTTATCGAAGTGGTCATAACGGGGCTGACTCGAAATCAGTTGAACGGCTTATACCGTTCCGAGGGTTCGAATCCCTCACTCTCCGCCATCTCTGTTATACAAAATAGATGACAGACCAAAAAAGTCCGATTTATCGGACTTTTTTGCGTATTCGGAGCCGAAAAAATTTTATATGAAAACCGTAGATGACATTTCGCCTTTTCAGACACAAAACAAGACTCGAACGGGCGTTTTTGAAAATTCAAGAGATTCAAAGGATTTGAGAGCAGATTTGAAGAAAAAATTCCGAGATCTGCTCTTTTTAATAGCGAAAATCTTACACAAAGTTTGAAGCGGTTTCTTGTTCGTTATGCCGAATTGATTGAGGTTAAGTCCCTCGATTGATTCGGCATTTTTTATTTTCCCCCTATACTATTAAAAAGAAAGAGAGTTGATGTCCATGGAGAAAATTGTATTTAATGCTCCGCTGAATCACAAGGCTTACAGCAATGAGCCGATGCAGATTGAAGTTGAGAAAGTCTGATGTAGTATAATAAAACTTGACACACCAACCTCAAAGAAGTAAAATGGAAACAGAAAAAA
>DJPR01000005.1 GCA_002438605.1 Ruminococcus sp. UBA6407
GGTAGGCTCAGAGCCTATGGCTATAGAAATGGAGGAAAACATGAAGAAAACCAAATTTATTACAAAAGCCAAAAGGCTTTTATCGGGTTTTGTCGCTACTGCTATAGCGGTTTCAATGCTCCCAACGCTCCCTGCAATGGCAGAGGAAACAACGGAAAAATATCCGTATACCCTCTTTGCAGGCTCAAGTGAAGAAGGTGCAATTACGGTTAATGCAGGAAATTTCTGCGTGAACGGCAATGTTGCAACCAACGGCACGATTGTGTCAAGCGGTAATATGAACATCAACGGCACAAAGACCGAAAATGCTGGAGAGGAAACTATATATATCCTCAAAAAGCTCAATTATGCATATTTCTCTGGCGATAATGTTGATGTTTACCCTGATGACTACAGTTATGAGGAAATGAACATCAATATCAATGACCCTATGACGGTACAGGGTGAACTGGAACTTACAGGTAATATTAACCTCAACACAGGCATTAAGGCACTGGAAGATGTAAATCTTACCGGTGAAGTAAAAAATACCAACAGTTCAGTTATTTGTTCAGAAACAGGTGATATTGTTATCGACAGCACTAACGTTAATTTGAACGGCTTGGTGTATGCTCCGTATGGCGATGTTGAGATTACAGCTCAGAACCTTAATCTCAACAATGTTATCATCATTGCAGACACAATTACGTTCAACTGCCCAAGCGTTAATGCAAACTACAGTAGCAGTATGGCTGAACTGGTGGGAAATGAATCGGATGTTATTGTCGAACTATTTGCTTTCGGAGAATATAATGCCGAAATGCACAGTATTAACATTGAATGGCACACAAACTATACTAACAGCGATTATCAAATCTGGTTTTCAGACGATAACAACGAGTATGCCTTAATAAGTTCTGTATCAGATGCAACTACATATCAATATGATATTACCGAGGAATTTGAGAAAAGGTATTTTAAGGTAACGCTGGAAACGAACTATGGAGAAATAGTTGAGTCCATTCCTTTTGTTGTGGCGAAATCAGACGACGGTTATGTTATGCAGTTCCTTGATAGCGATGGTGATGGATTAGATAATTTTGAAGAAATTATTTGCGGTACTGATGATAGTAAATTTGATACAGATGATGATGGTTTAAACGACTATCAAGAAATCTATATTACTGGAACAATTCCAACGGATTATGATTCTGTAACAAAAGAAGTTGCGGATGCAGATGCTGATTCTGATAGCGATGGATTTACAAATATTCAAGAAATTGAAATGGATACCAATCCGACAAAGGCAGATACTGATGGCGATGAACTTTCTGATTATGAAGAAATTAATGTCACTGGCACCGACCCATTAAATCCCGATACAGACAGTGATACAATTTCGGATGGAGACGAGATAAAGATAGGTTTTGACCCTACAAATCCTGAAACATTTGGTGTTCCCGATGCCGAATACAAAATTGCACAAACAATTTCTGCTGATAGCGAAGCACTTTCAGAAATAAATACATCTGAAAATCCGTACAAGCTTTCAATTGATATTACAGCAGCAGGATATGTCGAAGGCGATTTAACAGCAAAAGAAAGCAGTTATTCCAAATCAATACAAAATGATTCGATGCTTGGCATTGCTCCGGAGTTAATTTATTCCAATTCATCAAGTATTGACAACGTAACTCTTAAATTTGAAATTTCATCTGAATATGTTGAAAATACTCTTAATCTATTTCCTGATGAAGACGAACTTGCTGGGATAAAAAGATTAAATGTGTTTAAGTACTTTGAAGATATCAATATGCTTCTTCCTATCGAAACATTCTTTGATGTGGATAATAATGTGATTTATACCAACGTTGATGAACTTGGAACATATTGCGTTATGGATATGGAACTTTGGCTCAATAGTTTTGATGTTCCTGAAGAAGCGTATCTTTCTACTCCAATGTTAATGTCGCTCTTGCCCGAAGATAATGTTGCTGACGAATTCACAACAAACGATTCTGTCATAACATTTGATGGTGAGATTAAGGATGTGATTTTATCGGAAGATGAAGCAGAAACAGAAATGGTGCTTATGTCTGAAACTCCGATGTTGATGTCGCTTAATGCTGTAACAAACGTCACACCCATTGATGTTGCTTTCCTTTTACAGTCATCAGGACAACTTGAAAACACTTTTACATCTCAGAAAACTATGATTTTAGATGTAATGGAAAAGCTCATTGATGAATATGGCGATGGAAATGTGCGCTTTTGCGTTGTAACATATAATTTGTCAGGTGCAGATATACTGGAATTTGCCGATGGTGAAATATGGTTTACGAATTACTATGCATTACGTGAAGCATTAAACGCTGTAGCTTACACTTACACATCAGGCTATACGGATAGAGGTAATGCGTTCCGTATGCTTCAGAACAATGTTGATTTCAGAGAGAACGCTTCTAAATTTATTTTTCAAGTAATGAACGGTTCGACTGATGTCGGTTCAATGTACTTCGACCAGATAAATACATGTTCAATACTTGGAATAAATTATTCTGAGCTTATGCCTTCTGGATATTATTATCTCAATCCCTCTTACGGACAACAAGTAGCTGACGCTATAGCAAGCACAAACGGAATGAATGCAACTTATTCGACAAACTCAAGCATTCACGTGTACAACCATATTTGCGAATATGCAGCTCCTCCTCAGGTGGAATTCAATGCAATCGTTCCAACGGGTTGGAAAACTATATTGCTGAACGGAATACTTGATTCCGAAAATGGCGTCAAGTCAGATGATGATACATTGACTGACTGGAAAGAAGTTATGACGGAAAAGCTTAGTTGGGATACAGATGGTACAGTAATCCTTCCTACGATTCAGAAATGTATCAGCTATGCTATAAAACCATATGCCGAAGAAGGTTTAACAAGATTTAAATCTGAACAGTGGATTTCCGGAATGCCATCTTCAGATTTTGAAAGATATTTATATTATGTTATCAATAATACTTATATCTTACCGATTTATTCTGACCCTACAGAGGAAGATTCGGATGGAGATGGGCTCAACGATGATAACGATACAATGCCGTTATCTTTCTCATCAAGTGTTGGTTATGAATCTATAGAAGAACTTATCAATAACCTTGATGATTATCTTAACAGAATGATGCCGCCCAAATATGATTATGATGGAACGGAAATAACAAGCAAAAACAAAGAATGTGAAGCAACTTGGGATTATTTTGATGAGGAAATCTGGCCAGTACTGCTAGAAGAGGGGAAAGCAGTTTTAGGTCAAGAGTATGCAGCATATATACATTGGGTACGTGAAGCGTATGGTACTTATGGTATTGAAACATTGTGGTTGTCCATGGACCAATATGTCGATTTATTATATTATGAACTTACAGACCCAGAAATATTAACAAAAATTAAGAATCAAGTTATAAAAGGAAACTACAGCGAAGATGTTACATTAACTGGGACAGCTGGTCAAATCGCTATTAGTTTTTGGGGAATTGACTTCATTGCTGATATTCGTGACGTTACGTATGATATTAGTCATTGGGAATGGTCGTGGAGTCATGCTGGTCAGACTGGACTTGATATGATGGGGATTCTTCCTATCATTGGCTCAATTAAAAATCTGGATGAATTTGCTGCTTTAAATAAACTTTCTAAATTAGAAGCATATGAAGCACTAAGTGAATCTATTGATTCTATTAACGCTTTGTTAAAATCAAACAAAAATCTCGATGAGATAACCGAAGCAGAAAAAATAGTTATATTAAATCGCTTGAATAAATTAGCTAAAGCTGATATAATTAAACTTGCTAGCAAGTATAAAAATTTGGAGTGCGTTGAATGTGCAGATGAAATACAATCATATTTAAAAGGGCTTAAACTAAATGGCACTAGAATTAATCTTACCTATGGTAATGGATATATTGTTCACGATTTGCTCCCAACATCTGAAGCTATCAGTCAAAATGGAAAACATACTGCCATACTGTTTGATGGTAAAGTTTATGATAATTTGTTTCCAGAAGGTATAGATTATGATAAGTGGATAGATGGTTTTTTTGCAGCTAGTGGTCAAAAAAATATTGAGATTATTGATTTTTGAGGTGGCTTATGCAAAATAAATTCATTACTTTGATTTCAAAAATAAAAGAACACCCCACTGCTTTTTTAGGTAAAAGGTCACTGCAACTATTAAGGATTTACATAGATGGTTATCTATATGCTATGCAACAAGAGGAAATTGATTGTGGCGAAAACATATACTATGCTTTCAACGAATGGTTAGCTGAAAAGTATAACGTTAGAGAATCTATACTATGGGATTGTTATTTACCCAATGTATGTGATAACATAAATGAGGCCTTCGATTTGTTTTTTGAAGAATTCTTCCTTTACATTGATAGTGTAGATATTATTTAGTCGCTAATAGTGATAGCCGTCAGCAATCGCTTGGTCATAGTTGTTCGTAAATGCCTTATTAGACTCTTCCATATCGTCAACAGAGGAACAGCTTGCATAATGTATCTTCTTTGAGTTAGTGCTCAGAAACCCTTAACTATTCTCAGATAACATCATCAATAAAACGACAGACCTTGTAGAATTCCTACACCGTCTGTCGTTCTTTTTTTATTCCAGTTCTCCCGTTCGTTTCTTTGAACGTTCCTGTTCCTGTGTTTTATCTCTGCCTAAAATCATATCAACATTTTTCATTGTTGCTTGCAACTCTGAAAGTTCGGATTTTTCGGAATAGTAACTCTCATAGAGCTTGTCTTTCTCGGCAAGCAAAGCCTTTTGTTCGGTTCTCAAATCCTTGATTAACGGAGCTTTCCCACCGTTAAATCTTTTCTTGAGATACTTCTCGGCAGCACCAAAAATAATCAAATCCGCTTCGTGTTCCTTGCGATAACGCTCCTTGAAAACAACAGTTTCAAGTTTATCGGCAATAGGTTTGGTTTTACGATAGTTGTCGATGTTATGAATATCTTTATCAATGGTTTTCAAGCGTTTCTCAATTTCCTTGATACGAGTTCGAGTGCTGTTGTAACTCTCTTTTGTTGCTTCGGTTTTCTCAGAAAGTTTGTCGTAGTCAAGGAGATTATGCTCCGTCAGGAAGTTCAGAGTATTCGCCATTGTCTTGATGTTCTGAACGGTTGCCCATTTTCTGTATGCTTCAGGGTTTTTCTGACGCTCCTTCATTGCGTTTTCAATGTCTATGATAAGCGAAACTCTCTTTGAGCTTTCAATTTCAACACGCTTACCGCCTGCAATTCGGTTGCGGATTTGTTCTTCCGTGTAGTCAGCTCCAAGAGTTTTGGAACGGGTAAATCGTTCCTGACCTTCGGCTCGGAATGAAATATATTTGCCCGATTTTATCTCGTACTTTTCTCTTTGCATAAGCAAAAGAAACTCGTCCCAATCCCTTGCCTTGATGATACAACGGTCGATGTTCTGACGAAGCAAGGACTTCCAACTCTGTCCTTTCTTGTCGAGCGAATGTTCATAATGGGACTTACCTTTATCCTTTGGCTCGGCAACAACAGACAATCCATATTCCTTACAGAGCATATCGTTAGTGCGGCGAATGTACCTCAAAGTGCTTGCCGTTGAATGAAATTTTTTGTAATCCTTAAAGCTTACAGAGTTAGCGATTATGTGATTATGGACATTGCCTCTATCAATGTGAGTGGCTATTACATATTGAAATCGTCCATTGAAAACTTTATCTGCAAGTTCAATACCAATCTTGTGAGCTGTTTCATAATCTACTTCGCCCGGCGAGAAAGATTGTATCAAATGAAAAGCAAGATTACCGTTTGTTTTATCAACCTTTTCCTTTGTCCACATAAATTGCTGATAAGCAGTTTCGGGAACACAACCGTAACCGTCAACAAGCAAAGTACTGTCAGTTTTCTTCGGGTTCTGAATATAATTCAGAGCTTTGGTTAAGGTAGTTGTGATAGGATGGATTTTAGTAATTGCCATATTTCCTCCTGCTTTTGTTTGAGCTGTCGTATATCCTCAGCATAAATATTGTCCGTAGAATTTATGCGTTTTGCAATCTGATTTATATTCTTGCTTACTCCGTGTATATCTTCAAGAGCTTTATCAAAACAGCTCATATCAACATTAAGCAGATAGCCGTCGAGTGCTAATTTACGGAGAAAAGTTGACATATTTTTCAGCCCGACAAGTTCCATTCTTTTTTGTAGAGCTGCCTTTTCCTCGGCGGTTACAAAAAATCTTAAAAGGACATCTCTTGTTCTTTTTTCCATAGTATTTCCTCCCTGCAAATGAGAATTTGTTTGCATAACTCTGCGGTAGTTTTGCCGCATTTAAAAGGGTCTGGGCATTCCCAGCAAGCTACTTTCTGAGAAATTTAGGCTTTCCTAAATTTCAGAAAATGCCGTAGTGGTAACGATTGACTTTTTTCAAAAAAGGCAGAGTGTAGCCACAAAGGCGATGCTTGCTGTCAACTTCCCGCACCGCAGTGCTTGAACAACTTTTTCAAAGACCGTTCCTCTTTTGAACGGCTCTTTCAAAGATTAACTGAACTTTTCGACGAGTTTGTTCTCGGAGAAATTTTCGATTTCGCCTTTCAGAACTGCTACGAGATGATAGTAATAACACAGATGAGCTTTCTTCAAAAGGCGGTAATATGTTGAACGGGATATTTCAAGAATTCTCATTACATCGTCGCTGTCTAATTCGAGATTGTCAAAGTAAAGCATATCAAGGATTTTGAAGTATACTGCTCCTTCTTTCGGATAGCATTGAACTAAATGACGAACATTTTCAAGTAACTTCGTCAGTTGTAAGTCCGTGTAACATACGAACACTTTATCATAAAAGTGCTGTTCGTCTTTTTTGATTTCAAAAGGAACAAGACCCTCAACAATATCTGAGAGCTGTTTGCGGCTCGTTGTGTATAATTCTTTTTCGAGATACACAAGTTTATTGTTGACGATATGGTTGATAACACGGTAAAGTTTAAGGACAGACTTAACTGTTTTCTCTTTTTCCTTGTCGCTGATTTTCATAATGTCAATCATAATTTTTCCTCCGTTCCATCTGGGTTTGGTATAGTTTTTTAAAAACCTATTGACAAACCGTTCGTATTAAGCTATAATAAAAGACGAACAAAACCACAACCTCATTATACTTGCTAAACAGTGAAATGTCAATAGGGATTTCAAAATTTTGTTCGTTTTATGCGAACGCTATCGAACGGAGGATATATATGGAACTTAAAGACAGGATTGCTGGTATCAGAAAATATAAAGGCTTAACGCAGGCAGAGCTTGCTAAAAAAATCGGAATGACTACTCGTGCTATTCAGAACTACGAGTCAGGATATCGAATTCCAAAATCAGCGGTTCTTGAAAAAATAGCCGAAGGTCTTGAAGTTACGATAGACGAACTTGCTTCAGAAGATGACAAATTTATCATTCAGGCAACCGAACAATACGGTTCACGAGGTAAAGTTGATGCAATGCAGTTGATAGAACAAGCAAACGCTCTCTTTGCAGGCGGAGATATTACCGAAGAAGATAAAACTTATGTTATGGAAGCACTTCAGGAAGCCTACTGGAGAGCAAAGATAAAAAATAAAAGACACATTCCAAAGAAGTATCGCAAGGACAACTCTGGCAACTCAGAAAAAAATTCTGATAAGTAAAGTCGTTGTCCCGAAAATGATACACCTGCTATGATATAATATAGATAGAAGTATCAATTTGCCCACGCCCACGAAAGGTTGGTGAGATATGTTTAAGACAGATATTTATAAGTTCGTTGAAAAGATAAAGAGAAAATATCGTACTAACGACCCGTATGAAATTGCTGATATATGCAACGTAGATGTTGTTAGCAGAAAGTTAGGAACATTGAAAGGTATGTATACTGTTTCCAAAAACATACCTTGCATTTTCTTAAACGAAGAACTGGACGAATATATGGAAAAAGTAGTTTTGTTCCACGAGCTTGGACATCACTTTATGCACAGATACAATGCGGTTTCAACTTTTAAGGAACATACTCTCTATGATATGTCCTCGAAAATGGAAATTGAAGCAAACATTTTCGCTGCTAACTTTATGATTAGTGACGAAGATGTTGAGCAGAATTCCTGTTATCAATATACAAGCGAACAGCTTGCACGAGAACTCTATGTACCTCACGAAATATTGCTGATTAAGCTGGATGATATGAATTCACGAGGATACGATTTCAATTTATGCTTTACTCCGAGAAGTGATTTTCTCGGAAGATAAAACGGAAAGGAGGCGTGAAGATGTCACGCACATACATTGCTATTGACCTTAAATCTTTCTACGCCTCCGTTGAGTGCAGAGAAAGAGGTCTTGACCCTCTTACTACAAACCTTGTTGTTGCCGATGAGAGCCGAACGGAAAAAACAATTTGCCTTGCTGTTTCTCCTTCGCTGAAATCTTTTGGTATACCCGGTAGACCGAGATTGTTCGAGGTCGTGCAGAAAGTTAAGGAAGCCAACACCAAAAGATTATATCAGTATCGCAAGACAATACGAAACTATAAAGCAGAATTTTCAGGAAGCTCTCACTTTGAAGCTGACCTGAAAAATGATTTGTCTTTGGCGATAGATTACATTATTGCTCCACCCCGTATGGCACACTATATGGAGTACAGCACACGCATATACGATGTATATTTGAAGTATATCGCACCCGAAGATATACACGTCTATTCCATTGACGAGGTGTTTATTGATGTGACAAATTACCTCTCAACTTACAAGATAACAGCTCACGAACTCGCTATGACAATCATCAGAGATGTTTTGAACACAACCGGCATAACTGCTACGGCTGGTATCGGAACTAATCTCTATCTATGTAAAATCGCAATGGATATTGTCGCAAAGAAAATACCGCCTGACAAGGACGGCGTTAGAATAGCTGAACTTGATGAAATGTCATATCGTCAGCAGCTTTGGTCGCATACTCCACTCACATCTTTTTGGAGAGTTGGAAAAGGTTATGCGACAAAACTTGAAGCTCACGGAATGTATACAATGGGCGATGTTGCCGAAATGTCGCTTACTAAATGTGGCGAAGATTTGCTCTACAAGTTGTTCGGCGTTAATGCAGAACTGCTTATTGACCACGCTTGGGGTTGGGAGCCTTGCACTATGCAGGATATAAAGTCATATCGCCCCGAAACAAACAGTTTAAGTTCGGGACAAGTTCTGCAAGAGCCGTATTCCTATGAGAAAGCAAAACTTGTTACAATGGAAATGGCGGACTTACTTGCTCTTGACTTGGTTGAAAAGAAACTTGTTACAGACCAAATCGTATTAACGATTATGTATGACATAGAAAATCTGAAAAATCCCGAAATCAGCCGTAAGTATCACGGAGAAATATCTACGGACTCCTACGGGAGAAAAGTTCCGAAAAACGCTCACGGAACAATAAACCTTGAAAGACAAACTTCATCGACAAAACTCATACTCGAAGCGTTATCTAAGCTGTACGAACGGATTGTTAATCCTGACTTGCTCGTCAGAAAAATCAATGTGGTTGTTAATCACCTTGTCGATGAGAAAAGCGTTAGCGTAAAGGAGGAATATGCTCAGCTTGATTTCTTTACTGACTATGCTGCTGTTCAAAAACAGGACGAACAGCGTGAAAAGGAACTCGAAAAAGAAAAGCATATTCAACACGCTATGCTTGATATTAAGAAGAAATTTGGAAAGAATGCCATTCTGAAAGGTATGAATTTATCGGAAGGTGCAACATCTAAAGACCGTAACGCTCAGATTGGCGGTCATAAGGCTTGAATATGAAAGATTACAGTAAAATTATAAATCTCCCACATCATCAGTCAGGTACACGCAAGCGAATGTCAAACTATGACAGAGCTGCACAGTTTGCTCCTTTTGCGGCTCTTACGGGTCACGATGAAGCCATAAAGGAAACCGCAAGGCTAACAGATGATTATATGGAAATGGGAGAAGATAAGCTCGGAGAGTTGTCTGCTAAAATACAGTTGCTTATAGACAAGCTATCTGAACAGCCTGAAATAACGGTAGTATACTTTATTCCCGATGAAAGAAAATCGGGCGGTTCTTATGCCGAAAAGACAGGAACAGTCAGGTTGGTTGAAGAATATGAGCGTAAGCTCGTATTCTATGACGGCGATAAAATTGATATTGACAGAGTGGTTGACTTCAAGGGAGAAATTTTTTCTGTTTATGAATAGCCGTTGTCCCGAAAATGATACAGCGGATATGTTATAATTAAGTAAAGAGCACCAAACAGACGCTTTTCAAGGAGGTATCTTTATGGAAAAAACATATTTCGTTACTATCACAGGACTTAACCACTACTATGGTAAGAAGCCATTTGAGATTGGCAGAATTATAAAGCTCATTAAAGAGCCTGACAATGAATATGACAAGGAAGCTATCCTTGCGTTTCTGCCTTTCATTGAAAAAATCGGCTATGTTGCCAACAGTACCAATACCGTTTACGACGGTACAATCAGTGCAGGCAGACTCTACGACAAAATTGAAGATTACGCTTATGGCAGAGTAATGTTTGTAACTCATTCTTCAGCAATCGTTCTTGTGCTTGACAAGGAAGATGTTGAGGAAGAAGATGATGAAACAGACGACGCTCCCGAAGTTCCTAAAAAGGAAGTAGAGCCTGAGAAACCGAAGAAAAAGAAGAATAACAAGCAGCCTATCGGCTTTAAAGCTGAATGAGGAGGGATTTATCATAACTTTACTTGAACGATATTCATATCTGAAATCTCTTGTAACTGAGAGAAAAGCAGAATTTGAGAAACTCTGTGAATTTGCAGAAACCAAAACGGAATACCTAACAGCTCCTGCAAGCTCCCGCTTTCATCTTTGTAACGAATGTGGACTTCTTGAACATTCTCTCAATGTTGCGGAAACAATGCTTAAAATGAAAAATGCTCTTTGCCCTGAAATCAGTGATGAGAGCTGTGTTGTAACTGCTCTGTTTCACGATTTAGGCAAAGTAGGTATGCCCGATAATCCTATGTATGTCAAGAATATCGGTAAAAAAGGTAAAGAGCCGAGCATACCTTACAGTTGCAACAACAATATGACTTATATGAGCGTTCCGCTTCGAAGCCTGTATTTCATTTTACCTCTGTTCCCTTTAACTCCCGAAGAAACACAGGCGATTATGTATCACGATGGTCAGTATGTGGACGATAATAAGTCAGTCGCAACAAAGGAATGTCCTCTCTTGTTCCTCTTGCAGTACGCAGACACTTGGAGTACATTTGTAATTGAGAAGGATTGATAACATTTTGGGATTATATTTAGAAAGGGATTATCATTATGAAAGCAATTTCTATTCAGCAACCGTGGGCACATCTTATCCTCATTGGAGAAAAAGAATATGAGTACCGCACTTGGAACACCGAACATCGTGGCGACCTCTTAATTTGTAGCAGTGCCAACCCCAAAATTGAAGATACTATATCAGGTTGTGCATTGTGTGTTGTAAATGTAACGGATGTTATACTTGCTACTCGTAAGAACTACGCAGAACTTGGCTTGGACGAACCGCCTCTAAAAGAGGAGAAAAGATATACGCTTGGAAACTTGAAGATGTAAGGGTTATAAACCCTTTCCCAGTCAAAGGTAAACTTAATTTCTATTATGTTGATGATGAGCTTATACATATTCAAGATGAAGAAATGACCGATGAAGAAACACAGGAATGGTATAATGAATATTTCGCTCCTTATGTGTATAAGAAAAAGACAAAAAAATGACTTCGGAGGACTATTGTATGGAAGATAAGGTGAAAAACGCCAATAACAGATTGAAAATCCTGTATCTTTACAAGATTTTTCTTGAAAAGACCGACGAAAATCATTATCTGACAATGCCCGAAATAATGCAGCAACTTAAACTCTACGGTGTTTCCGCAGGAAGAAAGGCTCTGTATGAGGATATAGAAGCATTGAAGTCCTATGGTCTTGACATTGTTGCTATTAAGGGAAATACTTCGGGATACTATGTATCAAGCCGAGATTTTGAACTCCCCGAACTTAAACTGCTTGCTGACGCTGTTTCCTCTTCTCGGTTCCTGACCGAAAAGAAATCTACTGAGCTTCTGAAAAAGATTGAGAGTCTTTCAAGCGTTCACGAAGCAAAGCAGATACAAAGACAAGTATATGTAACAAACCGTGTTAAAGCTATGAATGAGCGTATCTACCTGAATGTAGATGTTATTCATCGTGCCATAGCCGAAAACAAGAAAATCAAGTTCAGATACTTTGATTATAATCTTCAAAAGAAGAAAACATACCGTGCAGGCTCTCGTGTATGCTCTCCTTATGCTCTTGCTTGGGACGATGAGCGTTATTATCTTATCGCATATTACGATAACAGACAGACTATTTCAAACTTCCGCATTGACCGAATGGAAAGCGTTGAAATAATTGATGAAAAGGCGGTAGAAAAGCCTAAGAACTTTATCGTTGCCGATTATATGAACTCGTCTTTCTCTATGTTCAGCGGAACAACACAAGATGTAAAGCTCCGTTTTGATAATCAGCTCATAAATGCCGTAATAGACCGTTTCGGAAAGGGCATTACAGTTATACCCGACGGAGATAGTCATTTTACGGTCAGAGTAAAGGTTAAGGCTGAACAGCCTGAGCCGTTCTTTGGCTGGCTGTTCCAGTTTGGCACTATGGCTGAAATCATAGAGCCGTGTGAACTTCGTGACAGATACATAGAAATGCTGAAATCCGTTACGGAGAAGCAAATTTCTGTATCTGCTCTCACGGAGAAATGAGAAAATCTCATTGTTTTTTGGCTTAAATTCGGGAGTTTTCCGAGCGTGAGACTTTTTTGAGACTTTTTTGAGAAAAAATTGGGACAAAAATGGAACACTTTTGGTACTGACTTGAAAAAAGCAATATGTTATAATAAGTATGCTGGCAGATTATATGCTTTTGCATACGCCTTAAAATTGAATATGGGTTAGATAGCCTTGTCGCTTAATGCGATAGGGCTATTTTTTATGCCCGAAATCTGTCGGCTAATAAAAGTCGGCACATCTGAGGACTTACGGATTTATCCGTGAGTCCTTTTTTGTTGCCCGAAAAAGGAGCAGACAGATGAATTTCTATTACGGCGAAGCAATCGCAAGGTACCCCTGAATTTAATTTGAACTTCGGACACACGCAATTCAAATTAAATTTTTCAGGAGGATACTCAAATGAGAGAATACAATTACACAGATTACGCTATCAACAATGCAAACAGCGAGGCTATCGTTTACCGCTTCGCAAACGGAAAGGTAAGAGAAATTACAGTTGATGACTTTAACGGCGATGAGCTTGCTTTCCGCACTTGGAAAACTTTTTCTGACAGAGATTATCATAGTCAGGAAAAACAGACCCGCAGAACATCAAGAAAAGATGTAAGTTATGACAGCCTTGAAGAAATGGACTTGGGTTGTTCCGAAGGTTGCCTTGATACTATGCTCAGGACAGAGGAAGAAGAAGCTTTGAGCGAAGGAGTTGAAGAATTGCTTTCTATTCTTTCAGAGAAACAGAGAAGAAGACTTTACTTATATGTAATTAAAGGTATGAAACAGGAAGAAATCGCCCGCTTGGAAGGTTGCGGTCAGAGAGTAATTTCAGAGAGCCTTTATGCGGCAAAAAATAAAATCAAAAAATATTTTGAGAAATTTTCAAAAACACCCTCTAAAAACGCTTCAAAAATGGCAATGAGTGAAAGGGTTAATTTCTACAAGAGATGGTTAGCAAGTCATCCCGATGAAAGAGATAACTCTGACAGTACATTGAAAACTGAATAACAACTCTCAAGTTACGTTCCTCTTGTTGCACGAAAGTGTAAGCGACAAAAAGGATACGCCACGATGTTAATGATACATTTCAAGGTATCGCAGGCAACGACAAAAGCATTGGTTTTGACCGAATTCGTTAGGCACTGCACCTGAGATTATCAATATCGACGGAGCGAGAAATATTCCTTTAAGATAATAGGCAGCTCCTATTACGCCAAGACAAGCAAGAGGTATAATGATACTTCCGTTCAGACCGAAAGGTAACGGCTTCTCCATAAGAATGGGTTGAGGTGAGAGTCCTATGAAGCTGCTTTAGCGAGTGGCTGGCTTGAGTTGTTCCCTATACTGTGGCATTGTTCACAGTTGTTCCGTCAGGGGTGTCGTGGACAAGTATGACGGGTGCATAGCGATTACAGGGTTTGTAGGCTGGCACTTATGTCAGCCTACCTCTTTTACATAGTAACATACTATGAATAAGATACAGAAAGGACAATCCAAAATGGAAAAAGTCAAGGAAGTTTTTAGAGGACAGGTTTACTTATCAAGGCTTACCGGCAAAGGCTGTGAACAGCGTGGCAAACGTCCCGTACTGATTTTACAGAACGATGTCGGTAACAAGTACAGTCCGACAACAATCGTTGCTCCGATTACAACGGCAATGAAGAAACGAGCGTTACCCGTTCACGTTCCCGTTTTCAGCAATCGGCTTCACAAAAACTCGATGGTGCTTTGTGAACAGGTTCAGGTAATCGACAAATCGAGGCTCGGCAAAATGCTCTGCCGCATAAGCAACAAAACACTCGCAGAAGTTGATAAGGCTCTTGCGGTAAGCGTCGGAATTAACAATAACTTTGGAGGTAACGAGAATGAATAACGAAATCAAAATTTTTGAACACGAACAGTTCGGCTCAGTAAGAACTTACGAAGAAAATGGAAAAGTGTTCTTCTGCGGCACGGATGTTGCAAACGCTCTTGGTTACGCAAAACCTTACAATGCAGTATCTACTCATTGTAGGTATACCCTGAAACGGGGTATACCTCATCCGCAGTCACCAAATAAGACCATTGAGGTCGCTTTCATTCCTGAAGGAGACTTATATCGTCTGATAACTCATAGCAAACTGCCATCTGCTGAAAGTTTTGAATGTTGGGTATTTGATGAAGTCCTCCCTTCAATCAGGAAATACGGAATGTATGCAACAGAGCAGACAATCGACAATGTGCTTAACGGCACAGAAGAAGCCGAAAAGCTCTTTATTCAGCTTAAAGAAGAAAAGCTCCGCACGAGGGAGCTTGAAAACGAGAATATGAGGCTTACCGAAGAAAACGACTCACTTGCAGAGGTCGTTGACTTTATCAATATGTATGATGATGAAAGCGATTTGCTGAATGTATCTGACATTGCAATCGCATATCAGATGTCGGCAATCGAATTTAATCGCTTGCTCTGTATTCTCGGTATTCAGTACAGAGCTTATGGCACTTGGATGATTGCCCCTGAATACGAGAACTGCGGATATGTGAGGACGGACAAACGCTCCACTTTCTACGGTGAAGGCTTCTTTATTCATACCCGTTGGACGCATAAGGGAGCAGCGTTCTTGTATAACCGCTTGAAAGAAAACGGCATTTTACCCGTTTTCGATTGGATAAAGCAGACAACAACTAACTGAAAATAAAGGAGAATCTATTTATGGAAAATATAATGGTAGTAGCAGTTCTTACCCCCGATGAAGCAATGTTTGAGCTTGAAAAGGCTCTCGATAAGACCTGCGACATCGCAGATATGCTTGCACAGAAATACGGCATTGAAATCAACGATGAAGAATTTGCACATGTTCTTGATATAATCAACCGCTGAAATTCTTTTTTCGATATACCTCCATTACACAGGGCAGTTCATTAAGAGCTGCCCTTTTTACATAGCCTATTAAAAATAGGCATAACCTCGCACCGAGTAAAAGTCAGGAAACGCTCTTGACATTTACGCTTTAAAGTGCTAAACTGTAAGGAGAGATAGATTATGCTTAATACAACACAAATCGAACGTAATTATGGTATCTGGGTAGCTCTGAAAGTCCTGCTGAAAAACGGACTTATCAATCAGGAAACCTTTGATAACATTGTAAAACACGAACTCAGAGAATATATGGCTTAATGCCAACAAGGAGGATATATTATGTATTACGGAACAAATCCGCTATTTCTTGACCGCAACCGCCCAAGAAAAGTAGTTTTCTACGGCAGAGTTTCTACCGAACACGAGGCTCAGCTCTCGGCTTTGGAAAATCAGATGCAGTGGTATGAAGATACTGCAAAGCGTTATCCGAATTGGAAAGTCGTAGGCAGATACATAGACGAGGGTATCACAGGTACTCAGGCAAAGAAAAGACCTTCGTTTATGAGAATGATTGCAGACGCAGAAAAAGGTATGTTTGACCTTATCGTTACCCGTGAAGTATGCCGTTTCGCAAGAAATACTGTTGACACTCTCACTCATACCCGTGCATTGAAAAATCTCGGCATTGAGGTTTTCTTCGTTGATGACAACATCTGGACAATGGACGGTGACGGAGAGCTTCGTCTGACGATTATGGCAACGCTTGCTCAAGAGGAAAGCCGCAAGGTTTCCGAGCGTGTTCGTGCAGGACAGCGTATCAGCCGTGCCAATAAACAGCTTTACGGGAGCGGAAATATTCTCGGATATGACCGCAAGGCTGGCGAAAGTTATACAATCAATCCCGAACAGGCTGAAACAGTCCGTATGATATATGACCTTTATGAAGAAGGCTATGGAACGCTGAAAATTGCAAAGATTTTGCAGGAGCGTAAACGCCTTACCGCAACAGGCACGACAAAATGGACTTGCCACAATGTAGGTCGTATTCTTCAAAATGCAACTTATAAGGGATATATCGGCTATAACAAGTCGTACAGCAATAACTACCTTGAACAGAAGCGTATCCATAATCTTGACAGAGATACCTACGAATATGTCAAGGGCGATTTTGAGCCGATTATTACCGAAGAACAGTGGGACAGATGTCAGGCTATACTCAAAGAGAAGCGTAAAACTACGCTCGTTGAGAACGGCGAGGAAAAGAAAAAGAGCAACCGCACTTCTTCGGATGTCTGGGTGAAGAAGTTACGCTGCTCCTGTGGTTCGTCTTTCAGAAAGAACCGTTATCATAAGAACAAAGAGGGAGTTACCTCGTATAATTATGTATGCTACAATCAGGTGAATAACGGTAAGGCTTCCCAGCGTGTGAAAATGGGACTAGAAGCTGATGGTTACTGCGACGAACACTCCGTTACAGACTGGAAAATGGAAATGATGGCAAAATACTTCCTCAATGAAGCTTGGAAAAATCGCAAAGAAGATTTGATGATTGCTCTTGAATACATTAAGAAGTATTATACCGACGCAACACGAAACAATACACAGCACAGCGAATTATTCCTTGACGCACAGATTGATAAGGCTGAAAAGAAACTGAAAAACCTTATCGACCTTTTTACCGAGGGGCAGATTAGCAAGGAAGAATTTGCCGAAGTCAAAGCAGCTTATACCGCTGATTTGCAGAAATTCAAGGACGAAAAAGCAAGATGTGGAGAGCAGCAGGAACTTATTGAAAACTGTATGTGCGATATGACAGCAGTTTCTCAGGCTCTCGCAGGAATGGTGGATATGAGTTCACCTGAATACACTCACGACCTTATGAACGAAATCATAAACTCCATATTGGTTGAAGATAACCGCTTTATATGGAATTTCAGCTACAATAAAACAGAAAACGCAGATACAAACATCAGCGTTGACGGAACCAAGAGATGCCCTGTAATTTCGATTGACGGCGAAATTATGGGGGCTCCTTCGGGAGTCCCCGATTTTTTACATATATCAGAGGATAATTCTTTAGATTTACCTGCGGAAATCCGCAATAATCCGCTGTTTGCCAAAAACTTATCCCTAATACTCCACCTGCACATGCCGGAAGAAGTATTTGCAATACTTCATGAATACTATCATCCGTTTGATAATATTGAATTTCTGCTGCCTTCAGACCTTTATGCAAGGGGTGGTAAAATCAAAGATTACATAGCTCCGTCCTCATTTGCATTCAGGGGTAAAGAAGTTGAGGTAGGAACAGCGTTCACGAGAATAATGTATGTACACAGGTATGACAGAGAACTTGACGATACATTCCTTTCTGAACTCCTTGACAATAACTTTAAAATTACCGTTTCAAAACATATTTTAAGAATAGACAAGGGTGACGCATTGGAAAAAGTAAGACAGGAAATCTTCGATGTACAGGGCAAAATTCAGAAACGCATGGAAGATAATCACAAAAAAGGCGGAAACTTTGTACCTTTCAGACTTACTGACAAGCTGAAGGAGCTTGAAGATTTACAGGAAAGACTTTCAGGAAGCAATATTGAGCTTTTCGAGGTAAGTTTATTTATTTCTTTATCCGCTGAGACAAAGGATGAGCTTGAGGAGCTTACAAAACACATTAAAACAAAAGCATCAAAGCATCAGGTAACCATTAACTACCTTACCAGACAGCAGGATAAGGGTATGAATACAGTTCTTCCTTTCGGTGTAAACCACCTTGGAAGTGCAGTAAGTACATATCTTCTTACGGATGCAGCTGCTATTCTGATACCGTTTTCATACAGAACGTATTTCAGTGACAGCGGTATTTTTTACGGCATAAATAAAGTAACAAACTCAGCAATTATTCTTGACAGAACGGAGGAAATGAACTCTAACGGCTTCGTGCTCGGACCTTCAGGTTCAGGAAAGTCGGTATTTGTAAAACTGGAAATAGCAGACGTTCTTTTCAAGTATCCCAATGATGAAATCATTGTAATAGATCCTGACAATGAGTATGGTGCTTTAATACAAAAGGAAAACTTTGATGGTGAAATTCTTAAGCTTTCTCCTAACAGTCCTACTAAATTCAACATTTTTGATATTGACCTTTCTTACTCAGAAGAAGGCAAGGACGCTATTTCAATCAAGTCTGAATTTATTATGACCGTAATAGAAACAGCAAAGGGATATAAACTTGAATCAAATGAAAAGTCAATCATTGACAGATGTGTAAGAATTGCATATCATGACTTTCAGTTGAGTGAGGGCAGAGATACAGACAAGCTCCCTACCCTTACAACCTTATATAATCTGCTTAGAGAACAGCCTGAACCTGAAGCAATACAGCTTGCCTTGATTTTAGAGCTTTATGTTACAGGTTCTTTCAGAAGCTTTGCTGATAAAACTAATATTAACATAAGCAAAAAATTTCTTGTTTTCGATATATTCGATATGGGCGAACAGCTCAGAGCTGTCGGCTTGCAGATTATTCTTGAATATGTCTGGCAGCGTGTTATTGAAAACAAGAAAAAGGGTATACGCACATGGCTCTGGGTAGATGAATTTTCAATTATGTTTAATGACGGCAGCAACAGTGAAACATCTCAATCAGGCAAATTCTTTGTAAAGGTTTACAGCCGTATCCGTAAACACGGCGGTGTTGCAACAGGCATTACACAGAATATTATTGACGTTCTTGCTTCTCCTGAAGCTCGTTCAATGCTTAACAATGCTGAATTTAAAGTTCTTCTTCCTCAGAAATCGGATAATCTTAAGGAAATATCACGCTTGTTTGAATTGTCACCTTCTCAGGAAGCATTTTTGAAATCAGGTGAAAAAGGAACAGGATTAATTATCTGCGGCAAAAAGATCATCCCCTTTGATAAGAAAATTGCTCCACATGGAAAAGTATATGAAACTATCAGCACAAACTTTAAGGAATATCAGCAGAAAATCAATTGATTGCTGCAGAAAGGTACGGTCAATATGAATGAAGAAGCTATATTGAAACAGTTTTATTCAAAAATATCAACTCAGTTTGATGTGAAAAAACTTACAGTTTACAAAAATTTTGATAATATATACGGTGATACTCTGGACTGCGTTCAGATTGAGCGTTACCTTTCTTTAAGTTGTACTGCGATTTTTAAAGATGAAAACGGAAGCAGTCTGGTATCACACGTTAGAAAAGGAAATAATCTGTATGTTTTTGTACTGTCATCAGACTCATCAGAAGCATATGACGGTGTGGAAGCACAGTATATCATAAATGAATTCAAAATATTAAACGGAAAGCTTGGTGAAATACAATGAATGTAGTTTTAGTTGCTGATAAAAAGATAAGAAAATCATTTGAAAATGCAGTCAAAAAGAGTTCTTCCATAACTCTGCTGGGAGTTGAAATGGTAATAAGGGGCAATACAATAAGCCGTCTTACCGAACATCATAATCCACATGCGGTTGTTATATACAGAAATACTCCTCAGAAAGAGGGCATGACGATAAGAGATATTATTTCTTTTCTCCGATTGAAGCGTCCGCAGATGCGTATTATATACGTTTACGGTCCTGTTAAAGACAATGAGCATTTTTATGAAGAACATGACTTTTTGACTGAAAATAAGGTTTATGACATTATTACCGATAATGAGCTGACTTCTGTTATAAATGTAATTGATAACCCTATGACCAAAGAGGACGCAGAACAAATTATACTTAAGCTTGAAGAAGAAAAGGAAAAAATTGTTATTGATGAAATACAGACAGAAGAAAAGGAAAAGACCTATGATAATATTTTTCTTGATTTCCCTGCTGTTACTTCTTTGAATGATTTTGACCAGGAACGTATTGAGCGAAACATCATCAAAACTTCACAAGCCAATTCAGCGGTAGTAATAGGAGTAGCTCAGCTTCAGCATCATAACGGCTGCACTCATACATCATTTGAGATTGCAGCCATGCTCTCAAAGAAAAATAAAACGGCTGTTGTTATGACTGATAAGGATACATTTGAAAATCTCATAGTATTTCATAAAATAAATCCTCAAAAGGCTGAAAACGGAATAGAATTCAATGGTATTGATGTATATCCGTTCAATATGCTTAATGATATTAAACAGAATTACAGTGCTGTGATTTGCGACTTTGGTTTTCTCAGGGAATGTCAAAAGCCTTATTACGGCGACTGCAATGTTAAAATAATGCTTTGTTCTGCTGCTGAATGGGATATCGGTCTTACAATGAAGTATATAAACTTTTCAAATGAAAGTTATATTCATGATGTTAATTTTTGTTTTCCACGTGTAACAAGAACTAAATTTATTAAGTACAATAGGCAGTTTATAAAGTCAGGCTGCAATGCATACAAGCTGAATTACAGTCCTGACTGGACTTGTCCTCATCAGGATAACTTTACTGTTTACAAAGAAATTTTAAAACCGTATCTTCTTCAGCCTGTGAAGGAAAAGAACAAAAGGAAACTTCTTAGAATCAAATAAAAAAAATAACATTCAGGACTACATATTGCAAGCGTATCCCGAATGTTATTCAAAACAGACGTTATGTCTGACAATGAAATTATATCATTGCTTCAGCCTTTCGTCAATACTTTACATAGAAAGAAATGGTGCATATGAAAATAATTGTTATACTGTTTTATATTGTTTTGATTGCATATGCTTTTAAACGCATATGCAATACAAAAAATAATGAAAATGAAGATATTAATTTCTTTTCAGTTTCGGAAAAAATAGAATATCTTAACGAATTGAAACAACAGCTTGATTCTGTGGAGCAGCTTATTACAGATATCGAATTGTGTTCACCTGAGATAAGAGAAAAGGTTATAAAGCTTGAATGGATAACTTCCGCAGGAGAGAAAAAAGAATATTCGCTGTGGATAGACGGTACAAGCCAGACAACAGAGGAACTGCTTAAAATAGCTTACATCGAAAGGCAACGGCTTCGCACTTCCCTGCACCTTGAAATAAAAAATCTGTCTGACCGTTGTAACGAAAACTGTAACGAAAACTATTCATATTTTAAAGCAGGGGAGGGGCATTATAATGGATAACGTAAAATATTGTAAGCGATGCGGTGTTGTTATTTCTGTATCTGACAATTCTGATTGGTACAGTCATATGAGCAAGAAATATTGTGATGAATGCCGCAGGCAGTCTGACCGTGAAAAAACTGCACTTCGTGTTGCCGCACTTCGTCAAAGGAAAAAACAAAAGGAGCATTTTCGTGACGAACAGCTTGAACTGCTGAAAGAAGAAAATAAGCTGCTGAGAAACAGAGTAATAGAATTGAGAGAAAGTTGAGTGCAGCCATATATGCATAACAAATACAGTTAAATACCAATGCTGTTAAATAAATAATTATAAATACAAAAGGAGTTACAAATGGAAGAAAAAAATACTGTCAATGCCCAAAGCGGAGAAGTTGAAAACAGCCAATCAGAACAGAACAGTGAATTTACTATTGAGAACGGTGTTCTGAAAAATTATTCAGGGACAGACGCACACGTTCTTGTCCCTGATGAAGTTAAAGTTATCGGTGACGGAGCTTTTAAGAAAAACAAGCTGCTCATCAGCATCACCCTTCCTGAACATCTTTCTGCAATAGGTCACTATGCATTTAAAAAATGCATTAATCTTACAAGCATTGAAATTCCTGAAAGTGTTACTGTCATTGGTGATTTTGCTTTCAAAGGCTGTAAAAAGCTCCCCTTTCTCGATATTCCGCAAAGTGTTCGCAGAATCGGCAGGGGGGCTTGTGATTTTACTTTATTGGTCATTCATTGAAAATGAAAGGATGTACAAGTGATGGCTGAGGTAAAAATGAGGAGGTTCAGATGTTAGTAATATATGCTGAAAAATTTATGGGACAGATCGAAAACTATGTTAAACAGCTTTGCAGCAATTACGCTTCGTCTGCGGAAAATTCAAATTTTTCAAATGAGCGGACAGCTATTGGTACTTGTCCGAAGTGCGGTAAAGAAATCAAAAAAGGCAAATTTGGATATTACTGCACGGGAAAATGCGGTATGAATCTTGCAAAAGTATATGGCAGAGAACTGACAGAAACCCAGTTGAAAAAACTGCTTGAAGGTAAGGAGATTTCCTATACAGCGAACGGGAAAAAGACTATTGTACTGCCGGAGGTCACCAAAAACGAGTATCAGGGCAAAACCTATTATCAGTGGGGAATGAAGAAAGGGTAATCTATGAGTAAAGATAAAGTTTATGTCACAAACATCACATCTGATGAAGTTCAGATGATGTATGACTATGAATTTCACAAGGTAATATGCGATTGCAGCAATGAGAGCTACACTGAAAAACAAGTTTGCCGTATTTTTTCTCTGTCTGAATACCGAAGTGTGAAGGAAAAGGGATATTATTTGATACCCGATAATGAAGAGAATAATTAACGGAAAATGGTTGTTGTATTCAGGAATCGATATGAATGATTACCTTATCCTTAAAGAGGATTTTTCAATCGGATTCGAGTTTCAGAAAAAATAAAGTGTGTCACAGTGACACACTTGTATCACAGTTTTATTCAGTAGTAAACTTATAAATTATGTTCGCAGGACGTGTAACTGTACATTCAATATTATTATCCGATGTATTTGTCCACTCTCCTAATACTGCAATCGGGTGCAACGAGAATTTATTATTAAAAGTCGTAAGTATATAATTGCAGATAGTTTTGAACTGTTCGTTTGATACTTTAACTTTTGCATTTAACTTTTTTCCTTTTTCTTTTGTATTGGAAATTGTGAATGTAAATGAATGATCATTACTATCATATTTATAAGTACTTCCAATGACTAAATGAATACCTGTAAACCCTTTATGATTATTATTTTCTAATATGTTTCTTGTATCCAAACAAATATCACTGATCAGGATACCGTTATCATATTCAGAGTTTATATCATGAGAAAGACAGTATTTTAAAAGCCGCTTAGGTGTACTTATCCGCTCAATCATTGCATTATTGTTATTTGAAGTGTTATTTTTGCTATTTGAATGAGTATTAGATTTGATAGAAAGAGGAGAATTATTGAAAATATCAGCAATTCTGCATTTTTCGTATCCTGCTATATTGGTATCAAAACTTTTAAAAAAATTGCATGGACAATTAATATGAGAAATTGAAGGCTTTTTAGCAAAATAAGGACTTACAGTAGGACTATTGACACCTTTAAGAGTAAGTTCTATCTTGCACCAAGGGCAGAGAAATGTATCTGAAAAATCTATAACATCTTTAGCGTTGATCGGAGCGGATTTCTTTTTTGAATAAGCTTGAAACATAAATAAAACCTCCAAGGAAGGAAATGTGCATGAATAAAGAAATAGTAAAAATGCAAGGACTTATAAAACAATTAGGATTTAAGCAGATCGTATTTGAAAATGATGACTTCCTAAATCTCCTTTTCTATGATACTTCAAAAGAAAAATCGATGATCTTTGGATTGTCATATGATAAAAACAATAATGACAAATATTTTGATGTAGGAAATATTGCTATAGAACCAGATAACAGACCACATTTAGGCTGCTTTACGATCATCAGAGAAGTAAACAAAGAAAACGTAAAGGAAGCGATAAAAATAGTTACGGAGTCAGCAGCATTTGGAAATGATATGTTTATCAATTATCATGATAACATTGACACGGTTATTTCTGAATATGTATCTTACAATAAATTTAACCGTTATTCCTGATTTAGTTTATAACAAAAGCAAAGTGTGTCAAGGTGACACACCTTACTCGCTCTCAAGAACTTCAATTTCAGCAAAAACAATATCAATAACCTCATGAAGTAAATCATCGGGGAGCTTTTCAACAAAAACATATCCTCGACTGTTTACATCGAGGGTTCTGAGATGCTGACACATGATGCTGCCTGTTGTCTGAGTCCGATCATCAAGCTTAATATGCAGCGGAAATTCATTCGGACTATTTGTTATTGGACAAACCATTGCAAGCTTAGTTATATTGTTGAAATAGTTATTGCTTACAACGACAGCCGGACGGTATCCTGCTTGTTCATGACCGCTCTGAGGATTAAAGCTGATCTTAATTATGTCTCCCTGTTTCACCATACTTCGTTACCCTCGCTTTCTCCCCAGTCGATCTCACTGCACTTATACTCGCCTGTGTAGCCGCTGAAAAGCTCCTCAATTGTCTTATGTTTTCTTTTGTTTTCAGCCTTCCTTATAAGAATCATACCGTTATCAACGATAAGCTCTACGCTCTCTCCGCTTTCAACATTGATTTCATTCAAAACAGACTTCGGAATCCTTATCCCCTGACTGTTTCCCCATTTCTGAACCATAGTAGTCATACAATCATCTCCTGTTTTTGTTGTATATACTTAGTATATACTAAAATGAGAGAAATGTCAATACTACAAATATAAAAGAGGAAATTATTTTGATTCACAAACTTTACTTGAAATAGTATAATATATACATCACAAGGTGATGTATAAAATAATGATTATTATGATTTTTTATTAAAATAGATCCAGTTGATATTAGTGAAAAAAATCTATTCGCAAAGCTATTTGACAGAATAAAGCTCATTTGTTATAATTAGAAAGGAGTTATAATTGATGAAAATGGGAATCCTCAATGACATTATGAATCATGAAACAGAACCGCTTGAACTTGGTATAAATTATGAGTTCATCATTACAGATCCTGAAACTTCAAGAAACATAGTGTATGAAATTAAAAAGGTAGGTTATTACATGAACGTGCATCCTGAAAGTATCATGAATTGGCTTTTGAAATATTACGCAGATATTCAGAAGGATTTTGATAATTCCCCTAATTCCGTGTGCCATAAAGGATGTTGTGACTGCTGTACAAATGATTTTGAAATAAGCATAACAGAATATTTTATGATTTTAAAGTTTTTAGGAATCAAATATGGTGATGATTATATAAAACAGTATTCTGACATTGCTAAAAAGTCGATGTCATCATCAAAGTGTATTTTTGTTGACTGTACCAACGGAGCTTGCAGCATATACGAAGTACGCCCATTGATTTGCAGAAAATACGGCTTATATGATTATACTGATTATAATTGTGAAAAACTCAATTCAGACAAGGATTTATTAACATATAAGCCTGACACATCAAACGGCACATTTTGCTTTAAGCATTCAGTTCTTTCCAAAAAAGAAATTATGTGTCCATGTAAACGAATTGTTCATTGGTTCGGTAACTTAAAAGATGGACAACTCGCAAGCGAAAAAATGAAGAAACTTTTTTATGCAAGTTTTAATGAACCTTCAGATGTATTTGTCGAGACACTATTTATGTAATATATATTGAAAGTATGATATATAATATACATGAATACAGTTGCAATTTTTTGGAAAAAGGATTCAATTATCATAGAGAAATACTAAAGAAAGAACAATTTAAATGATAAATTGTGATATAATATCACAATTTCAAAGAGAAGAAAGCAAAAACAGTTTTCTTCTCTTTTTTTATAACTAAAAACATAAAAATGAGGAGGTTCAGATGTTAGTAATATATGCTGAAAAAAGCAGTTTAGCTAAAGCGATAGCAAATGCACTGGGTGCAGGCAACAGGATTTCATATCCTGAAGAACCTAAAATAGGGTATTACGAATTTGAGTTTAATGGAGAAAAGGCTGTGATTTGTCATGGTATCGGTCATCTTGCCAATCTTGTACCTGCGAAAAGCTATGATGAAAAATACAGCAAATGGGATTTGAGCGTATTTCCGTGTATACCGACTGAGTTTAAAAAAGCTCCTAAAGCATCAACAATTAAATGCATAAGACTTGTTAAATTCTTTTTTGATAAAGCCGACCGAATTATTAACGCTGCTGACCCTGACCGTGAGGGAGAATTAATATTTACATATGTTTATGAGGTATGCAAATGCAGCAAACCATATAAACGGGTTTGGATTGAGGACTTGACTAATCAGAAAATAAGATACGCTTTCAGTAATCTTAAAAATCCTGATAAAAACCTGCAGCTTGCAGGACGTGCAAGAGATATATCCGACTGGCTTATCGGAACAAATCTTACTGTTGCCGCTACAAAGAAATATGGCAGCTATAATAATTTATTGACAGTCGGCAGAGTACAAACTCCAACTTTAAATCTTGTTGTTGAAAGAGAAAAAGCTATTAAAAATCATGTTAAAGAGCCATATTGGAAGCTCATATCCGTTTTTTCTTCTCAAAATGATAAGTTTGAAGCTGAATATGAACAAGGGAATTTTAAAAACGAATCAGAAGCAAATGCAGTTTTTGCTGAATGCAATGGAAAAAGCGGTATAGTGACATCACTTGAAACAAAACACAGAACCGAATCTGCACCGTTACTTTACAACGCTACTCAGCTGCAGATTGCAGCTAATAAAAGGTTTGGTTGGAATTCTTCCAAAACTGCCGAAGTAATGCAGTCACTTTATGAGAAAAAGCTTATGAGTTACCCTCGTACAAGTTCTGAGCATCTTACAGAAGCAATGATGCCTGAAGTTAAGCTGACAATTCAAAAGCTTTTAAACATGCCTGAATATTCTCAATACAGTATTGACACATGGTCTGAATTTACAAAGCGTCATTTTGACGATAAAAAGGTAGGAAGTCATCCTGCGATTATTCCGACTATGAACGTGCCTGAAAATTTAAGCTTTCTTTCTGATGATGAAAAAATGATTTATGATTTACTTGCCAAGTCACTTATCAGAATAATTTATCCTAAAGCATGCGTTGATGTTACAATGGTTTTGATTACAGTAAACAATAAGCACATTTTCAAGGCATCAGGCAGTATTATTGTTTCTGACGGATGGTATGCTGTGGATGCTCGCCCTGAAAAAAAGAATGTACTGCCTGTTCTTAAAGAACATCAGGAGCTTGTCGGTAAATATACTTTGAAGAAAGGTGAAACAGAACCTCCAAAGCGGTATACAGAAGCAGAATTGCTTTCAGCAATGGAAACAGCAGGAAAAAGAATTGAGGATGAAGAAGCTCGTACTTTGATGAAGCTGCAAAAGAAAGGTCTGGGAACAGACGCAACAAGAGTTCCGACAATTAAGGCATTGTTTGATAAAGAATATATTGCACGAAAAGGAAAAAGCATTTATCCTACTAAAAAAGGAATGTTTATTATTGATGTATTTCCTGTAGCTGAACTTAAATCGGCTGAAATGACAGGAGAACTTGAAAAAACTCTTAACGATATTGCTCTTGGCAAATGTGATTACAATTTATTTATAGAAAATATGAGAAATAAGGTGAAAGAGTGGTACTCCATTATTGCTCAGTCGTGCAATACTTCTTTTGTTTCAGAAAAAGAGCAGAAAATGATTTGTCCATTATGTCATAAGAAAATCAATATTTTTGATTGGGGATACAGTTGTTCAGGTTACAGGGATGGCTGCAAGTTCCATATTAACAAAACAATTGCAGGAAAAAGAATAACTGATAACGCTGTTATTTTACTCTGTCAAAATGGAACTACAAATATAATTAAAGGGTTCAAAAGCAAGAATGGAAATGAATTTGATGCATATCTTGTCGTAGATAAGGAAAAACAGGAAGTCAGTTTTCGTTTTCCAGACAAACGTAAAAATTAAAAATGTGCTATAATAGCACATTGGGGAAAGGAATATAAAATGGCTAATGATAAGAAAGATTATTATAAATTCTTTGATGATTTCTTAAAGGAACAATCCCAAGATAAGTACGTTGTCATAAGTAAGGCTGATAATAACGGCAATTATGCAATGTTCATGTATGTAAAAGAAAATGAGAAGTATTTATGTGGAGGGCATATTGGGTTGTTCAATTCAAGTACAAATTTTTCGCCTATTTCATTTGTAGAATTATTTAAGCTCATGGAATATATCCAAAATCATAATATTGAGATACGGTTTACTGATCGATTTTATCGATTTCAAGAAAAGAAGGGTGATTAATTTGAATCAGCGTGTAAAAATAATCTGTTTAGAAGAAAAGAATGCCAAATATTTACAAAAGGAGATGTGTTGATTAGAATTACTGATAAAGATAATTGACATGAAAAATTCAAAATGATATAATGGAGGAAACATATGAATAATTTACCGAAAAAAGCTGAATTAACAGGTGAAGCAGAAGAAATTCATTGTGATAATTGCAGTGAAGAATACTTATTCCATTTAAAAGATACGGTTCATGAATTCAGCATAGGTTTAGTTGATATACTTGAATGCTTACATTTTGCTGAACAACAGAAAGCTGTACCAAGCTTACCTCCGGAATGGTGGATAAGTATTGAAAAGAGATTTCCTGATTTTGCAAGGAGAGAATAAATGAAAACATTTAAACTCAGAACCGGAAACAACAAAATCCATACAATTCGAAAAGACATATTTGAATACGAAACACAGCAACAACCACCATATTATGTTTATGGTGAAAAAAATGAATTATCACAGTACGCTGTATGTCCTGCCTGTGATAACCCAATTCAAATAATCGGACTTTATAAGCCTATAAAGGACGGCAGAAGCTGCTATGGTAAGCACCATTTAAACAGCATTTCAGGATTAGCAGTGTATAATCAGCAGGCATACGATTACTGTCCTTATTCACGAAATCGTTTTGATGTTAATGAAAATTCAAGAAAAGAGCGATTGACAGATTATGAGAGAAAAATATATGATTTGATGAGAGAGCAATTTGACAGAGTAATTTATGTTCTGTCAAAAGCGATTGATATTAAAATCCTTCCGTCAGCTGCCAGAAGAATGCTTGAAACATATGTAAATGGGCATGGTTGGCTTTATTCATGGTCAACACTTAACAATCTTCCTTATGTATTAGGACATCTTACATGGTCTAAGACATTATATGGTCAGCCTGTATTAAGGAATAGTCATCTATATGAAGCAATAAGATTGAAGTGTCCCTCTGTTGAATTTACTCCTCATAATTATTATAATGATTATGATATTATTACCAAAAAGGAAAACGGAGCATACATTGATTTGAATTATTGTATTATAAATCATAAACGTAATATCATCGATGACCAAAATGTAGAAACCATGCAGCTTCTTGTAACAAATGGACACGGTGATAATGCAGAAATTGTATTTCAAAAGCAGCTTGAAATAGATGAGGCTTATTTCCTTAATCTTATAAACCTGCCGGAAGATAGGAGTTATCGGAACGAAACACTTATTAATATATCAGCAGAGCTGATGCAGCCACTGATATAAATAACAGAATACACATATAAAAGCACGATATTCACGAATATGGTGCTTTTTGTTTTTCCAATTGTAAGCCTATTGTTTTTTACCTAAAAAGCTTAGGTAACAAGTGCGTGTAAACCCTTGCTGAATGTAAGGTTTTACCCGACTAATTATATTGTAACAGGAGGTCATATGCACATAACAAGAGAACAAAAAGTAGCAGCTAATCAAACAGACCTTGTTGATTATCTCAGCAAAAAAGGATACGAACTAAAGAAAATGGGAACGTGCTACAAAATAAAAATCAGGCGAAAGTTTCCGGGAGATATGTCAAGCTTATCAATATTTGAAAACCGCCGAGGGTGGAAACGTTGGAGTACAGGTGAGCATGGCGGTGATGCAATTTCATTCCTTGAGAAAAATATGGGTATGAGCTTTCAGGAGGCTGTTATTGAGCTTATCGGCGGACAGACATTTTCAAATACAACGCCGAAACCATCGCCAATATCCAATAAAACGAATAATTCAAAAAAGACGTTGGAACTTCCGCAGAAATGTGACGGAAAGTTCTCACGTCTTTTTGCATATCTGAATAAAACAAGAATGATTGATGCAAATATCATAAGTAAAATGATAAGTGACAAAATGATTTATCAGGATATTCACAATAATGTTGTTTTCGTAGGCTACAACGAGCAAAACAAAGCTGCATTTGCCTGTGTGCGTGGAACTAACACAAGTAAGCCGTTTAAGGGTGACTGTGACGGGAGTGATAAAAAGTATGCTTTTTCAATTGAGGGAACAAATAAAAGCAAACTGTATATCTTTGAAGCTCCAATTGATTTGCTGAGTCATGCAACACTTACAAACAAATTTATAAAAAATGAAAAAGCATGGACTGTGCATTCAAGACTCTGCCTTGCAGGAACATCAGACGTTGCTTTGGAACAGTACCTTAAAACTCATCCCGATATAAAGGAACTGCATTTTTTCCTTGATAATGATGCTGCAGGACGTTCGGCTGCTGAAAAACACTGTAAAAAGTATTCTGAAAAAGGCTTTGTTACGTTTAATCACTGTCCAAAATACAATGACGTTAATGAGGAGCTTGTAGCCTTCATAACTCACAAACCTCCGCCCAATACCGTTCCAAAGCATAAAGGTATGAAAACTTGAAATAAAATGTGCTATAATAGCACATTTTTATTCAGTAGCAAACTTATAAATAATGTTTTTCTTTTGAGAAATAGTGCATTTTACATTGTATTTGGATTCTGTTTCCCATATCTCGAAAACAGCAATTGCGTGATTTGCAAAGGTATTATTATATGTTTCGAGGATATATTCTACAATTTCAGATAGTTGTTTCGGATCTAAAGAAACAGCAACATTCAATTTGACGGTTTTTCCGTTTTTAGTTTTAGTGGTTACATACATATACAAGATATTGCTTTTATCATCAAACCTATAAGTATGACCGACAACCAACCTAAGTCCGTTAAAGCCTTCAAAATTGGAAGCAAACAGCAAGTTACGTTCATCAATAATTATATCATTAACAGTTATACCGTCCTTGTATTCAGTGGATAGTCTATTAGAAATACAAAAGTTCAATAATTGTTTAGGGGTTGTTATTCGATGAACCGTTGTTTTAGCGTTTTTATTATTAGAACCCGTAGAAGTGCTTTGAGCTGTATTTTTATTCGCTGTATGCTCATAGATTTCAAATAAATCGGCTTTTACCATATCAGCATTATCTATATAGTTGCTGCTGAATAAGGTATATGGACAGCCTTTTATATGTGGTGTTGTTTTCTTCCTCGCAAAATGCTTGGAAACAATCCCACTGTTAAGCCCTTTTACAGAGAATTCAGCTTTACATTCAGGATTTAAGCATTTAAAAGTATCCGAGAGATCTACAACATCATCAATACTTATTTTATCGCGTTTTTTTATAGAATATGCTTCAAACATTGTTACCTCCAGTGAAAGGGTGATTATTATGATAAATGATATGGCTGTAATATCAAAAGAACTAAATCAGCTTGGGTATATAACATCTTTAGTTCATGATAATGATAGCAGCATATTATTGTTTTATAAGGACAGCTCAGAAGCAGCAATCATTTTCGGTATAGCTCAATTAAAAGCGTTAGGAGATATTTCCATAGGAAATATAATGATTATTCATGATGAACGTCCTATCTTAACCTACGATAGCATTTTAAAGGAAAACACTTATTCTTTTAATGCGATTTTGGAAGCGATAAAGGATGTTGAACATGGCGTTAATAAGAACTACAGTGAAGATTACATTAGTAAAGAAATGCTGTTGAATGAAAAATTCAAATATCCAGACGAAATAATACAACGATTTATATCCACAAATAATTATACTCCGTAAAATAGCGGAAATCAAGGGAGATGATAAGTATAAACCGAGAAGAAATAATAGCAAATCTGATAAGCAACATAAATACAGCTTGCAAAGAGCGAAATATGTCTATAAATGAGTTCTGCCGCAAATGCAACGTCCATAAAAGCGTTATGAATAACCTTAAAAGAAACAGTATTCCTGCTGTGGATATATTAGTAAATATTGCAATATTCCTTAATATTTTGGTGGACGATCTTATAGGACTTACTGAACAGCTTAAGAATAAGCAATAAAAATTATGCTATAATAGCACAATTTGAAGAAAAATAACCGCTGCCATTTGACAACGGTTATCTGTTATTCATACCAATCTTTAAGTTTTAAGTCAGGAACACGTTCAAATTCTCTGGTATTATGCGTAACGACGGTTAATTCTTCTGATTTCGCATGAGCGGAGATAAGCATATCCATTGTTCCGATCGGTGTTCCCTTTTTACGTAAATAAGCACGAATTTTACCATATTCCTCAGCTGCACCTGTATCAAAAGGAAGAACCTCAACGATTGAGAGAAATTTCATGAGTGCAATAGAATTCTTCTCAGGTGCAGTACTGGCTTTTACTCCGTACTCAAGCTCGGCAAGAGTAATGGACGAGATTGCAAGTCCTTCTTCCCAATTTTCTTTTATTTTGGCAAGAACGCTCTCGTTTTTCTTCTGAGCATATATGCACATATTAGTATCGAGCATATACTTCATAATGATTCTCTCTCCTCTTGATACTCATTATCATGTCTTGATTGAAGTGCGTCAAAATAGTCATCAGTAAAGTCGTTAATGCCCTCTAAAAAAGTTTCCCATGCTTTGTCCTTTGGCACAAGCATTAAGGAAGAACCGATTTTCTGGACATATACTTCTGTGCCGCTAAAGCGAACTTCTTTAGGTAAACGAACTGCCTGACTGCTGCCGTTGGCAAATAATTTTGCTGTTAACATTACGATCAACTCCTTCCACTTAAAGTATATACTATAGTATATACTTTGTCAAGAGAGTTTATACATAATTAAATAATATATAGAAAGAGGTGTTAATTTGAGTAATATAAAGTTATCCAATAAGATATTTGAACTCGGCTTGACTTCAAAGGAACTGAGCATATATGCTTACCTTTGCAGTTTGCCGAATGATTATCCAATGCTTAGCGGAACTGCCGTTAAGGTGAAGCAGTCTACAATAGCTCAAAAATGCGGAATAAAGTCAGTCCAGACAGTCGCAAAGGTAATTAATAGTCTTGCTGAGGAAGGGCTTGTAATACCACTTAAACGCTCTGTGAAAGACAATGGCTATAAAGGTACATCATTATGATTAAAAGATGGATTGTAGAATATTCAACTACTGATAATTTTTTTAAAGAGAATGAGTATTTTTTGGAAATAAGAAAAGAGTTCAAAAGCGAACTTGCAGCAGTTTCTTTTATAAATGACTTAAAGAAGTCAGATGCAAAAGAAAAAGTCCAAAGAAAGATAAGTTTTTATTACTTTGGTGATTAAGCAATAAAAATTGTGCTATGATAGCACAATTTAAAATGAAATAACCGCTGCCATTATGACAACGGTTATCTGTTATTCATGTTTATACATAATTAAATAATATATAGAAAGAGGTGTTAATTTGAGTAATATAAAATTATCCAATAAGATATTTGAACTCGGCTTGACTTCAAAGGAATTGAGCATATATGCTTACCTTTGCAGTTTACCAAATGATTATCCAATGTTTAGCGGAACTGCCATTAAGGTGAAGCAATCTACAATAGCTCAAAAGTGCGGAATAAAGTCAGTCCAGACAGTCGCAAAGGTAATTAATAGTCTTGCTGAAGAAGGTCTTGTAATACCACTTAAACGCTCTGTGAAAGACAATGGCTATAAAGGTACATATATATATGAAGTAAAGAAGCTGCCTGTAAATGACAGCTTCTTTTTTGTTGAAAGACGTGTATTCGGCAAACTTGTTCCACGTCAGCTTACAGTTTACCTTTTTCTCTGCAAGAGCTTCAGCATAAGGCTTATGGACAGCTGGAACAGTTACAATGATATAGCGGAACAAACAGGCATGAAAAGAGAAACTGTTGTAAAAACTGTTTCAGAGCTTGAAGATATGAAGCTTATTGTTAAAAGCAAAAGAAAGTCCAAAGACAACAAGCGTGTGTACGTCGACAATCACTATCAAATTATTTTTTATGTTCAAGGGACATTTAAGGGCAAAAAAATAGTACGACTGCACTCACGATGCAGTCGCACAAGCAGTTTGTATTTAAACAAACCCCAGAACCATAATTATAATAACACAAAAGTTATAAAATGTCAAGTGGTTTTTTTAGTCAGGGGTAGTCCTTAAAATTAAAGTCTATTTTAAATACCCAAATATTATTACATTTGGATAATAAAAAAAGATATTATTCTACATTAAGTATAATAGTAATTATAGGGCTGATGTTTAATTTTACATAATCAAAGTTAAGGCAATCATAGAAGCTGCCTTTTTCTTTTCCAATGCGATTGTTGAAAACTTTTGCTCTTGTACTTTCCCCTGATTTTAATTTTTCTATATTTACACTTGACTTTCTAGCTTTAAAGCGTTATAATGAAATGGAGGAAGTAAATATTGCAGACAAAATATGAAAAGTATGAACAGCTTGCAGAGGAAACACTGTCCGAACTTGCATCATCAAAGGAAAAGTGGCAGGACTTTCTTTCAACTTCATCAAGAATGTACAAGTACACATTTGATGAACAGGTATTGATTTACGCTCAAAGACCTGAAACAAGAGCATGTGCAAGCTTTGATTTCTGGACTTCGGGCAGTAAAATGAATTGTCATGTAAAAAGGGGTTCTAATTCGATTTCACTGCTTGACAGGGAAAGAAAAAAGCTTTATTATGTTACAGCAATGGAAGATGTAGAACCTCGGAAAAACGGAAAGTCCAAAAATCCTGAAAAATATATATGGCAGCTCAGAGATGATGCATCAGATGATATAAATGCGGCTTTATGCAGACAATTCAAGCTCTCAGGCATATCAATATCGGATACAATAGCGTCAATTACAAAATTGGCAGTAAGCGGACAAATCTCAGATTATGATGAAGAACTGGCAATGCTTCATGCAAAATTTTCTTCAGATGTTCCGATAAGTGATTTAAAAGCAGCATTTATTGAGATTTTAAACGAAAGTGCCTTATATACTGCAATGAAACGCTGCGGACTCAATACTGATAACCATTTTTCAGAAAATTCATTCAGCAAACTGCATTATTTTGATTCTCCTGAACTTACTTTGCTTATCGGTAAAGCGTCAGGAGATATATCAAGAAGCATACTGCGGCAAATTGAACGTACTGTTCATGAACAGTACAAAATCGAAAGGAGTAAATATTATGGCAGAGGAGAAATTGGCAAAGGTGAAAGTGGAGAATGGAATACGCTACGTTCTGGACGAGAAAACTCAGGTATACAATCCGGACTTTCAGGAAGAGGAGGAGGAAGTGAGTATAGGACGCTTCGGGAAAATGAGGGAGAAATACCTGAAGGAGCATTACGGAGCAACTTACTCAGGAATGCTGCTGAGGAATACACTGACAGCACACCTGATATCAATAGACGAACAAGCATGGGAAATGGAACAGAAGATAGTCAGGGAAATGGCAGAAGCGGACGGAACGAACGAGGAACTGAAAATGAAAGACCAGCTCGAATGGGTAGGCAGAATGAACAATTACCGTCAGGCAGCGGAAGAAATAATAATGAAAGAGCTGATTTGCGTTTAAATCAGCATGAAGCAGCGGAGAGTGCAGATACTTCCGCTGCTTTTTCTGATTTCAGTGAAAAAATACATTCAGCCTTTAATGAAGTTATCCTGAACCGCAGTTTCGGCAGTAAACAGCTGCAGTATTTTGAAAGACTTGAAAAATTTGCTGTTTCAAATAATATTTCAAAAAACCTTGTAGATTCGGCATTTGAAAAGCATGGAGCTTTTCGCAGTGCATATGGAAACAGAAGAATTCTAAGCAAAAGTCTGTTTGGTTCAAGACTTGGTTCAATTGAAGCTGACCTTAATGCCGCACTGGAAAAGCAATTTCTTATGACTGAATCTGATGAAGATAAAGCTCCTGAAATTGATGACGAGGATATCTCCTTATCCTCAGGTGCAGCTGAACATGCAGAAATGGATATACCTGATAATAATTCAGAAGAAAAACAGCTTTCGTTATTTGGTGAAGCTGACAAAATTTCTGTCAGCTCTGAGAAAATCAGGCATAATTTTCATATCACTAATGAAAATCTGGGTGAAGGCGGAGCTAAATCAAAGTATCATGCAAATGTTGAAGCAATAAAACTGCTGAAAAAGCTTGAAGCTGAAAACAGGCTTGCTTCTCCTGAAGAACAGGAAACTCTTTCCGAATATGTAGGTTGGGGCGGAATTGCTCAGGCATTTGATGAAAACAATGAAAAATGGAGCAATGAGTATTCAGAACTGAAAAATCTGCTCTCACCTGAAGAATATGAAAGTGCAAAAGGTTCTGTTTTAAATGCTCATTTTACTTCTCCGACTGTAATAGACGCTGTTTACAAAACTCTTGAAAATAACGGGTTTAAGGGCGGCAATATACTAGAGCCTGCAATGGGTATAGGAAATTTTTTCGGAAGAATGCCTGAAAAAATGATACAGAATTCGAGTCTTTACGGTGTAGAGCTTGACAGTATATCAGGGAGAATTGCAAAACAGCTTTATCAATCGGCAGATATTTGTATCAACGGCTTTGAAAAGACAGATTTTAATGATAATACGTTTGATTTGGCTGTAGGAAATGTTCCGTTCGGTGGGTATTCTCTTAATGAGAAAAAATATAACAAGTATCATTTCCATATACATGACCATTTCTTTGCAAAGGCACTTGATAAGGTCAAACCGAACGGAATTGTTGCTTTTGTGACTTCAAAAGGTACATTGGATAAGAAAAATCCCGCAGTTCGCAAATATCTTGCCGAACGTGCGGAGCTTGTCGGTGCAGTAAGACTGCCAAACAATGCTTTTAAGGCAAATGCAGGAACAGAAGTTACAACAGACATTATATTTTTGCAGAAAAGAGAAAATCCTGTAGAGCTTACCCCTGAAACAACTCCGGAATGGGTTAATCTCGGCATTAATAAGGACGGATTTGCAGTTAATCAGTATTTTGCTGAAAATCCTGATATGGTCTTAGGTCAGATCGTTCAGGGAAATAAACTTTACGGTCATGGCTCTGATGATACTTCATGCATACCATTTGAAAATTCTGATTTGAAGTCGTTGCTGAATACGGCTGTTTCCAATATTCATTTCGACATTTCAAACATTAAAGTAAGTACTGAGAAAATTGTTGATGAAATCACAGAAATTCCGCTTGGTGTAAAAAATTTCAGTTATGCTGTGATAAACAATAATATTTATTACAGAATGAATAATGAAATGCAGAAGTTCAGCGGAAACAAATCCGATGAAGAAAGAATAAAAGGCTTGGTTGAAATTCGTGACTGCCTCAGAGAACTTATATCTTCACAAATGGAAAATGCTGATGACGAAACTGTACATGAATATCAAAAGCAATTATCAGATTTGTATGACAAATTCACTCAAAAGCATGGATATATAAACAGCAAACAAAATCAAAGGGTATTCAAAGAGGACAGTTCCCTGCCTTTGATTTCCTCTCTGGAAGAGTTCAAGGGTGATGAATATACAGGAAAAGCGTCAATATTTGAAAAACGCACAATCAATCCGAAAGTTGAAATCACATCGACAGAAACAGCTGCGGAAGCTCTTGCACTTTCATTGGCAGAAAAGGCTTGCGTTGACATGGAATATATGCAGGATTTAACAGGATTTTCAGCTGAAAAAATTATGACGGATTTAGAAGGTGTGGTTTTTGAAAATCCTATGCTGACTGATGAAAACGGAAAACCTCATCTTGAAACCGCAGATGAATATTTATCAGGCAATATCAGAAAAAAACTTGAATTTATGCAGAAAAATTATTCTGATAATTCAAAATATGCCAATAATACAGAAGCTCTGAAAAATGCAATGCCCAAACCTTTACAGGCAGCTGACATTGATATTAAACTCGGTGCAACATGGTTAAGTCCTCAGATTATACAGGAGTTTATGTATGAAAATCTGAAAACCCCTGTTTATTGTCAGGAGAAAGGGTACAAAAGCTATGGCAGAAGTCATAACATAAAGATTGAATTTTCACCGTATACGGCTGAATGGAGTGTTGTAAACAAAGCAAGTGACAGAAATAACAAAGCAGCAAATGCAAAATTCGGAACAGCGAGAATTACTGCATATGAACAGCTTGAAAACTGTCTTAATCTCAGAAGTACTGTCATAAGAGATAAGGTTGAACGCAACGGCAAGGACGCTTATGTACTTAATCAAAAGGAAACGGATTTCGCACAGGAAAAACAAAAGGAGCTTCAGGAATGTTTTAAAAACTGGATTTTTGCTAATCCTGAAAGACGTGAAAAAATAGTTGAACAATATAATGTTCTTTTTAACAGCACCAGACCGAGAGAATATGACGGTTCACATCTTGAATTTCCCGGAATGAATAATGAAATAACGCTCAGACCTCATCAGAGAAACGCTGTTGCACACGCACTATATGGCGGTAATACGTTGTTTGCACACGAGGTAGGTGCTGGGAAGACCTATGAAATGATTGCAGCTGCAATGGAGGGCAAACGTCTGGGACTGCACCACAAAGCTCTTTTATGTGTACCAAATCACCTTACTGAGCAGATAGGCAGTGATTTCATAAAGCTGTATCCGAATGCAAATATACTTGTAGCGTCATCATCTGACTTCACAAAGGCAAACCGCAGAAAATTGTTTGCAAAAATAGCAACAGGGGATTATGATGCAGTTATAATAGGTCATTCACAGCTTGTAAAGCTGCCGATTTCTCTGGAACGTCAGGAAAAGCTCCTGCGTAATCAGATTGACGAAATTGTTGAAGGTATTGCTGCACTTAAAGCTGAAAACGGTGAGAGCTTTCAGGTCAAGCAAATGGAACAGGCTAAGAAGTCACTGGAAACTAAGTTATCAAAACTGCTTGATGCACCTGTTCGTGATGATGTTGTAAACTTTGAGGAACTTGGTGTAGATAAGCTGATAGTTGATGAAGCTCATCTTTTCAAAAATCTTTTTCTATCAACAAAAATGAGGAATATATCAGGAATATCAACCAATGACAATATTCAGAAAACCTTTGATTTATTGCTGAAATGCCAGTATCTTGATGAAATAACAGGCGGAAAGGGGATAATTTTCGCTACCGGCACGCCGATTGCAGCACCTTAATAAATCCTTGAAACAGCGATTTTACGCTGTTTTTTCATATACTGAAAACGACCTCAACACCGTTTTCATCGCTTACATAGACCACATCAATCATCATAACAGCGATATTATGCTTTTCCTGCACCGTCAGGCTATCCCATATTTTCAGCGGTTCTTCCAAAGGTGCTGTATCGACAGCCCGGCGCTTACGGGCTTTGGTCTGGAGTTTTCTTTCAAGAGCCGACTTCTGCTCGTGGAGCTTGCTCACTCTGTCCTGAATGTAATTGAAAAGCACATCGTCCGCATCGGCAAGCCTGCCCATGAGTTTGTTGATTTCTTCCTCGACCTTGATGATCTCCATCCTCACTGCTTCACTGTCGGGATCGGACTGAGTGTTTTCATGCTTTGCAATAACGAGCTGTTCAACACGCTTGCACATCTCCTTGAAAACAATATCCTCGACCTGATCGGGCTTTAACTTTGTAGCATAATTATGAGGGCAGCCGCCTACGGTGTATCTGCCATAATCATAGAAATGGCGATATGAACCGTATGGAGTCTGGCTGTGATTGATGTGCATTGCATATCCGCAGTTACCGCACTTCATCATTCCCACAAGCCACGAATTAAGCACCTTGCCGTTATTATGGAATTTCTGATTATGGCCCTTTTTGTCCTGTACTTTCAGCCACACCTCAGCAGGCACAAGCCCCTCATGATAGGCGAGCTTGATAGAAATACCGTCAGCAGTCTTATGATAAAAAATACCGTGAATGCCGTCATAGTCCTCGATAGGATCGAGCATTTCATATCCCTTGCTTGCAAAATAAGCATAGACCTCTTTATCTGCTCTCACATACAACGGGCTTTCCAGTATTCTTGATAAATGCGACCTGTCCATATTACCTGTTTTATCGCTGCCGACTCTGACAGGACGAGCCGTATCAATACTGTGTTCCTGAAAATATTTTATGATCTGTATCAGCGATACATCGGGATTCTGGTACATATCGTAAGCGATACGCACCGACTCCGCCTGCGCCGAGGGAACAAGTACCGAACCTGTTTTTCCATTGACCGTCCTGCGCTCTGAATCGAAACCGTAATACATCTTACCGCCCTGATAGAAACCTGTCTCCCTTGCTTTGGTCTGATATGCATCAGCTACACGGGCGGCAATCGTTTCACGTTCAAATTCAGCGAAGTTCAGCAGATTGTTTCGCATCATACGCCCCTCTTTTGTCTCCGTATTGAACGGCTCGGAGAGGGAGTACACGGTCACACCGTAGCGGTCAAGTTCGTCTGTAATGTTCAGATACTCACGCATATTACGGCTGAAACGGTCATACTTCTTCACCACGATACGGCTGATAAGACCGTCACGAGCGTCCTGCATCATAGTCTGAAATTCTGGGCGGTGAGCAATATCCTTGCCGCTTTTTCCGTCATCGCAGTAGATACGATACTCGCAGTCTCCTACAAATTTTACACATTCCTCCTTCTGTGCGGCGATAGAAAGGGAGTTGTTGCCCTTGTCTTTATCGCTGACACTACGGCGAACATAGATCGCCGTGATACCGTTTGTTGTTTTTGTTGTTCTTTTCATTGTTGACCTCCAATTGCTGTTGGCAATCGGACGGTTGGTTTTACATCTATAATAATAGCGCAACCGCCCGAAAATTGCAACAGCGTTACTGCTTTTGTAATCTTTTTCAGCAGTTTGCTAAATCAGGCAGTTGTTTTCTCTGTTCCGTTACGGCGCATTGCACCGGAAATAATATCGTACATCTTGTTGATCTTCTGCTGTTTCACAGTATCGTTTACCGTGTCGGGATACACGACCGTCACCTTGATACCGTCCGCAACATACTCAACCGCCTTCTCTCTCTTTTCTACGGCAGATGTTGTATTCAATTTTAGTCCTTTCCGACAGCTATATCTATCTCGCTGTCTGTCTTTATTGTTTAATCCTCATAAGGATTAGACTTCTCGGAGAAGAACGAAGTCTGCTTATAGGTGTCATCACCGCTGTCAGTATCATCGTTTCCAGTATCGCCAGAGCTATCATCAGCCAGTTCAGCAATCTGATCATAGGTCATACCGCTTGCAGTCAGCTTGCCGATGAGCGTATGCTCTGCGGTCACAACATCGAGAAGTTCATGCAACTCCTTACCGCCGTAAAGCTGCGAGAGCTTGTCATAGGTGTAGAGCTTGCTATCAACGATGACCTTGCGTCTGCGCTCCTGTACAGCCTTGATAGATTTATCGTAGCTGTCGAGCTTTGCCTGATTGTCAGCAAGCACAACATCCGTGATGATAACGGCGGGCTTGTCAGCGACCTCAGTCTTAGCCTTCTTACTCATTCGCATCACCTCTTTCCGTTTAGTATCGCAGGATTTGAATTTACCCCACGATAATATTATAGCGCGCTCAGGTATCAAAAGTCTATTCGCATTGCGCAAGAAGTTGAGTGCGCCATAAAACTTCTCCATTCGTGAAATTGTTATGGGGGATTTTGAAAAAGGCAGTTCGAGCGTTTCTGCTCCGAGCCTTATCATGTTGTTGGCATACAGCACAGGTCAGCACCGTCGATTTATTCAATACGGAGAAATATGATAGCGTAGCATATTTTTTCATAAAAATCATGCCCGTTTTCTGAAATTTCGTGCTTGTATATATGGAGGGCATTTTACCTGAGTGCTGCCTTGACCTGTTCGCATTATGAATAGAAATCTGGTGTTGAATTTATGCACAAGGGAGAACTGCCATGAACAAACTGTAAACTTTTCAAAAAATCAATGCCATTTTTCAAAAATCCTCGGTAGTAAAGTGAAGGGTGTTTTCATAGGCGATCACACGCCCCTGCATATCATCGCCGATATAAAAATATTTTCTGCGATATACTTAACGAAGCAGTAATTTTTTTGGTAATAACTTATGGGAGCATATTTCATAAGACTGCCGCCCGAACTGCGCTGAAACTGCGCCGTGCCAGATTACAATATCAAGAGAGATGATGAATGAGGGCATCACGCAGGAGCGTGAGCGAGTATGACCGCCGACAGTGCGGCGGAGAAGAACAGTCGCTTATCGCTCCAATTCGCTGATATAACAGCGAAAGCCTGCGGACAAGCAACAGCCGCAGGCGGAAAAACAGCGCTACAGCGCAACAAAAATAACAAGCATTGTATTTTGCGCCGCACACGGACGAAAATACATCTGCTTGTTGGGGACACCCCAAGCCCCGAAATGACCGCACAGCGGTCAGAAAAAAATCGGCTAACGCCGAAATAAAAATAAAGGAGACACCACCATGAATACGGAGAAAAAGAAACGTGGCAGACCGCCCAAGCAGAAGTTTTCAGAACTGTCAGGTATGACCTACGAGGGAGCTGTCAACAAGGTTCTCGACCAAGAGGTCAAATCCGAACTTGACGATACCCTTGCACACAAGTCCGAGAGCCAGCTTACCGATGATGAACGCAAGTACCTGAAACGCAAGAGGGAGAAGAAGTCATACACGCTGAATGTTCGCTTTACAGAATCAGAAATGCAGGATATTCTTGCAAGGTGTGAGCAGTACGGTTACAAGAACAAGACCGAATATATCCGTGATTGTGTTCGGGCGAGGGTTGATCTCACTCCCGACCGCACCGAAATTGCCGAATGTAATCGTCTGATGAAGCGCATCGGAGCGAACATCAATCAGATACTTGTCCGACTTTACAGCACAGGTCACATCTATGCCGAGGATATTACCGAGATAAAGAGAGGGGTTAATGAAATTTGGCATACACTTCTATCCATACGATCAGGGCAACAGTCAGCGCAGCGATCGCTTACATCACAAACGGAGATAAGACCGTCAACGGTGTATATGTCAGCTCTTATGCTTGCCGAGCCGACAGCGCAGGAGCAAGCGAGGACTTCCGAGCCGTCCGAGGAACAGGCACAGGGCGCACACAAATCCTCGCATATCACATGATACAGAGCTTTGCCCCCGGTGAAGTCACGCCCGAACAGGCTATGCAGATCGGAGAGGAGCTTTGCGACCGCTATCTGAAAGGCGATTATCAGTATGTGATAGCCGTCCACCATGATAAGTCGCACTTGCATTGTCATGTGATTTTTAACAATACGAATCTGTATAACGGACTCAGCTTTACCACCGAGCATAATCAGGGCAGGAGGACTGAAAGAGCGTGGGCAGAGCTGCGTGAGATATCAGACGAGATATGTGCTGAACACGGCATATCTGTTATTGAACCGATTGGTAAGGGCGTATCTCATTACGAGAACGAAATGAAGAAAGAGGGTAAGTCATGGAAGGACAAGCTCCGCAGTATGCTCAGGGAGATTATTTCTTACAGCAAGAGCTTTGAGGAATTTCTTAAAAACTGCACAGACAGCGGTATCGAGTATGTGTATACTTCGCAGAACAAGGTCAAGCTGAAATTCAAGTTATCGGGAGAGGGACAGCAGAGGTTTACAAGAGCTGATACGCTGGGCGATGAATTTGAACCGAGTGCTATCACCGAAACCATTGAAACCGCACAGAAGAAAGCTGCCGCCGAAGAAGCAATGGAGAAATTTCTTGCTGCCCGTCGGGCAAGACAGCAGGCAGAGCTTGCCCTGCTCAACCGAATTTCTGCCAAGCCAGCCGAGCCGACACCAACTCCTACCACAACGACCAATCCGACCGTTGCAGAGCCTACCGCACCCAAGCCAATCGAGAGCAAAGCACCTGAAAAGAAAGAAGATCCGTGGAAAGCTATCAGAGGTATGGGCAGAGCCGATGAGATTATCGCTGACCTTGAATCGGGCGGCGTTATGTCATTCAGCGAGCTGTCAGGATTTTTCTTCAATACACCTCACTCCGATGACCACACAACTGAGCTTGCTGATCTGAGAAAGAAGTTTACGGCTATCGACACGCTCATTGAAAAGATGAAGCACCGTGACGAACTGGAGCCTGTTTACAAGGAGTATCAGGGCAAATCGGGCTGGTCGCAGAGCCGTTTCAAGAAGAAAAATTCCGCCACAATCGAGGACTACGAGCAGACGGTCAAGTATATCAGGGAACATATCAAGAAGTATGCTGTTGACGGCAAACCGCCGACAATGCTTGACCTTTTGGAAAAGTCCAACAAGCTGAAATCGAAGTGGAACAGGCTTAATGTCGAGCATACCGCATTCCTCACTAAGCGTGAAACGGCGAAGAAGTATGTACGACAGGTGCGCCAGTACATCAATGAACAGCAGATGAAGCGTGAGCGTGAAAAGTACAGACAGAAGAAGCTCACTCAGCAGAGAAAGAAAGATACACTCGAATAAAGAAAGGACGATACTATGAGCAAAATAGGATATATCCGTGTTTCTACGGAGCATCAGGAAACAGCGAGACAGCAGGAGATCATGTGCAGTTATCAGGTTGACCGCATCTTCTCCGAGAAGCTGTCAGGAGCGAATACCGACCGCCCTCAGCTCAGGGCAATGCTTGACTATGTGCGTGAGGGCGATACGCTCTACATCGAGAGTATCAGCCGTCTGGGACGCTCCACAAAGGACTTGCTGAACATCATCGACACCCTCAGCGAAAAGGGAGTAACACTCATCAGCCACAAGGAGAAGATTGACACGGACACACCTACGGGCAAATTCATGCTTACCGTGTTCGCAGCTCTCTCACAGTTGGAGCGTGAACAGCTCAAACAGCGACAGCGTGAGGGCATCGAGATCGCTAAGGCCCAGGGCAAGTACACGGGACGGAAACCTATTCCCACCGACTGGACGAGGTTCGGGCAGCTCTATGGGGAATGGAAGTCGAAGAACATTACGGGCAGGGACTTTATGCGGAGAATGGATATGTCGGCAAATACCTTTTACCGCCGTGTGCGTGAGTATGAAATCCGTCACGGCATCACCGAGCCGACCTCAGCTTGACCGTCTGGCGAACGGAAATGCCCCACAGCACCGTCCGAGCCTGCGGAGCGGAAAACTTAACCGCTGAAAAGAAAAAGCCCTCAGAAACGCTTATAGAGCGTTTCCGAGAGCTTGCGGTTATTTGTTCCAATAGGGTTTGTGGCTGTTGTGGTATGCGCCACAATTCTGATTATGACTTGTGTGGAACGGAAAACAGGTGCGCCAGTAGGCTATACACTTACGAATTATATCGCTTCACAATGAAATTATAAACAAAATATACCTTTAATATATTCACAAATATTAAAATCATCGTTACATATAATTAAATAATTGTAACCTGAATAATAGGGAATCCTTAATATCATCACTGCCCCATAGGATAAAATATTTTCAATCTCATCAAGATTGTTACAACTACAGTCTATACTTTTGATTGATTCAAAGTCAAATTGCTTTTTGGACAAAACAAAGCCATTAAAATCAATCGAACCAAAGTCAGTAACATCCTTGCTTGTTAATTGATTGTTTAAAACCTTATATACATGATATCCTAATTTTGTACTTAAGTTATAAATTGTGTTATCAAAGTCTAAAGTAGAGTTATTAAATCCTATATCAAAATCACTATCAAAAATATCAGATTCTTCATTATTATAATATATTAGATAGCAAAGATTGAAAGAAGGAAAATTTTTATTCAATTGCAAAAAATATGGATTAGGATACAGCAAACCATCCCTATTCTTTATCAAACACTTCCTGTTCTTAGAATTGAAAATAATATGGAACAAATCGGATATTTCAGAATCGTAGATATCAACATCACGGATAAAACAATATTTAATACTATAATGGCTGGTTTTTTTTAAGAGTTTAAATTGTTTCATTGTTTCCAACTCTCAATTTCTTTGATAAAATCATCCCACATGCCATTGTTCTTTATTTTATCTTTAAGGAATATGTGACCTATTGTTTTACCACCATCCATTGAATAGTTGATATGTGGAAATCTTGAAAGTCCTTCGCCAGTCATCCAGTCTCCATGATTCCAATAAGCTGTATTTCCATTATCGAGATTCCTCCATCCTTGCCAAACCTTGTTTGAACTTTTTGCAGAAGGGAATCCTTTTATTTTTTCTGTGTTATGACCCACAATATTCTTTCTTGCATAATTTTTTGCACTGCTTAAATCATCAGCTATATAATTAACTTTATGAGTTCCTTTTTTGGTAAACTTCTCTGCGATTTTTTCAACGCACACATTATGAACCAGAATCATCTCATCTGATACATAATAAGTATGGAAGTCGGCAACTTCAAGGTTATAGACAATAGTATACTGATTTTCAGGCAACGGAACGATTTCAACCTTATCAATTGTAATGTGATTACCATCAGCATCACGAAGCTCATCACCAGTATTTAGGAACTTCGCCTTTGTCCAGCCCTGTCCTTCTACCCAGAATGGGTGTTCTTTTGTAGTTTCAATGATTTCTCCGTTTGCTTCAATGTAAACGAGTGTATCCTTGACATAGGTATAAGTCTTTAATACTTCCTTGTATACCGTTTCACCTGTTTCAGGATCAGTAGCAAGTACCCTATCGCCAACTTCTATGGTTTCGATTGCCTTACCGCCATATATTGTAGCAACGATTGTTCCTGCTACAAAACAGCCCTTACCTGTAACAGTGCATTTTACCTTGTTGAATACTGCCGGAGCCTTAGCCATAGCAGCTTTGCCAATAGCACCCTCAACAACTGCTACTGATGCACCACCGAGTGAGTATGCAGCTTTATTTGCAATACTCTGCCAGTTTCCGTTGTAAATGTCCTTGCCAAGACTACAAAGAGAATTATATTTCTCTATTGCCATCCCCTTAACGCTGCCAACCGGATCATTAGCAAAGGACTTTACACCACTGATCATGGATTTTGCAGTCTGGACAGGATGTCTTATAGCACTTATCTGTGAACCAAGAGTATCAACTACACCATGGCTGTAACTTGCAAATGTTTTGCCTGCGGGATTACTGTTCTCAAGAATGCCAATTCCTGTTTTCCAGTCATCAGCTCTGTCTTTACCCCACTGCTTAACACTGCCCCAAGCCTTTGAAAGAGAACTGCGTATTGAATGTCCGGTAGGGTCAAAATTCAGAATAGGGTTATTGTGGCAGTAAGTATAACGGTTAAGGCTTAACGGATCTGCTGCTTCTCCGCCATAGCTGTCACGGGAGATAAATCTGCCGATTGAAGGATCGTAATACCTTGCTCTGAGGTAAATTGAACCAGTCTCTGCATCATAATACTCACCGCAATATCTGAACGCATTAGTATCACTTTCGTCCAGATTCTTTTCAACACCGAAGGCATCATATCTGTAAGTCTTGATACTGTTTGCAGAGGAGTTTGTAATACTTACAACATCACCATGGGCATTTTTGCGATAATAGTTATAGTCTGACTTTACACCGCTTGTGAAATTATAACTTGCTGTGATACCTGCACCAAAGAAATAGCAATCTGCGGTATATGAGGAATCACCGGTAATATCAGCTATTATATTCTGATTGCCGTCCCAGACGTGTTTTGTTGTGTGACCGTTTACGGTCTTAGAGGAACGTAAACCGTCAGCATTGTAGGTATAGCTTGCAACAGATTCGCCATCACTGTACCCTATAACCTGATCAAGAACATTGTAGGTAAAGTTCTCAGTCTTTTCGTTTGAAATCTTACTAAGCTGATTGCCGTTATTATCATAGGTATATGCTGTGATCTCAGTTTCTTCTGTATCTGTTTCGTCACTTATGCCTGTCTTTGTTTCACTCTGAAGGAGTGCTGTATACTGATTCTGAGCATTCTTGTAGTTGTATACTGTTGTGAATACTTCAGAACCGGTTGCTGTCATTCTTATACGGTTGCCATAGTCATCATAAGAATAATTATACTTATCCGTTAAAGAAGCGTTTTCAATTTTTTCCTCTGTAAGCTGACCAAATCCGTTGTAAACATAAGAAGTAGTTTCAGTAATGTTGTTCTCAGTTACTATTTTTCTGGAATCAGAGCCGTCAAGGTAATATTTGTAGGTTGTAGAAGCTATTTCGCTTTCACCGTTGAAGCTCTTGATCTCCGTCACTGCGTTAATGCAGTTATAGGCATATTCTGTAGATATACCGTTTGCAAGAATTTCCTTGCTTCTGTTTCCGTTAGCATCATATTCGTAAGAAACGATCTGGCTGCCGGATTCAGAAATAGAAGAAACTCTCATTTCGTCATCGTACTGATAACGAACATCAGAATAGAGAAGAAGATGTCTCTGTCCTGTTATAGCTCTTGAAATGTAATCGGAAATTCCTTCATAGAAATAGCCTTTAAATGTGCCGTTGCTGTCTGTTTCGCTTACAACACGTCCGAGCTTATCATATTCATATGTTGTGGTTGCATTTCCTACTGACGAGCTGATCGTTCTTCCAAGTCTGTCAAACTGATAAGATGTGGTGACAGAGGAATTACCATTGCTGTCTGTTTTAACCGATCTTGTAAGTCTGTCAAGATCATCATAAGTGTTTACAGTAATATTGCCATTAGGATCAGTAGAACGGATAACGTTACCGTTAATGTCGTACTCTGTTGTGCCGGAAACATATCCCGTGCTGTCATGGCTGCTGATCGGTCTGAGATACTGGTCATACTCATATTCTGTCAGAACATAGTCATTATCATTATCTGACGAAAGACCAGTATACTGCTTAGTAACATTACCAAGCATATCATACTCATATTTAGTGATGTTGACTGCGTTCGTTTCAGAATCAATCATTCTCACTTCTATGAGATTGCCTACACCATCGTATTTGGATTCTGTAATGCTGTTTTTAGTTTCAGCAGCATCCTGTTCGTTGATAGGATCAATAGTTTTAATTACATTACCGTTCTTATCATATTGTATTTCAGAAACAGCATATTTAGGATTTCCGTTTTCATCCTTGTTGAAAGGTGTATATGTCTTTGTCAATGCTCCAAGGAAGCCATATTCATATTTTGTTATGTTTCCAAGAGCATCAGTTTGTCTTGCAAGCACACCATTAGCATAGTAATTGCAAGTTCTTTTAACATTTCCGTTAACCGATTCAGATACAGTATTTCCTCTGAAATCCTGCAATGTTTCTGTTACAACCTGCTTATTAGCTGTAATGTAGGCATAACTTCTTTCTTTAAGTCCGTAGATATGTCTTGTTTCATAATTTTCCAGACCGTTATATACTGTAAAATCAGAATCTACATACTCATACTCGTTTCTCGAAATAATCTGCTTAGGGGAGGAGGCACTGTCTTGGAAATATGTTGCTTTTTCACGCTGTAAGGCATCATACTCAGTTATGCTTATAGAACCATCAGGATTGGTTGTTTTTACAAGATTACCATAGGCATCATATTCAAATGTTGTAACATTACCTAAAGCGTCTGTAACGGTAGAAGGAAGATTGCCACGATTAAAAGTATAGGTTGAGCCTACACTCTTGTCAGAATATTTAGGAGTGTATTCAGCAGTCTTTCTTCCAAGCTCGTCATAGTCGTATGATACAATGATCCCTTCATCACCGGTTCCATATGTCGTGATTTTAGTGATATTGTTGAAATTATCATACTCATACGTTGTTCTTGTGGTATTCTCACTGCCATCTGCGTTGTAGCTTACAACCTCTCTTACTTCTGAGGGCTGTAAAGTATCAGTATACTCAAATGTTGTTTTGCTGCAAATATTCCCGTCGCTATCTTTAATGATAGTAGATGCGACAAGACCATTTGAATTATAAGTATTCTCTGTGACATTACCTTCCGGATCAGTTGTAGCTCTTATAAGTCCGGCGAGTCGTGTGCTTTCATCAATAGTCAGATCGTAATAATCGTATTCAGTAACAGCATAATCGTCAAGATCAACAGAACTGAAACTGAATGAATCATCAGAAGCTAAAGCATATGCATTGTCAACAGGACGAATACTGCTGCCTTTACGTTTAACATTGACTCCGGTGGAATCGTATTCATAAATGGTAACATTTTTCATCTCATCGATTTCAACAAGAGGCATATTCTTGTTGTTATAACTTGTAACAGTAAATGTGCCATCAGGATTTATAACTTTTGTAACATTTCCATTTGAGTCATATTCGTACTCTGTTATATTTCCCGAAACATCTGTAGCTTTCTTTATCTCATCGTATTTATTCTTACCCTCTGAATTCTTATAATATTCAGTACGGTCAGTATATTCTGTGCCATCTACGATAGTATGGTTGGCAACGATAGCATAATCTTCATCATACTCGTATGTTACTTTCTTAAGAAGTTTATTGCCATCATATTCTTCCATACCCGTCTGGCAGTTCTCTCTGTCATAAACATATACTTGCTTAAGTCCATGTTCATTTACAGTATTATCAACCCTACCATTGTCGATATATGTTACATTAAGAGTGGTTTCACCGAAACTGTTTTCTATTCTGTTGAGCTTTCCATTTTCATCATAGAAATAACACTCCCTGCCACCCTTTACATTTGTAGCTACAATCAAACGGTTGTTATCATCGTATTCATAGGTGACTTCCTTATGAGCTGATTCATCCTCAATTTTTGTAATTCTTCTGTGATCAGCATTACCAGTATAGTAAATATAGTATTTTCCATTGATTGAATCAGTGATCGTGCGCTTGTTGTTCTCAATAGAAGAAATCAACATTCTGTTTCCGTCAGCATCCTTGATCCAATCAAGCTCACCACTTGTATTGAAATGGTACTGGCTCTGAGCAACATTTGTTATAGTATACTCATACTGATTTCCTACCTGCACTTCTTCAAGAATGCTATGGGCATTTACACATCTGAAATTGTTAGCACCGAGTTTTTCAAATGTTGTATTTGAGCCATCCGGAAGAACGACCTGAATATAATTGCTGTAACTGTTTGTTATGATTTTGCTTACATCGATATTGAAATCCCAGCCGATACCAAAAGAGCCTTCTTCAGGATTTGTGGAATTATATGAACGTACAAAATCAGCACCTACACCCGGAGTAGTCACACTATAATCTTCAAAACTCTTTTTGTAGTTACCGGTAGCAGCATGAACACCGTCCGGACCTTCCCATGCTTTACGATAAGCGGTTAATTCTTCCTCGTTTGTTCTAAACCACGGTCTGAACCAATACAATTCGGGAGAATAACCATATGGGAAGATTACGCCGAGACAATTTCCATTGTCATCTACATAGTCAAAATTGAATCTTCTGCCTGTTCGGCTATTACCGTCATCATCAAGATAAGTATCTTCATTTGCCCACAGAATTGTCTGTAGACCGTTTGGATTCAGAAATTCAATTGAATGTGTTCCAGAGGAGTATATTGCTTTAGCACCGGAAGGCTCATTGACATTCCAATGGTCACCATAAAAATGGATCTGTCCGGCAGTCCACTTACCTTCCATATTGGCATCAGTAGCATATGTCCATGGACCATAGATAATAAGCTCATCATTGGCATTTGTCATAAGAATTTGATCTTTACAATGCATCTGTCCAAAATCAAAGCACTCACCAATATAAACAGTACCGCCATTTATATTGAGTGTTTGTCCCGGTACAGTATCCCATCCATCGGGAGAAGCAGTTCTAAAAACAAGATTTTTCCCAACATAAAGAGATCCTGCGTTCACATCAAGATTTGCAGCGATACCATTAGACCAGAACTGTGGAATGTTGGTGTTAAATGACATATACTCGTTTACAGCAAGCGTGTGTCCATTCAAATCGAGATCTGTGTCATGAAGGTTGTAGCTGTAGGGAAAATATGCACCTTCTTCAAGACGAAGATATTTCTTAAATGCATTATCCCAGTTTAAGTCACCGTTGTAAGCAGCCTCAAACCAGCTAACGTCATAGGAATCAATTTCACCACTGTTGTTTTTATCCATGTATTCATGATAATTCTCAGAGCGCTTGGGAAGGTTGGCGTAGTATTCGATACCTTCCTGATCGTCTGAATCAACGAATCCGTCATGATTGAGATCCATATTATAGTAATTTACAGCGTCTAAATTATCTGAATTATCAAAAAAATTACAGTAGGCTGTATAATCATCGGCATTTATCAAACCATCACCGTTAATATCCCAAACTCCCGAAAGAGTTGTGATTACATTATCAAGATAGTTCGCAAAATCCGTGAAATCGTTTGTATTGATAACATTATCATTGTTCAGATCGTAAGCGAAGATATTTGAAGGTACGGTAATACTATCTTCGCCCATATTAACATACATATCTTGTACAGCGTTTACATCGTCCTGCGAAATCTCTCCATCACCGTCATAATCCAGCCAGTCAAGATAATCGCTTGCACCTTTTACGGCGCGTAAACAAGAACTAACGTAATTGGCATCGTCGGAGGTAAGATTATCATCACTCCACTGATTATTATCGTTAGCATTATAAGTGGTATCGCCCGGTACAAGCGTAACAGTGTCATGTGAACCGTTAGAGCCTACTACAAAAGATCCTGTGCCATAATCTTTCAAATAGAAAGGCAGATATCCGTCGCATTCATACTTTACATGATAAACGTCAGAATATCCACCTTCAACAGAAACATTATACGATTCACCATTATGAACGGTTTTATGGGTGAGTTCCTGCCAGTCCCCAGTGTAGATACGAACATAAATAGGTGGATCATCAGATCGTGTAACTCCTGATACCTCACCAAGTGAGACTTTGCCGCTTACTGTAAGTGAACTGCTGACATCATCCATCGGGTCACTGTTGGCACTTCGTGCTCGTGCTGACTTCAAAAGCCTTGAACCAGTGACTACATCTGTATCACCAAAGTAGTCAACCTGTCCAAGTTCAGATACCGCCTGCTCAAATTCCTCAGCAAGTTCCTTTTCAGTTTTCTTCTCTTTGATACTTTTAGCAGCATATGCTATTGTATCAGGGTGAAGAATTCCTTTTGATGTTCCATCGCCAAATAGTGCTATTTGCCCTGTAAACAGCACTGACAGCACACCGGCGATGATGCGATTGTGTGTTTTGACCATTTGCTAAATCCTTTCATATAGATTTTGAATTGAAAAGAGCATTCTCAAATCAGCTATCCGTTCGCAGATATTAAGAATACTCTATTACGCAATTCATTATAACACTTTGCTAAAATTTTGTCAAGCTTTTTTTGTAAATCCACAATATTTTTTACCTATTTTTTGCAAAACCAACCATCCAAATTTTATCAAATATTCGTTGTTAAGGTGTTGCATTCGGCACGCCTGTATCGAATTCCATATCAGAAATATATTCTATGATGAAATATTTGCAGGCTGACCGTCTTGAAGAAACAGGACTAAAGCATTTTGATGCATGGGCAGCTAATTTCGCAGAAACAGTCACAGAAAGTCAGCTTTCACCTGATGGCAACAGTTATCAGCTTAAAACAAGATTTGCAAAATTCAATAATATGCCTGAGCTTATGTCATTATTTAAGGAATGTGCAGATATTAAGACTGCTGATATGCTTAATCTTAAGATACCGAGGTGTATAACGTCAACAATTATTGCACAGCCTACCGAAACGCAAAAAGACCTTATCTTTGCACTCGGAGAACGTGCAAAGCTGATAAGACTTCGTAAGGTTGCACCTACAGATGACAATATGCCGATGATTACAAATGACGGACGCAAAATCGGTCTTGACCAACGTCTTATGAACCCCGATTTGCCTGATGAGGCAGGAACAAAAATCAATCTGTGTGTGGACAACGTTTTTAATATCTGGAAAGAAACCTCAGATAAACGCTCTGCACAGCTTATTTTCAGCGATTTGGGAGTTCCGCAGACAGCAGATAAAAAGTCATCAGGAAAACGTTTTTGTGTATATGATGACATAAAAGAAAAGCTGATTGCAAAAGGAGTTCCTGCTGAAGAGATTGCCTTTATACATGATGCAAAAACAGAAACCGCAAAGGATAAGCTCTTTGAAAAGGTTCGCAAGGGTGACGTCAGAGTGCTTATTGGTTCAACCTCGAAAATGGGTGCAGGAACTAATGTGCAGAACAAGCTCATTGCTTCACATGACCTTGATGCACCATGGAAACCGTCTGATATGGAACAGCGGCGTGGAAGAATGGTACGTCAGGGCAATGAAAATGACGAAGTGAGGCTTTTTCGTTATGTAACAGAGGGTACATTTGATTCGTATCTGTATCAGATGCTTGAAAATAAGCAGAAATTTATCAGTCAGATTATGACAAGCAAATCACCGGTACGCTCCTGTCAGGATATGGACGAGGTTGCTCTCAGCTATGCAGAAGTAAAGGCATTATCAGCAGGCAATCCTCTCATAAAGGAAAAAATGGACTTGGATGTTGATGTTGCAAAGCTTAAAATGCTCAAAGCGAGCTATCAGAATGCCCAGTTTGATTTGCAGGACAGTGTTTTAAAATCATTGCCAAATCAGATCAAAAATACAGAAAAATATATACAGAATTTAAAAATGGATATAGGAGCTTATTCTTCACTGCCTGTAAAAAGGGACGATGAAGGACAGGTTATATTTCAAGGTGTCGAAATAAACGGTACACATTATAATGATAAAAAAGAGGGCGGTGAAGCACTTCTTGAAGCTTTCAAAAATGCAGTAATGAAAAATATATCAGGCAAAACGTCTGTAGGAAGTTATCAGGGATTTGAGATTAAAGCAATGTTTGACGCATTATCCAAATGTTATGTAGCTGAATTGCATGGTCATGGAGATTATACGGTACAGCTGGGCAGCAGCGAAACAGGAAACTTTACAAGGCTTGATAATTTACTTAATTCCATGCAGACAAATTGTGAAAACGCCAAAGAAAGATATGATAATCTCTGTCAGCAGCTTGAAGATGCCAAGCAACAGCTTGACAAGCCTTTTTCTCGTGAAGAAGAATTAAGGCAAAAAGAAGCAAGGCTTAAAGAATTGACTAAGCTCCTTGATATTGACAGTCAAAATGAAATTAAAACAGCAGAAATCACAGCTCTTTATTATATTGAAATCAACTCTGACATGCTTGAAAAAATGAAGAACAGCAGTATTAATTTTGAACATATTGAAACTGATGGTCATTTGATTTTAAAGATTAATGAATCCGATAAAGATAGAGTTCATGATATTATTGATGTTCCTGCTTTAAAACCTAAAATTTAATTTGTGATATTATAGCACATTTTTTATTATCCCTCTGTCTTAAATGGCAGAGGGTATTTTTTGTGCTATAATAGCACAAAAGCACGTACAGCCCCTACAATAATGCAGGAGCTGTATGTGCGTAGAAAAAATAATTTTATATTGAATTATGTTCAATATAAACATTATACCACTGTTATTTGCATTTTTCAATTAAGATTTCGTTAAGTTCATACAAATTGTGCTATTATATCACAATTTGTAAGATAATCACAAGCAAAGATGTATAATGTTAAATATTTCCTGCATTTTGCTATTAGTGAGAAAGGTTGATAATGGAAAAGTCTTATGCTATAATTAAATAAAAACGCATAGAAACGAGGTATTATATGAAAAAACTATTTATTTTATGTTTGGCGGCAATAATGACAACTTCATTTTTCAGCTGCGGCAACAGCAGTAAAGAGAACTCAAAAAAAGATAAGACTGCATCTTCCCAGTCCGAACAATCAGAAAAAACAGCTAATGAACCCAAAACTGTAGACTTCTTTGATACAATAGAAATGAATGTTATCGGAACATATCCTTTCTTAGTAGTCGGCATAGACGATGATACTTTTGTGAATGATGAAAGTCTGCCAGATATGGGTTTTGCATTTGAATTAAAGGTAACAGAATTAAATACTGATTCTGCTGAAATTCAACTTGATATTATTCCAGAAAGTTTTGAAAATTATTTAAATAAAAAAAATATGATTTTGTCTGATAAAAAAGATATGACTTTTAACCTTGCTGCTTGTGATTATGATTCTATTTTATTATCTGAAAAGCAACTAACAGAAGGTGTTAAAAGACAAATTATAGACGGTATGATAAAAACAGTTGAAGAAGAAATAAAGTATGAAAAGGAAATTGATGAGATTAGCTGTGAAATTAAACCTATTGAAATGTATGCAGTAACGCCACCAGATAACTATTCATTTGAAATCAATAAAATAGTAATGCGACAAGCGATATTAAATAATGAATATATAGAAGACCAATACGATGCTAAAACATGTGCATATCTTTCTCCTATAATTCATAGTTCAAACAAAAGTATATATGTTGTATTACAAGATTCAGATAACGAAAAATTTATAGTATCTGCTTTAACTGTAATAGCTCCTGACGGGACTTTGAATGAAGAAAAAACCACTTATAACATTGAAGTCAGTGATTTGAATCCTTCCGGAGTAGGATATGAATATATGATGTCAAAATCAAAAAATGTAACCAGGTTTATTAAAGAACAAAAAAACACTAATGAAGATTATGATATTTTAGAAATTCCTATAACCTAAGATAATAATAAAGAGCCAAAATAAAGCCGTTTCATCATGAAACGGCTTTATTTTTTCAAAAAAAGGTTGACATATCTTTCATATTATGGTATAATAATTAAGTAAATAAAAAAGCACCCCCACAAAATGCAAATTGCCTAGGAAACAATTTACATTTCATAATCAAACAGATGACAGAAACATCTGAATGACTTAGTGAGAATGCTATTTATGTGCGTAGAAGCGACAAATGCATTATACCACATTTAAATAGATACTGTCAAGCCTTTCAGATTGTTTGTATGCACCTGAGGGGCTTGAATTATTTATACAGAAACTTGAAAATTAAATAGTTTCAATAAGGCTGATTATCATTTTGCGACGGCTGAAAACCGTCAGCACATCTGCGTGTACGCCATGACTACCTGCTGAAGAAAGGAGAGAATAATCATAACAGTCGAACCGTAAGCTCTTTTAATGCACATCAGAGCGGAAAGGTACGAGCGATAAAGCACGGCAGAAAACAGTCCTGTGAAAACTGCTTGCCATGAAAACAAAATGAAATGCAGATAATGGGGAAATATACATTATCTGTCTGACTCACAATCGTACAGCCTTCTTGAACAATTTTATTTTCAGATATAAAAGTCAGTCAGAGCGTACACAACTGCATTCTCTGACTGGTTTTCAATTTGGTTGGGGTGGAAGGATTTGAACCCTCGGAATAACGGAGTCAGAGTCCGCTGCCTTACCGCTTGGCGACACCCCAATATTTTCATACTGTTTTCTCATTCAGCTTTTATATTATATCACGTCCTGCAAGCAAAGTCAAGTGTTTTTATAAAATTTTATTTTTTAATTTAATGCTGTATCTATTGATATTTTGGACTATTATTTATATAATAGTAATATAGTGTATTTTATGCTTGAATATAATGAAATTTATTATACCGCAATTAAAATACATCATATAAAGAGAATAATAAAATGAGAGGAAAACTTTAGATCGTCACAATAAAAAGTGACAATATTAAGGGACAGTTAAACAAAATGAAAAAAATGTATTTTATTTTTAATTTGCAAGCCGGAAAAGCAGCTATAGGAGATAAACTTTCAGATATAATTGATTTGTTCACAAAAGCTGATTATGAAGTTACAGCAAGACCAACTCAGGAGAGAGAAGACGCTGTTTCTGCTACAATGTATGCTTGTGAAAATAATTTTGATGTAATCGTATGTGCAGGTGGTGACGGAACTTTAAGCGAGTGCCTGACAGGTGTTATGAAAAGCAGCAACCGCATACCAATAGGCTATATTCCTGCCGGTTCAACAAATGACTTTGCAAAGGGACTTGGTGTTCCTAAAGGTATTATACCCGCTGCAAACTGGATTATTAATGGTATTCCAATGCCATGTGACGTTGGTGGATTTAATGATAAATTCTTTACTTATATAGTCGCTTTCGGAGCTTTTACAAATGTAACATATGAAACCTCACAGCAGATAAAAAATATATTTGGACATGCAGCATATCTGTTCAGTGGAATGTTTCAGCTCACAAGCATAAAAGCTCACCGTATGAGAATAGAATATGACAACAATGTTATTGAAGATGAATTTATTTTCGGTATGGTAACAAACTCCTCATCTGTTGCAGGATTACTTTCTCTTAATGACTTTCTGCTTGATGACGGATTATTTGAAGTTACAATAATAAAAAAGCCCACAAATGTCATTCAGCTTCAGCAAATACTCCACTCGCTTCTTAACATTAAGCAGGATTTGGATAAAGATTATATAAAATGCTTTCGTACCAACTCAATTAAATTCACTTCATTAAGTGACTCGCCTATCACATGGACTCTTGACGGAGAATACGGTGGAGAAAATGAAGTCAATGTTATTACCAATAACCATAAAGCAGTATCATTTATGATTGGACCTCAGGATATTAATAATTTTACAAAAATTTAAAGTAACACCATACAAAGTCTTTTAATGTACTTTGTACGGTGTTGCCTTAAAACAACAATATATAAAGGGAATGTCCTTTTTTCAGGACATTCCCCTTATCTGTTTTACGGACCTTTTGTTAAAACATCACAATAACGTATTATTTTTTTGTATAATCCTACAATATTTTCTTGATTATGCAACAATCACAACATTTTCAAACACTTTATTATTGAATCGATTCAAAGGGGGACAAAAATGGATGACTTTAAAAAATATGCTTCATTAGCAAAAAAAGGTGATACAGCCGCCTTTGCTGAACTCTATTCACTTGTTTATAAGGATATGTATTATATTGCCTTATACAGTCTCAGAAATTCACATGACGCAAGTGATGCCGTCAGTGACGCAGTTGCAGATGCATTCTGTTCAATAGGAAATTTGCGTAATGAAAAGGCTTTCAGACAATGGATAATGAAAATTCTATCCGCCAAAATAAAAAGAAAACAGCGTGAATATGCAAATTCATCTGTTGAATATGATGAACTGCTCATGGATTCAGGTGAATTTGATTTTGAGTCAGTCGAACTGAAAGAAGCTTTAGAAAGCCTTGACTCTGAATCAAGAACCATACTTTCAATGTCTGTTCTGGGCGGATATACAAGTGAAGAAATTGCTGATATTTGTAAGATAAAAGCATCTACAGTACGTTCAAAGCTTTCAAGAATAAAAGAACGATTAAGGCTTATATTGGCATAAGGAGGTAGACTTTATGGATAACAACGATAAAAAGGTAAAAGATATGCTTACATCTCATGAAATTCCAAAAGAGCTTGAACCGGAAAGCATCAAAACAATGCTTGATGAAAAAGCAGATAAGATTCACCGCAAAAAAAGAAACGGCATTATAAAAATAGTGTCTGCTGCTGCGGCTTGTGCAGTAGTTTGTACTTTCGGCGTAAATATAATAGATAAGAAAAAGCAAATAAAAACTGAGAAAAATGAAAATTCACAAAGCAGTGTAAGCTCGATTGAAAAGCCTGATAAAATTGATGATTATACGTTCACTGAGCAGCCTGCATATATGAACGGAGCTTCGGATTACAGCGAAATTTATTCTTATTTTAAAAAGCCTAAAAAGAATTCAGTTGTTGAAGATATCATTGACAGCATCACAGGAAACAATGAAAAAAACTACATTGATGCTGCAGATACGTACTATGAAGAATATGGAGAAACAGCAGAAACAGAAACTGCCATAGATTCAGAAGCTCAATCAGATGAGTTCAACGACTCCGCCGCAAGCAGTAAGGAATATTCAGAAACCTTTAATCAGGAAGAAGGAGTTATTGAAGCTGACATAGTAAAAACTGACGGAAACCATATATATTACTGCAACAATGATTCTGAAATAAAAATCGCAGAGGTCAATGACGGTCATTTTACTGACAAATCTATACTTAATCCTGCAAATGATCTGGATATTAATTTATCCGATTACTCATTTGCAATATCAGATATGTACCTCGTTGATAATCGACTGGTAGTCATTTCAACATTCAATGATTACAACGATTACAGATACAGCTGCTATGATATGGCTTACTGTGAAAACGGAAAGATCTATATATCTGTATATACCGCCGGATTGAATCCTGAATTTCTCGGCAGCTACACTCAGGACGGTGTATACAGCGATATAAGAATGATTGACGGATATGTATATATTGTTTCAAATACTTGCAGTAATAACTTTAACTGCATAAAAGATGCAGATGATTTAGATGCATATATTCCAAAATATTATTACAACGGTAATGAGAAATTTATACCATCAGAGGATATTCTTCTTCCAAAGAAAAAGCCTTCAGACCTTTATCAGATGTCATATACTGTAATTGGTGCAGTAAATGTACTCGCAGATAATCCTGCTGAACAAATCGATATAAAGGCTCTAGCAAATTATACAGGAAATATTTACTGTTCAAATGACAACCTTTATGCAGCATCAGTATACAATAATATCACATCGGTAACAAGGCTGGAAATATCAGAGGGGACTATTACTCCTGCCGCAGTCGGTGAAGTAAACGGCTATGTAAACGACCAGTTCTCTATGAGTGAGTATAACGGCTACTTCCGAATCGCAGTCACAAGTGATATATGGAGTGGGTTAGCAGACTCGGATGTTGATGATGAAATTTTCTACTCTGAAACCGCAAGAACATACAATGCCTTATATGTACTTGATTTGGACATGAATATAGTTGGAACAGTAAGAGATTTCGGCATTAACGAAACTATAAAATCGGTTAACTTCAATGGTGACTTAGCTTACGTTGTAACTTATGAGCAGACAGACCCTCTGTTTGCAATTGATTTGAGCAATCCTGAAAGTCCTGTAATTCTTGATGAATATAAAATAAACGGTTACAGCACCTATATGCAGAGGTGGAATGATAATCTGCTTTTAGGTTTCGGGGTAGATGCTGATGAAAACGGCATTGAAAACGGTATTAAACTGGTGATGTTTGATACATCTGACCCGAATGAGCTTAAAGAAGTCGGTATTATGTCATACAAATATGATGGTGAACAAGATACACAAAACTACAGATTTGGAGGTCATGTATTTTCAGAAGCAAGTTGGGACCGCAAAGCAATTTATATTGATAATGAGAGAAATATTATAGGTATTCCGATTGAAATATATGAATACAGCAACAATTCCAGCAGTTCAACAAATAAATATGTTTTCTACAGCTATGATAACGGGCAATTTAATTATAAAGGTGAAATTGTCTATGATTCGGACAGTGATATGTATGACAAATACAACAGAGCAATTTACATTGACGGCTATATTTATGTTATGAGCAGCAGTCAGTTTAAATCTGCATCAGCAGAAACAATGGAAACAATAGACGAATTGATATTTTAACAGCTTACTCTAAGGACGCTCTTTTTAATGGAGCGTCCTTAAATTTGAGCATCTTCCCGAATCTGCAAAATTGCATCTGTCACGCAGATTACACGCTGAACAGCCTGCTGTTCCATGCTTTTTTAACGGAGTATCAGATACACCTATTATTGCTGTAACAGATTTTCTAGGTATCATCAAAAAATTATCTGTAACTGTAAGACCTATTCTACGCTGTGCATTAAGATATTCAGTCAGAGATTTTTGAAGTGAAATGGGCAAATCACCATATCCTGCACTAAATCTCCATGTTCTGAACTCATATTTTTGTACTTGAAAAATCTCATGCTCCGCTTTATCGCAAACCTGCTCTATCGCAGCAGAACAAAGAGCATCGGCAGCCAATGCCTCCGCCATATCCGAGGTTTCCAGACGACGTATCAAAAGGTCAGCAGACGCAGAGAGAGTCACAGCAAAAACTATCGCTTTATTGCACCCTTCCAGATGCTTTTTTATGTCATTGCCTGTAAGAAGTATATTTCCGTCAGAAAGAAGTACTCCTTTATCCGTAAATTCAAGCGGTGATTCTCTGTAAACATAAAGTGGCCGAATTTCATTCAATACAAGTTTTTCGCATTTTTCAACCATTTCAGAAATAACAGGCGGCACCTCGCCCTTATGTCCCATATACCTTAAAGCTTGATTTTTATCAATTTCAGTAATTTTCATAAGCACACTCCGATAATCATATAGAAGTATTATAGCATTGATAATAAGACAAGTCAATTCATAATTTTCCGAAAAATATATTTATTAATGCATTTTTCTTGTAAACTTCATGTAAAATTGTTTGTATTCAGCTTGACTAATTTATGAAAAATGTTATAATTAATATGTATATATTTTTTATAATGCATAAATCGGAGGATATTTTATGGACTTTCTTGATAATCGTGAACTTTCATGGTTAAAATTTAATAAACGTGTAATTGAAGAAGCTGTAGACGAAAAAGTGCCGCTTCTGGAAAGACTTACTTTTTCATCAATTTATCAAAGCAATATGGACGAGTTTTTCATGGTAAGAGTCGGTTCAATAACAGATGAAGGACTTGTGGATAAAGATAAACGCGAAAATAAAACAAACATGACATCAGCACAACAGCTTGACGCTATTTTTACTGCTGTCAGAAGATTGCAGCCCATTGCAGAGGACGCATACATAAAAACCATGTCAGAATTAAAGACGTTCGGTTTTGAACATGTTTCTTTTGATACTGCAACAGAGGAAGAAAAAAAGTTTCTGGAGCTTTATTTCAAACGAGAAATAAAACCGCTTATTGCTCCGATAATTATTGATAAACAGCACCCTTTCCCCTTTTTGAAAAACAAAGAGCTTTATGTTACGGTTCAGCTTTTCAGCAAAAAAAATGTAAAAGTATGTATTATTCCTGTAAAGCATGAGCATTTTGAACGTCTTATTCCTCTTGATAATACAGGAAAACGTTTCATTCCTGCCGAAGAAGTAATTTTACAGTTTGCAGACCTTGTTTTTAAAAATTTTAAGGTTATAGATAAAACAATAATGCGTGTCACACGAAATGCTGATCTGGACTTTTCACACGCTTCTGAGGACTTTCGTGAATTTATGACAGAAGCCATAAAAAAGCGTAAAAAGCTTGCTCCTGTTCGTTTAGAGCTTTCAGGAGAATTCAGTCGTGCTGCACTTGACTACATATGCAAAAAGCTTGATTTAAAAAATGAGCGTGTTTTTTATTCAAGAATACCGCTTGACCTTTCATATCTTTTCAGTCTTCATGAGCTGAGCAGCGAAAGCTGTCTGAAATACAATAAGCGTGAGCCGCAAAAACCGTCCTGTATAGCCGACAATCGTTCTATTTTCTCACAAGTCAAATCAAAAGATATTTTGCTTAGCTATCCATATGAATCAATAGAACCATTTATCAGACTTTTAAGGGAATCTGCCGCAGATCCGAAGGTCACCTCTATAAAAATAACCCTTTACCGACTTGCGAGAAACAGCAAGGTCATTGATGCACTTTGCAGTGCTGCTGAAAACGGCAAGGACGTTTTTGTTATGATTGAACTTCGTGCAAGATTTGATGAAGAAAATAATATCGAATGGTCAAAAATTCTCCAGAATGCAGGCTGTCATGTTATTTACGGGCCTGACGGCTTCAAGGCACATTCAAAGCTTCTTCTGATTACAAGAAAAACAACGTCAGGATTTGAATATGTAACACAAATCGGTACAGGCAACTACAATGAAAAAACCGCAGCTCTGTATTCAGACCTCACACTTATGACGGCTGATGCTGAAATTGCTGAGGACGCTGAAAACGTTTTTGATGCACTGCTTACAGGCACATTTGTTGAAAGCACAAAAAAACTTTTGGTTGCACCTCTTTGTCTGCAAAACAAGCTGCTTGAAATGGCTGACGAAGAAATTGAACATGCTAAAAACGGTGAACCTGCATATATTGCGGCAAAAGTTAATTCACTTACAGATAAAAAAATAATAAACAAATTAGTTGAGGCTTCTTGTTTCGGAGTAAAAATTGAACTTGTTGTAAGAGGAATATGCTGTATTATACCTGGTGTACCGGGCATAACAGAAAATATAACAGTCAGAAGTATTGTTGGACGCTTTCTTGAACACAGCCGTATCTACATTTTTGGTACTGATGAACGCCATAAAATGTATATCAGTTCAGCAGACTATATGACTCGAAACACTGTGAAACGTGTTGAGGTTGCTGCTCCCGTACTCGATGAACGCCTGAAAAAACGTATTAACTGCATGTTTGACATTATGCTGAAAGACAATGTAAAAGCAAGAATTATGAAAAATGATGCTGTTTATGCCAAACAGCCAATACCTGAAAATGCTGCTGAAATCAATTCGCAGGAATACTTTTATGATGAAGCATATAAAAATGCTGCGGCTAAAAAGGAACGTCAGGTTAGAGCGAAGCTGAAAAAAGCTGAAAAATCCAAAAAAACTCCTATTAAAAAGAAAAATTCAGGGAAATAAGATTAAGACATATTTTTACATGATTAAATAATGTAATTTTTGCTTGCATGATGTCATTTTTTATGGTATAATAAGAAAAATTACAATTATTTGAGGGATATAAATGATAGGATTTTATAATTACACTGTTATACTAACTTATTTAAGCCTTGTTTCTTCTGCTTTAGGAATATACTTTGCTTCGGGTATCGGAGAATCCAGTTCGCATCCGGAATACGCTATAGTTTGCCTTATGCTTTCAGGTCTTTTTGATATGTTTGACGGCAAGGTTGCCCGTACAAGAAAAAGGACAGACGAAGAAAAAAAATTCGGAATACAAATTGACTCTCTTTGCGATTTGGTTTGTTTTGGCGTTCTGCCGTCAGTTATCGGATACTCTATCGGCATGAACAGCTGGGCTGATATGTTTGTACTTATTCTTTTTACTTTATGTGCCGTTATTCGCCTTGCATATTTCAATGTAATGGAGGAGGCAAGACAAAAGGTTACAAAAGAAAACAGAAAGGAATATGAGGGGCTCCCTGTTACAAGTGTTGCACTCATACTTCCTCTTCTTTACAGCTTCAAAAAGGAAATCGGACATGATACCTTTCCAATCGTTTACGGAATTTTTCTATTTGTTATTGCAATTGCATTTATTACACGTTTCAAAATTAAAAAGCCTGACATGAAGGCTATGCTGGGATTTATCGGAATAGGTGCTGTTGAGCTTATATGGCTTCTTTACAAAACACATAAATAAAAAATAAAGGCTTACCAAATTAACGGTAAGCCTTTAAATTTGCTTAGAACTTATCAAAAGAATTTGATCTTGCAATGTTGTTAAGGTCATTCTGAATAAGACAGTAGTTTACAATACCAAAGCCTAAGATGCCTACGATAAGATAAATAATCGATCTGTCTTCAATAGAAACGCCCTTGCAATCTCCGGCAGTATTCATTATTTTTCCAATCTTGAAGAACCAATAATACTGGTATATTCCGCAGGTAACAATTGAAAGCAGAACTACAACACCGCCGCTGAAGCCTGAAGTATCATTTGCTGAATCCTTAGCCTCATCATTAAGCTTTGCGAGCCAGTACAAGCCATAAATTCCACAAGTAATAATAGAGAAAATAATGCAGAGAACTATATTTCTTTCCTTAGCCATTTTTTTACCCCTCCCATCAGTTTTATGTTTTAATATTATCACATTTTCTACATTTTGTCAACTATTTCAGAAAAATAGTTTAAAAATTTGCAATTTATCCGGTTATACGACATTATGCTCCACATGATTGCTTTTGCAATAGCATGAATTATAATTCAGATACTATTTAAAATCAAATTTATGTAACAATCTGTAAATCCAGACAAAAGCAATAATAACTGCAAATATTACCAGAATGACCTTTTCATTTTTTTCGCTCTTAAAAAGAGGCCTTTTGCCAAATAATATATATATAACCATTGGCAGAAGTATTGAAAAAAGCGGATGATAATAGAAAGCTGATTTGAAATCAAGCTTTAATAATGATAAGTATGCTCTGGTAGCTCCACATGCAGGACATGGATACCCTGTAAATCTTTTAAAAGGACATATAGTTATTCCCAATAATGCCATGGCAATAATATAGATTGCAGTCAAAGCCAGTATTATAAACTTCTTTTTCATTTAAAAAGGACAAATTCAAAATGTGCCGCACAAAAATGTGCGGCATCTGACCTGCCTCTCTACTCCTCTTTTTTTATTTTAAAAATGACTCTGAATATTCCTGAAAGCATTTTCGGACTTCTGATAACCACAATTTTCATTATGTAAGCCTCCTTAGCTATTGCTTATACTTCATTATATTCATTTCGTCTGATTGTGTGATTACGCTTTTGCAAAGATTACAAGTGCTGTTCCGTCTGTAAGGTTCAGTACCGCCTTTTCAGAAATAATTTCATTACTTGCTCCAATAGGAAAGTTCTGATATATTGTATAATTCTCCAAAGGATACTTAACGCCTTTAAGGAAGGATATTTTTATACTTTCACTAAATGCAAAAATTGAAAAATAATCGTCCGTTTTTTCAAACTCGTATTCGCCGCTGTTCAACATAAAAATACGATTTCTTCCGTCCTTGATTTCTGCCTTAACATTATGCTCAATAGCATATTTCAATGTCTGGATATTAGCTATTGTATGATCAAATCTGCCTCCTAAAGCTCCCAAAATAATTATATCATCATATCCCCGGCTTATTGCTAGTTTAACTGCCATTAATGTATCAGTATCGTCTTTCTGCGGACTGCATCTTATAATTTCAACATCATAATTAAGTTCACCCTTATAAGAATCAAAATCACCTAAAATAACATCAGGAGCAATCTCAAGTTTTTGTGCATGGCAAAGTCCGCTGTCAGCACAAATTATATACGAACCCTCTTCAATATCACATTTTTTTATTTCACCAAGTTCTCCGCCTGCAAATATGAAACATTTGCTCATTAAAGCTCCCACTCCTTAATTTGTTTTGCCTCATCATACATCTCACAGTAACTATTATGACGGCTTGCAGATATAAGCCCATCATTTACCGCCTGAATAACTCCGCATCCCTTTTCACAGGTATGAGAGCAATCTTTGAATTTACAATTATATGAATATTCCTCAAACTCTCTGAAACATCTGCAAAGTTCTTCTTTTCTGATTATATCATACTTATTCGTTTCAAACGTAGAAAATCCGGGAGTATCTGCAATATATCCTCCGCAAGTCTTATAAAGCTGTGCATGACGTGTTGTATGACGTCCCCTGCCTAATTTCTCGCTTATTTCAGCAGTGGGTATTTCAAGTCCGCTGTCTATTGCATTGAGCAATGTAGACTTTCCAACACCTGAATTTCCTGTAAATGCACTTATTTTATTTTGCAAAAGTGCTTTTACTTTATTAATCGTTTCAATGTCTGAATAATCAACAGCAATAATGTCTATTCCTATTGAACCATATATATTCATAATCTTATTATAATCTGATAAATCCGTTTTTGTTATGACTATAACAGGTACTATTTCTTTATACTCCGCAATTGCTATAAATTTATCAAGCAGCAGTAAATTAGGTGACGGCTTACAGGTTGATACAACAAATATAATCTGATCAAGATTTGCAAGCGGCGGCCTGATTATACAATTCCTGCGTTCATGTATTTTTGTAATAACACCGTCTGAAAAGTCGGCAGTATCACCAACATAGGGAGTAATTCCCTTATTTCTGAATACACCTCTCGCCTTACATTCAAATATGCCGTCAGGGGACTCTATTGTATAGAGTCCCCCAAGACATTTTGTTATTATTCCATTTTGATTTTTAATATCAGATATCATAATATCTCCCATTTATGCAGCCCAATTGTTTTGCTGATTCCAATTCTGCTGTTCCCAATTTTGCTGATTCTGGTCATTTCCATTAGGATCCTGAGGCTGCTGTGTAGGAGCTTCTGTTTGCGGAGGCTGTGTCTGCGGCGGCTCTGTTTGCGGAGGCGGTGCCTGTGTCGGTTCAGGTGTAGGTGCTTCCGTAGGCGGAATATAAATACCTTCAATCGCCTCAAATGAACCTCTTATATCTTCACTCACAGCTCTGAAGCTCTTATTTGCAAAGTCAAATGTATAAGTTCCCAATGTTACTGTTTTAGAATTATTTTTATTTGTAATTGTTACTATTACATTTACGGATTCTCCTGCACCCGGAACTTCAATTGTTACTGACGGCATTTGAGGAGCAACTATTGTTCCGCTTGACACTCCCGGTTTTCCGTCAATAATAAAGTCAAGTTCAAAACGTCCCTCAGCATCACTCGGAAGATTGAGTGTATAAGGAACAGAACCCTCAGGAATTACACCATTACTTACATGAATGACAATATCTGCACCGGCTTCTGTAACTTCTCCTGCAGGAATACTTTGTTCATATACGATTCCTTCCTTTTCATAAGAAGGACCTGTCTCGGTTACATAGTTAAGACCTCTGTAGACACAAAGTGAAACGGCGTCCTCCATTTTTTTGCCGACAAGGTCATCCATTTTAAACTGAGTTGTATCCTTACCCATGCTTACAAAAAGAATTACCTTTGTTCCCGGTTCTACTTCAGTACCTGCCTCAGGCTCAGTTCTTATTACCTGACCTGCTTCAAATTCATTGCTTGATTCTTCACGTTTTTCGGTTTCAAGTCCAAGCTCCTTAAAGCTTCTTTGTGCAAGAAGATAATTCTGGTCTTCTACATTAGGAACTTTTACGGTTTGCATGCCAAGACTAACTTTAACCTTAACTTCGGTACCCTTTTTAATTGCAGTACCCTCTTCAATGCTCTGTTCAAAAATACAGTCAGCCTGCATTTCGTTATATTCAGAACCCTCGTTTATAATCTTTAAACGCTGTCCGTACTTATTGACTGCTTCATTGTAATCCATACCGATAAGTAATGGCATTTTCTTTAACGAAGTGTCATTTGAATCGTTTGTAAGATAGTTATGAACAAGTGATGCTACGAAAAATACTGCTGCAATAATAACTACTATAGTTACTGCTGTCAGAACAGGAACAACAAGAGATGAACGGCGTTCTTCCTCCTCATCTTCATAGTCATCATATTCACCATTGTCATAATCGTAATTGTTATTATCGGGTACAATCGGAACAGGCGGATTATTATTGTATCCGGTTTCTTCCTCGCCGTCATTTATAGGCCCGAAGAATTTAGTATTGTCAACAGTATCAACATCTTCTGTATAATAATTGAATGTTATTTCAGGATTATTTTTAAATGCTTCAATATCCTTTATCATTTCAGTTGTTGACTGGTAACGGTCCTCAGGAGCTTTTTCCATAGCTTTAAGAATAATTTCTTCAAGCCCTGACGGAATATCGGGATTTATTGCTCTCGGACGTTCAGGAATGTCATGCATATGCATAACAGCTATTGAAACAGGGTTATCCGAATCAAAAGGCTTTTTTCCCGTAAGCATTTCATAAAGCATAACGCCCACAGAATAAATGTCACTTCTTTCGTCTGTAACATCACCCTTTGCCTGTTCAGGACTTATATAATGAACACTTCCTATTGCTTGGTCAGTTGCAGTTTTGCCCTCTTCTCTTGCAAATTTTGCAATGCCAAAATCCATGACCTTAATAGTACCGTCAGAAAGCATCATTATATTTTGTGGCTTAATATCACGATGCACAACGCCTTTGTCATGTGCATGCTGCAAGGCTCTTAAAATCTGAATTACAAAATGTACGGAATCCTTCCAGCTTAAAACCTTTTCTTCCTCAATATATTCTTTGAGGGTAATTCCGTCGATATACTCCATTATAATGTACTGGAGCTTTTCGGAAAATCCGACATCATAAATTCTGACAATATTAGGATGTGAAAATACTGCAATTGCCTTTGATTCATTTCTGAAACGTCTTAAAAATTCTTCGTTTTCCGCAAATTCCTTTTTCAGAATTTTGATTGCAACAGGCTTGTTATCAATTACATCAGTTCCCTTATAAACATCAGCCATTCCGCCAACGCCTATAAGCTCAGTAATTTCATACCTGCCGTCAAGCTTTTTACCAATGTTCTTGTCCATTTTGTTTCCTCCAGTATCAGTCGGTAATTAATGCAACCGTTATATTATCCCGGCCGCCTTTGCTGTATGCCAATTTTACCAATTCTTCTGCGACACATTCAAAAGGAGTGTCCACTATTACATCATATATTTCATCATCACTGCTGTATCCGGAAAGTCCGTCTGAACAAAGCAGCAAGCTTATGGTGTCCTCATATTCAAGAATAAAAGTATCAATAAGAACAGTCTTTTCAACTCCAACAGCTCTTATAAGCATATTTTTCTGCGGGTGATTTACAAGTTCTTCCTCAGTAATTTTGCCCTGCTCATACAACAGAGCAGCCATATTATGATCCTCTGTAATCTGGCACAGACCTGTATTTGTAATGGCATAAGCTCTGCTATCACCAACATTTGCAATATATGCCGCCCTTTCATTAACAAAAGCTGCAACACACGTTGTACCCATTCCGAAGTTTTTATAGTCAAATCTTGCTTTTGTATATATAACAGAGTTTGCAGCAGAAATTGAGGCAATAAGCAGTTTTCTTATTTCTTCATCGTCCAACAAAACATCGTATCCCTCTTTGAAACGCTGAAAGAACTCCTCTATAGCAATTGAACTGGCTTCCCTGCCTGCTCTTTCGCCTCCCATACCGTCGCACACAACAGCAAGAATACTCTCCCCAAAATATTCACACTTTACCATATCCTGATTTTCGTCACGTTTTAATCCGATATCTGTCAGCTCTGTATACCTCATGTTTCTGCACCTCCGTTCATATCATTTTTTGCTGCATCACGTCTTAACTGACCGCATGCTGCTTCTATGTCACTGCCTAAAGTACGTCTTACTGTGGCATTGATGCCCTTTTTCTGCAAATACTCAGCAAAATGTTCAACACCTGCTCTTGCAGTTCGGTAGCTTCTCTCCTTAACCTTATTAACAGGTATAAGATTTACATGACAGTTTATACCTCTAATAAGTGATGCAAGCTTATCAGCATCCGCTTTAGAGGAATTAACCCCGTCAATCACCGCATATTCAAACGTAACCCGCCGTCCTGTTTCATTGGCATAATATCTGCACGCCTCTATAAGCCTGTCAATATTATATGTATTATTTACAGGCATTATTTCACTTCTTCTGTCGTTATCTGCACTATGAAGTGATACAGACAGAGTTAATCCAAGTTTCAGCTTTGCAAGTTCATATATTTTCGGAACTATTCCGCAAGTCGAAACAGTTACATGACGCAAGCTCAGATTATTACCGTCCGATGCAGAAACAAGCTGAAAAAACTTTACCACATTGTCAAAATTATCGAAAGGCTCACCAATCCCCATGAGAACAATTCCTGAAACTCTTACCCCTGAATCTCTTTCGGTTTCATAAATCTGCATAAGTATTTCAGACGGAGTAAGACTTCTCACATAACCTGCAATTGCTGATGCACAAAACCTGCACCCCATTTTACAGCCAACTTGTGTTGATACGCAAATACTATGTCCGTAATGATATTCCATCAGGACTGTTTCAACATAATTTCCGTCAGGAAGTCTATACAGATATTTTACAGTATTATCTATACAAGATTCAAGCCTTTTTGATACAAATAGTCTTTTTATACAAAAATGTTCATCTAATTTACTGCGTAATTGAACAGATAGATTAGTCATTTTTTCAAAATCAAAAACTCTTTTTACATGAAGCCATTGAAAAATTTGTTTTGCACGAAATTTTTTCTCATCAAGCTTGATAAGCTCATCTTCAAGCTCAGATAAACTGAGTGATAAAATATCAGTCTTTTCCAAGCGATCACCTTACTTTTCTGATTTTTGAAATAAAAAATCCATCACTGCCAAAATCCTTAGGGAAAATTGCAGCTTTATATTTACCGAATGGACTGCCGTATTCCTCAAGAAAACTCACTCCCTCAATTTCAGGGTGATTCTCTATAAGCTTGTCTATAACCAAATCATTTTCCGCTTTTCTTAAAGTACAGGTGGAATAAACCATTTCGCCGCCTGCCTCAAGATATTTTAAGGCATTTTCTGCTATTTTATACTGTATATCAGGCAGATTTTCAAAATCCGCCTCATTTTTATATTTTATCTCAGGTTTCCTGCGGATTACTCCCAACCCTGAGCATGGAACGTCACAAAGAATTTTGCTGAACTTCGGCAAACTTTCATTATACATCAAAGCATCGCCTGTCATAGCCTTAATATTAGTCAATCCAAGTCTTTCAGCACCCTTTTTTATAAGTCCGACACGCTTTTCATGCAGGTCAAAAGCATAAATCTCACCTTTTCCATGCATAAGTTCAGACATTGTAAAGGTTTTGCCGCCCGGAGCAGCACACAAATCGAGTACTCTGTCATTTTCACTCGGATTTAATGCCATACAGCAAAGTTGTGAGGATTTATCCTGAACGTGAAAAAATCCGTTTTTAAATGCAGGCAAAGCTGTAACATCTCCACACTCCAAGCCGTAACAAGCTGATAAATGGATATCCTTTTCATATTTTAAACTGCCAAGCTGAGAAACAATTTCTGCTTCATCAGCTTTTACAGTATTAAGCCTTATTGTAACAGGCGGCTTTTTTAATGAATCAGAAAGCAGATCTGCCATGTTATTCAGACCATAATCTGCTGACAAGCTTTCTATCAGCCATTCGGGTGCTGAATATTCGACTGACGATGAAATCAAAATATCCTTTGGCTTCGGATAAGTCTTTCCTGCCCTGATAAAATTTCTTAATACAGCATTGACCATTCCGGACGCACTTGCTTTCCTTAATTTCTTTGCAAGTGAAACACTTTCGTTTACTGCCGCATTATCAGGAACATTTTCCATATAAAGCAGCTGATATATTCCGCATCTCAGGATATTTAAAACCGTTAAATCCAGTTTTTCAAGCGGACGTGAACAATGCTGTTTCAAAATATAGTCAAGAGTAATTCTGCGTTCAATGACTCCGTAATAAATTACTGAGCACAGACGCTTATCCCTGTCATTCATTTCGGATTTTTCAAGTCCGTAATTAAGCTGTATATTTGAATAGCCGTTATTTTTAAAAGTCTTATTCAGCAGTTCAACCGCCAAATATCTGGGTTCTTTCATATCTTGTTAATTCCTTCTATTTGAAATGGCAATCAATCTTACAAGCTGTGCAATAGCAGTAAAGAGTGCAGCAACATATGTTAAAGCCGCTGCTGTAAGAACCTTTCTTGAACATTTTACTTCTTCTCTGTCAAGATATCCGCTGTCCTCCAAGGTTTTCAATGCTCTGCCGCTTGCATCAAATTCAACAGGCAGCGTTACAAGCTGAAATGCCACAACTGCAACGAAAAGCCATATTCCTATATTTATAAGGACTGAATTTCCGCCCATAATAAGCCCAATAAGAACCAATGGATATGCAAGCTGTGAACCAAGCTGTGTAACCGGAATTATTGCTGACCTTATTTTTATCGGTGTATAACCCTGTGCATGCTGTACTGCATGACCACATTCATGAGCTGCAACACCTATTGCAGCAACAGATGTTTTACCATATACTGTATCAGAAAGTCTTACCACATTATCTCTAGGGTCATAATGGTCACTGAGATTTCCTCTTACACGCTCAATCTGAACATTATAAAGTCCGTTATCATCAAGAATTTTTCTTGCTATTTCATCAGCTGTATAACCCCTGCTGTTATTTATCCTGCTGTACTTTTTAAATGTAGAGCTTACATTGAATGACGCCCACATTGCAATTAAAAATGAAATAATAACCAACAAAATATCCATATAAAGTTTCCTCCTGAATTAACCCAAAACAGTTCCCTTTATCAGCTTTTTACCCCTTAGAAAATCTGCTGTTTTCATTCTTTTGCTGCCCTCAAGCTGTATTTCATCAAAACGAATCAGCTTTCCGTCACCACATTTAACTGTAAAATTATCAGCGTCAATTATTTCACCATTAAGAGAATCAGAACTCTCTTTATCCAAAAGTGCAGAACGATATATCTTTAAACGCTTACCATTCAGCATTGTAAAACCGGTAATGCCTCTTATGGTATTATGAATCTTATGAGCGTCCCACGAAAAATCAAGACTGCTCATTTCTTTTTTTATCATTGGCGAATAGCAGGACTGTGAATCGTCCTGTTGTTCACGTTTCAGCTCACCTGCTTTAAGAGCTTTTATCGTATCTGAAAGAAGCTCTCCGCCCATTATGGAAAGTCTGTCCCAAAGCTCCTGTGCTGTTTCATTCTCGCCGATTTCAGTTTCACACTTCATCAGCATATCACCTGTATCAAGACCGGCCTCCATCATCATTGAAGTAACACCTGTTTTTTTCTCTCCATTCAGTATACACCATTGAATCGGAGCTGCTCCTCGGTATTTCGGCAAAAGTGAAGCATGAATATTAATGCATCCGTATTTTGGCAAATCAAGTATTTCCTGAGGCAAAATCTGTCCGTATGCAGTAACTATAATAAGGTCAGGATTAAGCTCTCTGAGAATTGCCAATGCCTTTTCTGCGTCCTCGCCCTTTCGGAGTGACTGCGGCTGATAAACAGGCAGATTATACTCTGAAGCAGCCGTTTTAACAGGAGTCGGAATCATTTTATAGCCCCTGCCCTTAGGCTTATCAGGCTGAGTAAAAACTGCGGAAACATTATCCTCACTTTCAGCCAGTGCTTTAAGACATGGCACAGAAAAATCAGGCGTTCCCATGAAAACTATATTAAGACTACTCATTACTCATCATCTCCGGGGACAACAAATTCTTCAACGAGTTCAAGGAAAAGATGTCCGTCAAGGTGGTCAATTTCGTGACATGCGCACCTTGCACCAAGCTCTGAAAATGACCTTTCAACAAATTCACCTTTTCTGTTCTGGAATCTGACCTTACACTTGTTTGGTCTTGTAACATATCCCCACTGGTCAGGACAAGACAAACAGCCCTCAACATCACGCTGTTTACCACTTTTTTTCAAAATTACAGGGTTAATAAGCTCAATAAGTCCGTCACCAACGTCAATAACTGCAATTCTTCTGCGAATACCTATCTGTGGTGCTGCAAGACCAAGTCCCTGAGCTTTGTAAAGAGTATCAGCCATATCATCAAGAAGCTGAGCAAGCTTTTCATCAAAAACTTCTACAGGCTTGCAAACTGCATGAAGCACCTCGTCCTCTTTGGTTAAAATTTTTCTTAATGCCATGTTATCCTCCGTTATACACCGATTTCACCATTCATATCAGCATATATATTTATTCGTGAACACTCCCTTGCTTTTGATGACAAGATTATTATTTCTCTTATCATTTCTCTTATTTCAGGAGTATTTTTACACTTAATTATTATTCTATACCTATATTTCCCGTTTATTTTTCCGTAAGAGCATTTTACAGGTCCGAGAACTCTCATAGGCGTTGACGGCTTTTTCTTATTAAACCTTTCTGACATAAGTTCAATAACCTTATCTGCCGCAAGCTTTACGGCAAAATCATCTGAACCTGAAAGTCCGATAACACATAAATCGCATACAGGTGGAAACACCATTGCACGTCTTATGGCAATTTCCTCATTATAGAAGCCGACATAGTCCTGTTCAGCGGCAAGACTCATAATATAGTGGTCGGGCATAAAGGTTTGCAGGTATGCTCTGCCCTGTTTTTCACCTCTGCCTCCTCTGCCTACAACCTGCGTTATAAGTGAGAATGTACGCTCATAGCTACGGAAATCTCCGGAAAACAATGACTTATCAACAGATAGAACTCCGACAAGCGTTACATTTGGAAAATCAAGTCCCTTGCCAATCATTTGTGTGCCAATCATTATGTCATATTCACCCTCACCGAATGCACTGAAGCTTTTTTCATATGCATATCTGGAAAAAGTGGTATCTGCGTCCATTCTGAGTATTCTTGCTTTAGGGAAAAGCATTTCAAGTTCTTCTTCAAGACGCTGTGTTCCAAATCCCATTTTTTTAAGCCTTTGTGAACCGCATTTTGCACAAACCGTTACCATGTCAGAAGTGTATCCGCAATAATGACACATCAGCTTGTCATTTGCCTTGTGATATGTCATTGGAACAGTACAGTTCGGGCAATAAACCGGCTCATAACAGTCACAACAGCTGATAATTGTATGATATCCTCGTCTGTTGAGCAAAAGAATAGTTTGTTCCCCATTTTGAAGATTCAGATTAATCTGTTCAACAAGTTCACGGCTGAATTCAGTTGAATTTCCTGCCTCACGCTCCAAATTCATATCTACAATTTTAACAGTCGGAAGCGAACCTGCATGATAGCGGTTTTTCATTTCCAGCAGTTTATATATGCCTCGCTTGGCATTATAATAACTTTCTATAGTCGGGGTTGCAGATGCAAGCACAAGAACTCCGCCATAATAGCGGCATCTTTGCTTTGCAATATCAGATGTATTATATCGAGGAGAACTGTCTGACTTATAGGAGCGTTCGCCCTCCTCGTCCATAATAATCAGTCCTATATTATCAAGGGGAGCAAAAATTGCACTTCGTGTTCCGATAACAATTTTTGCATCACCACGTTTTATCTTTTTATATTCATCAAGACGCTGTCCCAATGACAAACTGCTGTGAATTACAGCAACATTATCGCCAAAAAGTCCTTTAAACCTTCTTAAAATCTGAGGAGTCAAGGATATTTCAGGAATAAGGAGTAAAGCCTGTCTGCCCATTGTAATCGTCTTGTCTATCAGCTTTTCAAAAACCGATGTTTTCCCGCTTCCTGTAACTCCATGAAGAAGAAAACACATTGCCTGATGAGCATCAAGCTGTTCGGAAATTGCATCAAAGACTTTCTGCTGTTCTTCGGAAAGGACAACATCTGCAATTGAACGCTTATCAAGTCCGTTCACATCAACACTTCTTAGGACTTCACATTCAAATTCTTCAGCAGCTTTATTAGCTACAAGTCTTTTTATTACTGCAAGTGTTACTCCGCACATATATGCAAGCTCTTTTTCAGAAGCAGAACCATATTCAGCAAGAAGTTCAGCTGCTTTTTTCTGCTTAGGAGTCAGCTTAAAGCTTTGCGGTGACAATAAGTAGTCAGACGTAAGTTTTACCATCTTAACTGTATTGTCGCTTACAGCACTTTTTAATACACTGCTGCTTATCAATGCACCCTTTTCCTTTAAATCTGCTATCATTTCAGATTGTTCAGAATTACTTAATTCAGCTTTAAGCTCCGACTTGCTGCATTTCAGCAGGTAATTAAAAAATTCTTTTTCGGCTTCGGAAAGAATTGAAAAATCATCAAATTCCTTGTTTATTTCTACATTTTCAAGAATTTTAATGTTCATTCCCGGTGGAAGCATTGCCTTAACAGCCTCATAGTAGGTACAAAAAGCAGTATCCCGCATATATTTTGCCAGGTTCAGCAATTCCTGAGAAAGTACAGGCTGACTGTCAATGAGCGAAATAACCTCCTTGAGTTTAGAGCATTCACCCCTTTTCAGTGACATAACCATAGCAGTACGACTCTTGTTTCCCTTACCGAAGGGAACAAGAATACGACATCCGCTTTTGATTTTATCAGTCATTTTTTCAGGAACTCTGTAACTGAAAAGACAATCAAAGGAAAAAGCAGTATTGCTGACTGCTGCTTCTGCTATCAGAGCCTCGCTCATTTTTTGATGCAGTCAGGCTCGATAATTCTGTATTTACCGCTTGCAAATTCCTCTACAGCAGTCTTTACAGGCTTTTCAGGAAGTACCATGTTCTGCTCATAAAGCTCATCAGCAATTTGTCTTGCCCTTTTTGCTACTGCAATAACAAGAGAATAAACACTCTCATTTTTTGAAATAATTTGTGACACAGCAGGTCTAAGCATTATTAATCACCTCATCAATTAAATCTTGTGCATTGGAAACCTTTAGTTCCTCCGCTTTTATAACAGCCTTGAAGTCATTTATTGCGTCCTCAAGAGCAGCGTTAACAACAACATAATCATATTTGCGTGCAAGTTCAATTTCTGAACGTGCCTGTGAAACTCGCTGAGCTATGACATCATCTGTTTCAGTAGCTCTTTTCTTCAAGCGGCGTTCAAGCTCGGCAACAGACGGCGGAAGAACAAAAATAAATACAGCATCAGGACAAATTTCCCTTACCTTCATAGCCCCCTGAACCTCTATTTCAAGAATAACATTCTTACCCTGCTCACGCATTTCGTCTATTTCCTTTTTAGGAGTACCATAATAGTTGCCGCAATATTCAGCATATTCAAGCATGGCATTGTTTTTTATGCGTTCTTCAAAATCCTGTTTAGTAATGAAATGATATGTTACACCATTCACCTCACCCAAACGTGGACTGCGTGTTGTAGCAGAAACCGAATAATAAAATCTGTCATCTTTCAGCACTTCGCTGAGAATTGTTCCCTTTCCGCAGCCTGACGGTGCAGAAACAACGATAAGAAGACCTTTATTCATTATCGTCATCACCCTCACTTTCATTAATTCTTGATGCAACAGTATCTGTTATAAGTGACGAAAGTATAACATGACCGCTGTCCATAATAATAACAGCTCTGGTTTTTCTGCCATATGTAGCATCAATTACAGTTCCCTCGTCCCTTGCCTCCTGAACAAGTCTTTTTATTGGGGCAGATTCAGGACTTACAATGGAAATTATGCGATTTGAGGCAACCATATTTCCATAACCAATATTAATAAGCTTCATAAAAACCCCACTTACTCAATATTCTGGATTTGTTCTCTGATTTTTTCTATTTCAGATTTCATCTCAACCACAAGCTTTGTGATCTCAATATCCTGTGCTTTTGAACCAATAGTATTTACTTCCCTGTTCATTTCCTGAACGATGAAGTCCAGCTTTCTTCCGATAGCTCCGTCTGACTCCAGAAGTTCATCAAGCTGACTTATATGACTTTTTAAGCGTACCGTTTCTTCGTCTACAGCAACCTTATCAGCAAATATGGCGGCTTCAGTAACAATTCTTTGCTGATCTATTTCAGCAGATTCAAGTATCTCCTTTAATTTCTGATAAAGGCGATTTCTGTAATTTTCAACAGTTTTAGGCGAAAGCTTTTCAACCATTGAAACCATGTCAAGAATGGCATTGCTATGTAATTTCACATCAGTTTTAAGCCGTTCACCCTCGCTGATTCTCATTGCAACAAAATTTTCAGCAGCCTTTTCAGCAACAGCAGATACACATTCCCATATTTCTTCTTCATCGTCAACGGCTTTTTGAACATTAAATGTATCAGGAAGTCTTATGAGAGTGGATAATGAAAGGTCATCACGAAGCCCGAACTTCTCATTTGCCTGATGAAGTGCATCAAGATAGCCTTTTACCATTGAAGTATTAACCTGAATAAGAGCATCTTTGCCCTCGGTATTATTTATGGTAACAGAAACTTCAACCTTTCCCCTATTGATTTTCCCCTGCAAAAAGCTTTTCAATTTTTCATCTAAATAGCCATACGCACGGGGAAGTCTTGAAGAAAATTCATAATATCTATGATTTACGGAACGAATTTCCACTAATATATCACGACCGTCTATAACCTGTTGAGCTCTGCCGTAACCAGTCATACTTTTAATCAAACTATTCCCTGCTTTCTCTTATGCAATATATTTTGATATCTGAACAGTATTTCCCTAATTATATTATTATACCACTTAAACGCATAAAATGCAAGCATTTTCCGTACTACTTATATAACAAAAGATGCCCTCATAAAGAGGACATCTTTTTATAATTTCAATAACTTCTAATTAAGCAACCGGAAGTTCTGAAACAAGTTTAAGAATGTACTTCTGAATTGCAACAGCATCCTGTGCATTGATTCCGTTTCCATTGCCCTGAACATCAGCATTTGCCTTGCCCTGAGCAGAAATCTTATAGTTTTCTGAATTGATAAGGTAACACTTGATAAGAACAGCGTCTGAAATATCAACCTTACCATCGCAGTTAGCGTCACCCCACAATGTAACATCAGGAGTATCAGGTGTTGTTGATGTTGATGGAGTTGATGAAGAATCAATCTTCATATCAGGATAGAGAAGTGCCATAGCACCGTATGCCATAAGAGCATCGCCCTCATGCCAGAATCTGTGATAATTAAGCTCTGTTGTATCAGTTGTACCTGTTGCTTCATACTCTTTCTTGAGTTCCTGGAATACAGGCTCATCTTCATATGCAGAACGAATATCAATAAATTTAATGCCTGGTTCAATCTTTTCACCATTTGGCATTGTACCTGAATAATTATCAGGAACTACAACTTCCTGGTTGAAGATTCTAGCAAGGCTTCCGTTTGTATCAGGTCTTGAAAGACCGATATCATCACGGCAAATCTTCCACTGTCTGTCAAGGAGTTCCTTAGCAAGATAAAGTGCCTTACCGCCAAGCTCTGTATTTGAAGAGCTGTATCCTGCATCAGTAGAAACTTCTTCAGCAGCAGCATAGTAAATAAGAGTATTAGCAAGTGAAGATACACAACCGATATCAGCGTTGCCTCTTGCTGTAATTGTACATGTAAGACCTGAGTTTGCACTTGAACTATAAGTACCGTTCCAATCAGCAGGCTGACCGCTCCAGTCAAGTGTAGCAGGGATTGTATAATCACCGTCAGCTGTAAGCTCAGTATTTTCAACAAACCAGTCAACCCATCTGTCAAGAATTGTCTTAAGAGCTTCTTCAAGTGTGAGTCCGCCAATCTTGCCTGAATAGTTTGAACCTTCTGTCTTTACATAGTAGTAAAGTTCTGCAAGACGCTGTACAGCCCATACCTGGTTACCGATCCAGTGGTTTGAACCCGGGTCAGCGTAAACAGGGTGTTCAAGGTAAGCCATATCATAGAATGTAGAAACACCTGATGGATACTTTTCATAACGTCCGCTGTAAGAGTTTGTACAACCGCCGGCAATCGGACCATCTGCTGACTGAAGCCAGAGGTACATTTCCATCTGTCTCTTGAATGACTCTTCATAGTCAGATGTAGCATTTGATGCCTTCATACCTGCATTGATATCCTTATCATAAAGGAGAGCATATGCAGCGAGAGGGTTCTGGTAGAATTCGTGCATGTGTGATGCACCGATCTGCCATGCCCATGTGCCGTCCATAGCTCCGCCCCATGATGTATACCAAGCCATGAGGAAGTGCTGACCCTTAAGTCCTGAACCGCCGTTTCTATCTGTTTCCTTGCTCTGACAGCCGATAGCCTTGTAGTACTTATCGAACATATCGTTACGGCACTGGTCACCCATCTTACCAGCCTTAGCTGAAAGGTCACCTGTGTTTACGCCCCACTTATTAGCTGCATAGATTGCCTGAATAGCACGATCTTCAGCGTCAGGAGCGTTTGTATAAGCCCACTGCTTAGCAACCTGAGAATCTGTTGAGAATACACCCTTGATACCTCTTGTGCCAACCATACCATATTTAAGTTCTTCAATACATCCGTGTGGAACAGTTTCAAAGCATGATTCCTGTTCGCCTCTCTGGAATGTGTTGATAAATGTGAATGAACCAAGTTCACCCTTCTTGCTTCCACCATAACCATACCAGTCATCTACGTCTGCGAGCCAGTGTAAAAGGTAAAGTCCGTCATCACTGCTGTAAGCTGACTTAAATGCGCTGAAAAGTGGGTTTTCACCTGTGTTGCTTGCGTCCTGTGCAGCAGGATACTGTTCAGGAGTTTCATACTCAGGAGCATACTGAGCTGAAAGCTTGCTCTGCTTCCAGAAACCTGTCTGTGTTTCAGGAATCATAACTTCAAGAGTTTTCCAAGCCTTTGTAAGATCGCTTGTCTTTGTAGCACCGCCGATGCCGTCAACACCGAACTTATCTCTGAGTGCAGCAACCCATACGAGGTATGACATGGCTTCTGATGTTGTTTCGTGACCATAGTCAGGAGCTTCTACGATAACTGTTTCAACAGCGTGGTAAGGAACGCCGAATGAACCTGAACCGCCATTATTGTTAGAACTGAGGTATCCGTTTTCTTCACCGTTTGTTACAACGTCATCGTAAAGTGACAAAAATCTTTCAGCATATGTAGAATCGCCAAAAGCTTCTGCCTTAGTTCTTGGACCCTTTGCTGATGCAAAACATGGTACCATAGAACTTGCAGTAACTGCTGCTGCAAGAGCTGCAGATACTAATGCCTTATTCTTCTTAGATATCATTTAGTTTTTACCCCTCTCGTAAAAAATTTGGTATAAAAATAATCTCAATCACAACATTTTTATACTGATACAACAGGAAAAGTGACTGAGAACGTGTGCGAAAATGGTTTCGTACACTGTGTGTTGCCTAATCGCATGACAATCACAGAACCCACAAACTATTTTCATGTTTATTATATTACACATTTTTTTCCTTGTCAACAGTTTCATGCTTTACTAAAGGCTTTAAGTCAATTTTTTGTCGTAATGCACACACATTGTTATTTGATTTTGTGCATTTTGTCATTTTAAAAATTCTTACGCTTCCTTAGAATTTTATTTCCGTTTATAACAGTTAACATTCATTTTCTGCACAAAAAAATTTCACCTTTTAATCACAGTAAATATGTATAATTTTACAGGTATAAAAAGACATTTTGTGCGTTTTACCCTCTTTTAATATTGAGTTCACATTCTATTCATATTGTATTAATATAATTTTGAGATAATATATAAATGTATCATTTTACTATGAATTAAAGCTTCAGACCAGAGCTGTCGGCACTGCAGCTGTGTTTTCCTGAATCTTAAGGCAATACCGCACAAAGCTTGTGCGGCAGAAACGCAGATATATTTTTCGTCAGATTGCATAGAATTTTTGAAAGCATACTGTCGTATGGTGAGAAAATTATGTGTAAGATGACGGAAAATTTGCTAGTTTATGACGTGCAAAGTCTTTTGACGTGCTTTGTGCGGTGTTGTCTTAAATATGCTTCGGCAAATACTGATTATGAAAGGAGAAACTCATGATTACTATTGAAAATCTTACGAAATATTACGGTAAAAATCTTGCTGTTAATAACATAAGCTTTACTATTAATGATAATGAGATTCTTGGATTTCTCGGGCCTAATGGTGCAGGAAAATCCACAACAATGAACATGATTGCCGGTTATCTTCCAATGACCAAAGGCAAAGTAACCATCTGCGGAAATGATATTTCCAAAAAGCCGATGGACGCAAAAAAATGTACAGGATACCTTCCTGAAATCCCTCCGGTTTATCCGGATATGAAGGTTAAGGAATATTTGAAATTTTGTGCCGGACTTAAAAAAATTCCTTCTTCAAAAAGAGCTGAACAGATAACCTATGTCATGGACAAGCTTAAAATTACCGACGTTTCAGACAGACTTATAAAAAATCTTTCAAAAGGTTATAAGCAGAGAGTAGGATTTGCTCAGGCTCTTCTCGGAAATCCGAAGTTCCTTATTCTTGACGAACCTACAGTAGGTCTTGACCCAAAGCAGGTTTCAGAAGTTCGTGAAATTATAAGAGAACTTAAAAAAGAACATTCTGTAATTTTCAGTTCACATATTTTAAGTGAAGTAAGTGCAATCTGTGACAGAGTTGTAATTATCAACAAGGGTGAAATAAAAGCAATAGATACAATTGAAAATCTGGAAAATAAATTCAGCAACAATCTTGTTCTTAACCTTACAGTAACAGGCAATAAGGAAAGTGTTTCACAGATTATGTCAGGCATCAAGGGTGTGGATAAAATCATTGAAACAGCTCCTGTCAGTGATAACATCTGTAATTATCGTGTAGCACTCAACGGCAATGCCGATGAAATCAGAAGTCTGATAATGTCCGAGCTTATTGCCCACAAGTACTCCATTTCCGAAATATTTACGGAAAAGCCTAACCTTGAGGATGTATTCGTACAGCTTATTAATCAGCCCTCCAAAAAAGAATCGCTGCGTGATATGCTTGAAGAAATGAAGCAGGAAGAAGAAAATCCTCATGATGAGGATTCCGAAGAAAAGGAGGATAAATAATATGTTTTCACTTTATAAAAAAGAGCTGCACTCTTTCTTTTATACTCCTTTTGCTTATACAATAACAGCTTTGTTCATGCTGCTCTTTTCGTTTTCTATAAACAATGCAATTACATATCTTAACAGCAGTACACTGCAATTCTCATTCCCGGATATTTTTTATACAAATATCTTTTACTTCATTTTTCTTGTGCCTATTATGACTATGCGTACATTTGCCGATGAACGCAAATTCGGAACAGAGGTTCTGCTCATGACATCTCCGATGAACGTTTTTCAAATGGTACTTGCAAAGTTCCTTGCACTCGTAACAGTTTATCTTGTTATGATGGCTTCAACACTTCTTTATCCAATAGTAACCGCAATCAACGGTAAGGTTATCGTTCCTAGTCTTATCGGTGTTTACGTTGGTTTCTTCCTTTGGGGAATTATGTGCATTGCAGTCGGAATGTTTATCTCGTCACTTACTGACAATTCCATTATTGCAGGTATACTTGGTGAAGCAGTTATGCTTGCACTGGTTTATGTGGATAATTTTGCTCAGAGTGATTTTATCAGTCAGTATCCGAAGGTTCAGAGCTTTATTATATGGTTTGCAGCACAGCCGAAATTTGCATATTTTGCTCAGGGACTTGTTAGAATGTCGGATGTTGTTTTCTTTATTTCTATGATGGTTATTTTTCTTGGCTGGACTATTATTTCAATTGAGAAAAAACGCTGGAACAGGGGGTAATTTAAAATGGAAAATAATTCTAAAAAGCAAGCATCAAAACGTACATTTAATTTTTCCGGACTCCTTGCAGTTATCCTTGCTGTACTTCTCCTTGCAATTGTAATCCCGATTAACCTTATTGTACAGTATTTTGACTTCAAGATTGATACTACACCAAGTAAAATGTATACTCTTACAGACAAATCCATCGAACTCCTCGACAGCGTAAAGGACAAGCAGATTGAAATGTACGTTCTCGCTCCCGGAGTTGATGATATTGAGGACTTTGCAGAAGACGATATGGCTCTTTCATTATATTATGCACTTAAACAGTATGATGAATATGACAATATCAAAATCACCTGCTTTGACCCGGAAGAAAGACCTGAGCTTGTTGAAAAACTCAATTCAGGAAGTCTTTACAAGCTTTCAAGCGGTACAATCTTTGTTAAATGCGGAGATTTTACACATAAAATCACAGGCATCTGGAATGAAATAACCGACTCAGACGGCAATGTAATAGAAAGCAAGTATCTTGGTGAAGACCTTATCGCAGGTGCTATCAAAACTGTTACTGCCGGTGACATTGCAAATATTTATTTCCTTACAGGTCATGGTGAAAAAACCATTGATAACTACAGTTTCTTCAAATCAGAAACAAAAAACAGAAACTATGATTTACTGGAGCTTAACCTTTCCGCCGAAGACGCTGTACCGGATGATGCACGCATTATATTTATATGTGCACCGCAAAAAGATATAACTCTGAATGAACAGGAAAAGCTTATGGATTATCTGGAAAAGGGCGGTAATATTTCGTTCTTCCTTTCACCTAATGATGAAGAATTCAGATATAAAAATATTGAAGCTATCCTTGACGAATACAATATTGTAATGCACTATGACAGAATTTATGAAACAAATTCTCATTTGTGTGCATCTGATGACCCGACTATGATTCAGGTTACTCTCCCTGAGGTCAGTGAGGATCAGACTGTTGACTTGACTTCAGCCTTCAGTGACCCTTCTGTTATTCCGTATATGCCTAACTCAAGAAGCTTTGGACTTATCAACGGAAAAAATACATCTGTACTTGAAACAAACAGCCTTATGCAGACTACGTCAACATCATCAGGCTACAGCTCATGCAGTGAGCCTTTCGGAGGTACAGAAAAGGACACAGAAGCTGAATCAGGCTGCTTTGACTTAGCTTTCTATTCATATAACAAGTCGAACAATTCAAAAATAACAGTATTCGGCAATGCAGACTTCTTTAATGACGAAAATCTTTCAAGTGCATATACCATTATTCCTTATTATCTTTCACTCTCTGCTGTTTCATGGATGTATGACAGTGATTACAGTCTTAATATACCTGATAAAAACCGTTCATATGACAGCATGGAATTCAAATCACAGGAGGAAGCCGATAATACTTTGAAAATCTTTACCGTTGCACCAATTCTCGTAGCTTTGATCGGCGTTATTATCTGGTGGAGGAGGCACAACGCTTAATGAAGAAACCTATTATTATAGCAATTGTTCTCCTTGTTCTTTCTCTCGGAACATGTACCGCATTCTTTATTGTTAAGTCCTCACAGGACAAAAAGGAGGAGTCAAAGGCTGAAAAGCAAAAAAGCTATTCTTTATTTGAATTTGACTCAGATTCCATTACATCAATTGATATTAACTGCGATGACGGTGAATATAATATTATTTACGAAGATGATGAATGGAAAATAACAAATATTGATAATTATTCCATTAATCAAAGCTATTTTACAAATATCTGTACATTTATGTGCAGTCTTACTGCTGAAAAGGATTTTGGTGTGCCTGATGAAAGTCAAAAAACTTCATACGGTCTTGATTCACCAAAAACAATTACATGCAGTGACGGAAAAAATAATTATACGATTTATATAGGAAACCTTACTCCTACAGGTGAAAACTACTACGTTATGGTTGAAGGACGCAAGGAAGTATTCCTTATAGACGCATATTACGGAAGTGTTCTTGACGCAAATGAAAACTTTATAAAAAATAATAATCTTATAGGCTATACTGACAGAGAATTGCACCAGGTTATCTTAAAGAGAAATAACGAAACAATTATTGATATAACTAAAGATGATTCTGATACATGGAATCTGACAAAGCCTTTTGGCAATATGATTGTTGACAACACAAAGGTAAGTTCAATTACAACTATTATCACAAGACTTACTGCTGAAAAGTTTATTGCACATGGTCTTAAAAACTATGCTGAATACGGTTTTGATAAGCCTTATGCTGAATTATACGTTTATAATAAAGAGGGTGAATCCACACATCTTCTGTTCAGCTACTTTGGTGATGACTCAGAAACGTATACTCACATACTTAATACAGAAACAGGTGATGTTGGTCTGTATTATACTTATGACGTTGACTTCATTGAAAAAAATGTAGGCGATATTCTTGTTTCATCGATTCAGTCTGAGGACATTTATAATGTATCTGCAATTGATATGAATTATCATGGTGAAAAAATCAATTTCACTGTTGATGCAAATTCAACTCAGTTTACAGTAAACGGCGAAGATATTGATGCTCTTGGTGCTGACGCTTGTAATTATTTTTACAACTTCTTTGATTCAATTGCTTACATGGAATTTGACTCCATTGATATGAAAGCCGTTCCTGAAGGAGATGCAGATATTACAATCAAGCTCACATATGCAGACGGTTCTTCAAGAACAATGGAATTTATCAAGTTTAATGACAACAATTACTACTTGAAGAATAATGGTGAATATACAGGCTATATCATAAGGGAAAAGAGTATTTCGGGTACTTCCTCACTTATGTATTGGTATGATATGCTTATATCATACATCAGTGAAAAGAATGCATAATGCAAATAAAGGCACGATTTTTCAATCGTGCCTTTATTTCTATAAAAAAATAACTGACTAAAAATGGGTTTCCAAAGGGTTTATTAACCCTTTGGCAGAGTCCGGAGGCAGAGCCGCACAAAGATTGTGCGGTGCTGCCTTCAGAAAATCGTAATCTCTACAATGGAAACTGATTTTCGCCCTCTATTATTTCATCAAGAACAAGAGGGATATCCTTTTCTACTATAACTTGTCCATAAATATCAGTAATTCTGAATGTAAACGGACCTGCCCCCATTTCCATGCTTTCAAAATAATTATATGGTCTGCGGTTTATTTCAATAAATTCACCCTCAGCATTAAGATACTCCAGCTTTGTAATCGGATAACGATGATTTCTTACCTGCACTCCGCACCAATAGGCAGTACTTCCCTCTTTAAATTTAAAGCTTACAGGTGCATTTTCTGCCGAATCAAGAGGTATTATCTTCCAGCTTACAGGAACACGTCCTTTCTCAACAGGTGCAATAAGCGGAAATGCATCCGTATATAAATCTAAGTCACCTTTTTTCCCCTCGGGGAGCAAATCGGATACAAACATATTAATCGTTCCAAGCTCGCCTGTAACCTGAATATAAGCTCCTGCAAGCTGAGCGTCATTGTAATCCTCAAGGTTCATTGCAACTATCCAATAATCATCTTTTGAGATTGGGTCAAGCATTGCACAGCCGCCCTCATAGCCTCCGCCATAGAAAGTTCCCTCACCGTAATGAATAGTTCCTTTAGGTTCAAGTATTGCCGATTCATCAATCGGATACTGCGTATTCATCTTGCCCTTTACTATGTAATCATTAAGAAAAATCAAGTCTTTTGCATCAGTCTGTGAATCATTATTCAAATCACATTCGATATTCTCCAAATTTTCTCTTAACATTACAAGGTCAAAAACATCGGTAAGCTCATCACCATTAATGTCGGAAGCAATAATCCTTTCTGCATAAACACCTGAAATTGATGAAATGCTGATAAGAAATGCCGATATTATCGAAAAAAATGTTTTGCCTTTCATAAACGTCACCTCATTTACAACGGCACAATAAAAGTTTCATGCTTACTTATAATACGATTATACTTTTAAATGAGATGAATGTCAATAATATTTGTACAATTAATGCAACACTGCACAGCTTTTGTGCGGTGTTACCTTAATTATAAACTGCATAGCCGTCAGCTAGTGAGGAATTTACAATTTCTTTTTGTCTTTCAATTATATCATCATGTTCAATCCATTCATTCTTTCCGCTTCCTGCCCATGTATCTTCCTTTCCCTGTTTGTATCCTGCAAGTCCGATAACCAGTGAAACATCACTGCACGTAACAATGCTTTCCCAATCATCTAATGCCTTTTCAAACGGACAGGATTCATTTTCAAATCCATAATAAAGCTGAGGTATAAGACAATCACAATAGCCCTTTGTACTTCCCCACAGCTTTACATCTGCAAATTGAGATGTATAATTTGCGTCAACACGTCCCTGCGGACTTATGCTGAAAATAAGCTCCTTATTCTTTTCTTTAACACAATCATAAATCGCCTTAACCATTTTACTGCAATTATTTAATCTCCACTGTACTAAATCATTTTCTCCGCTTTTTGAAAAAGCGTCCATATCAAAACTTTCATCAACTGTTGGGTAAAAATAGTCATCAATATGTATGCCATCCACATCATAATTCTCTAAAATTTCTGAAACGCCGTCTGTAATAAGCGATATAACATCATCATAGGCAGGATTTAAATAGCATCTGCCGTTTACGGTACAAATGTACGTTCCGTTCCTTTCAGCATACCATTTTTTCAGTTTAAATTCATCTGAAACTGTCTTCATCTGTTCTTCCGTCTGACACCTTAGAGGATTTATCCAGCCTTGAATTGACAGTTCCTGCGAATGTGCTTCTTCAACCATTATTTGAAGAGGGTCATAATCACCATTATACAGAGTGCCTTTCGGAAAGACCTCAGACTTATAATATGCATCACCATATGCTCGTACATGGACATATACTGTATTAAAGCCCTGAGCTTTAAAATCAGAAAATCTTTTTTTTACACATTCCTTAAACTGCTCCTCAGACTTATTTATTAATATGTCCTCATAATCCATAAATGGCAGCCAAATTCCAATCTGATTTTTATAATTAATCAGAGAATAAGAAAAATTATCTTTACATTCTGTATCAGAAGACTCAAAGTCAAGATAAAGCTGTTCCGACTCCTGAACATACATTGATACATCTTTGCCGTCAACGTCAGAATTTTCACACTTCTCTTCAGTACAACCCGTTGTAAAAATCAAACATAAAATAATAATCAAGCTAAATCTTTTCATAATTTACCGTCCCATTTGATGTGTTTCCTTAAGGTAACACCGCGCAAAGATTGTGCGGCAGAAACGCAGATATATTTTTCGTCAGATTGCATAGAATTTTTGAAGGCATACTGTCGTAT
>DJPR01000021.1:0-2755 GCA_002438605.1 Ruminococcus sp. UBA6407
TTCCGCATTTTGTACAAGATTTTGTGTAGTATCTCGGAATTTTGTGTAAAAATTCACCTTATTGTGTCTTAATCATTATAATTATGCAAAGTTCTGCCTTATTTTCCACCATTTCCATTGTAACTCCATGTTCCGAAACAAGCTCTGGTTTATATTCAAGTATCAAATCAAAAATTCCTTCACTTTCAAAATATTTCGCCTTAAACTTGTCATAAAGATCCTCATCTGCAAGCTCAACTTCCAAAAATCCTTTTTCTTCAAATCTGCCGAGTTCCTTTTTCAGCACCTTTTCGCACTCCGAAAACTCACTTATATAGTTCTTTTCCTTTTTATAGTACCCGTTAACGCCGCTGCCGCCGTATGTATTCTTATTTATGACAAGTTTTTTATTTGAATAGGTATTATCAGCAAAATGACTTTTTTCAAACGCCTCATCACTGCTCATAAAATAAATATGTCTGCCCTCACAGGTATTGTCCGTATCGTCCCATGTAACGTCCGCATTATACCACTTGCCGTCACTGCACTTAAACTTGTTCCATGCATGATTTTCTCCGTCATCAGTCACGCCTGTAATGACAACATCATTTATTTTCAATTCTTTCAGAAGATAATCAAACGCCTTTGCATAGCCCTCACAATGAGCATATCCCTCAACAAGACAGCCGTATGCAGTTCCCACAAAGTCCGAATTCTGCACTCTGTAAACGCAGTTTTTCGCTAAATAGTCATGGATATAAGCTGCTTTTTCATAGTCCTCCATATTGTAGCCGATGCCTGCCTTAATCTCATCACGCTTTTTTTCAAGCTCTGATTCCATCTTTTCAGCAGTTTCCCTGTCCACCCTGTAAACAATTTTAGCCTGACGTATCTTTTCGGAATTGTAATAGACAGAATCAATGTAGAAAAGCTCACTTTCCTGCTTTTCCAGAAGCTGATATATTTTATCGTATACATCACCGTCTATATTGTAAGGAAGTTCTATATACTCCTTGTAATCTTTTATCCCCTCATAAAGTGCAGTATAGACTGCCTTTTCCTTTTCGGAAAGATTTTGGTACATAACCCTTAATTCTTCGTTCGGCTTAGTCATAAAAGAAGTATCGGGGTATGCTCTCAGCACCCCCGATTTCCTGACATACCAAACGCTCCAGAACGTAAAAACCGCCGCTGAAATCAGCAGCAACGCTCTCAGCATTTTTTTCATAGAGCATTTACTCCTATTCGTCTTTAAGAACCACTGCCTTTAGCTTGCTTATCCAGTTATCCTCTATAAGCAAAACAGTAAATATCACATTTTCATACTGAATTTCTGCCTTTTCATCATCTGACGGTATCCGTCCAAGCCTGTCAACAACAAATGCACTCATTGTATCATAATTATGCCCCTCCGGAAGCTCTATTCCAAGCTTAGGGAAAATATCATCAGGATCGGCACTTCCGTCAATCGTATAAACTCCGTCATCTATTTCAGCAATATCTGCCTCGTCGTCATCATATTCGTCCTGAATATTTCCGACAATTTCCTCAAGCAGATCCTCCATGGTGACTATGCCAGAAGTTCCGCCATACTCGTCAGCAATTACCATCATCTGAGTCTTTTTGAGCGTCATTTCTTTCAGAACGTCCTTGCATTTTGCAGTTTCGGGAACAAACTCCGCCTTACGCATAAACTGTCTTATATTAAAGTCCTCAGAATGTTCACATCCTACAAGGCAAAGCAAATCCTTTACGTTGAGTATACCTATTATGTTATCAACACTTTCCTCATATACGGGAAGACGTGAAAATCCCTCATTTATTCCAAGATAAACAACATCGCCTATTTTATCGTCAGCACCAACACCCACAATATCAGTTCTGTGAGTCATAACATCGGAAACAACAGTATCATCAAACTCAAAAATATTGTTTATCATTTCCCGCTGACTTTCCTCGATAACTCCTGTTTCGTTGCCTGCCTCGACCATCATCAGAATTTCTTCCTCTGTCACCACATCATCAGCAGGCTTTACTGAAAATCCGAACAATTTGCCGAGAACAAAACCCAGTCCGACTGAAATTGCGGAAAAAGGCATCATTATATTTTTTAGTATACAAAACGGAGTAACCATTTTAAGTGCAGTTTTCTCTGTGTGTTTTCCTGCAATGCGTTTCGGGAACAAATCCGCAAAAACATATATGATAAGCGACATTCCAAGAATAATCAGTATATAAGTTAAAACAGCCGCTGCATTGGTGTTCATTGAACTGCCGAGCTTTTCCTCAATCATTCCGCTTAGTCCGACAACAGCAGAAACTGTTATAATAACACATGAAAGAACCCTATGTACCGCAAAGGTAGTAATAAGCTCTCTTGGCTTTGAAATAACGTTAAGCAGTTTTTCGTACTTCTTATTCTTTTCGGCAAGCGTTTTGACCTTACTGTCATTCACCTCAACAAGAGCATATTCACACGCTGAATATAGTGCTCTTATCAGGAAAAACACCACCATTACCGCAATAAAGATTTTCACTCGACTCCCATCAGAATCCATTTTCATATCTCCTTTGTAAATTAATTTATAAAAACAGTATATAATAAAACCCCGAATATGTCAAGGGCGAAATAAGCATAGCAATATATATTTATAGAATATAAAGCAAAAATCGGGTTTCCAAAGGGATAATATCCCTTTGCAGAGCGCCCTGCGGCTGTCTGTGGGACGCTGTCCCACGCCCTGCAAGGGCTTTCAGCCCTTGACCTGACCAAAGG
>DJPR01000021.1:2765-3895 GCA_002438605.1 Ruminococcus sp. UBA6407
AAAGGGTTATCAACCCTTTGGAATCCCTGCTTTATCTTGGATCAAGTTCTTATTATTCTGTAATAAATACGGTGTTATTCTTAACGGAATAGCCGTCCAGATCCTGAATAAATCGGCTGAACTTCGTATAACCATACGTTTTCACGTTAAATTCAGGCACTTTCGCACAAAGCTGCTTTTTCAGCTCACCAAGATTATACCCCTTGACACCATTGCTTTTTACCAACAGTTCAAGCTGTTTTCTTACTGTTGCTATCTCTGACCCGCTTGACTTCTTTGAAACAAGTATTGTGCTTCCGACCTGTCTCAAGCTCAAAGACTTGAAATATCCCAGAAATTGCGAAAGCTTTGAATAGCCGTAGTTTCTTACGTCAAAATCAGGGTGTCTGTTCTGCAATCGGCTTCCAAGCTCACCTATATTAATTTCCTCCTGAACATTGCAGTTTTCGGAGATAATTCGGATAATCGACTTCTCAATCGTTTTCAGCTTTACCTTTTCGCCCTCAGCCGATTCCTCCTGAACGTCCTCCTCAGCAATTACCTCAAGATACTTAAACGCATTGCAGGCTGTACTGAAAGGCATCGGAGTTTTACGCTCACCCATGCCGATAACGTGCATGCCCGACTCCCTCAGACGTATTGCAAGACGTGTAAAATCACTGTCACTTGATACTATGCAGAAACCGTCAACATTATGAGAATAGAGGATATCCATAGCATCAATAATCATAGCGGAATCCGTTGCATTTTTGCCTGTCGTATAACTATACTGCTGAATGGGAGTAATCGCATTTTCAAGTGCGACTGCTTTCCAGCGGACAGAATTATCACGAGTCCAGTCACCATAAACTCTTTTATATGTTATAATGCCGTAATTTGAAACTTCATCAAAAATATACTTTGTGTATTTTGCCGCAACATTATCAGAATCTATTAAAACAGCGTATCTCATTTCCTTTTCCATTTCAGCACTCTCCAATTCAAAAATCAGAATAAACAGGAACAAATAAGAAAAAAATCCCGAAACAAATGCTTCGGGATTTGTATTAGCCAAGGATATTTCCCCAACCTATATGGAGCGGATTACGAGGCTTGAACTCGCTACCTCCACCTTGGCAAGGTGGCGCTCT
>DJPR01000030.1 GCA_002438605.1 Ruminococcus sp. UBA6407
AGCTGTAAAACGGCGTAGGTTCTTTTCAGCTTTGACTATCGCTGCTTAACTTCATAATCCTTGCGGTTAATGTGTCAAGTGTTATTGACAAATTCATTTGACTTTCATACTCAGCTTGACTTTCTGATAACTTTTGTAGAGTTTCAGAGCAATATGACGAATCACAGCAAGATTTTCACCGCTGTTATCCTTCCTGATACGACATCTGCCTTCATCAAAATTCACATCAAGACACCAATGCAAACTGTTTTCGATACCCCAATGCATCCGAACAGCTTCTGCAAACTGTGTTACATCTGTAAGTAACGTGATAAAAAACCAATTTCCCGTGCTTTTTACTCCGTTTATAGCATCGACTCGCATCTGTCCCACACCCTGCAAGGGTTTTCAGCCCTTGACCTGACCAAAGGGTTATTAACCCTTTGGAAACCCAGTTTAATCCCTTTAGACAAATAAAAACGGCTGAACAAGTCAGCCGTTTTAAAAATTATCATATTAGTTAATGATTGTACGCTCTGTTTCCTTATCAAAGAGGTGAATCTTGTTAGGATCAATAGCAACCTTGATTTCGTCCTGCGGTTTAGCTGTTGAACGTGGTGAAACTCTTGCAGTAAGCGGAATACCCTCGCATGTGAGGTAAAGATAAGTTTCAGCACCCATCATTTCTGTGATTTCAACATAGCAGTCGATAATACCTGTTGTAGCGTTTGAGAGGTACATTTCCTCGTCATGTACGCTTTCAGGACGGATACCGAGAGTAACTTCCTTGCCAACGTAGTTAGCAAGCTCAGGAGTTACCTTTGATTCAGGAATAGCAATCTGATATCTTACAGCACTTGACATTCTTGTGTCACGTGAACCAAATTCAACAACATACTGACCGTATTCTTCCTTGAGAACAGCATCAATGAAGTTCATCTGAGGTGAACCGAGGAAGCCTGCAACGAACTTGTTTACAGGACGCTCATAAAGATTCTGAGGAGTATCTATCTGCTGAACAAAACCGTCTTTCATAACAACGATTCTGTCACCCATTGTCATAGCTTCTGTCTGGTCATGAGTTACATAAATGAATGTTGTGCCGAGCTTCTTGTGGAGCTTTGAAATCTCTGTTCTCATCTGAGCACGAAGCTTAGCATCGAGGTTTGAAAGAGGCTCGTCGAGGAGGAATACCTTAGGTGAACGAACGATAGCACGACCAAGAGCAACTCTCTGACGCTGACCGCCTGACATAGCCTTAGGCTTTCTGTCGAGGAGGTGTGAGAGGTCAAGGATCTTAGCTGCTTCGTTTACCTTACGCTCGATTTCGTCCTTTGGAACCTTTCTGAGCTTAAGACCGAAAGCCATATTTTCAAATACAGTCATGTGAGGATAAAGAGCATAGTTCTGGAAAACCATTGCAATATCTCTGTCCTTAGGAGCGATATCGTTTACAAGACGGTCGCCGATGTAAAGCTCGCCCTCTGAAATTTCCTCAAGACCGGCAATCATTCTGAGGGTAGTTGACTTACCGCATCCTGATGGTCCAACGAGAATAATAAATTCCTTATCTCTGATTTCTAAGTTTACGTCTGAAACGGCAACTACATTGCCCGGATATTTTTTGTAAATTCCTTTTAAAGTTAAACCTGCCATTAAATCCAATCCTTCCAAATTATTTTTGCTAATGCTATATATTATTTTAGTATCGGCACTGAAATGTCGATGCTATATCTCTTAGTATCAGCCACAATAATATAATATCAAATTTCTCTTTAATTTTCAATACGCTAAATTCCCAAACTTGCAATTATTTGTTTATCAAATATGACGAAAAAATAACAAAGTTTTTCCTGCAAAAAAACTCGAAATCAAGCGGTAAAAATAACTTTTCAACATCTTTGTGCAATAACTCTATACATTGACCTTTTCCCAGATTTTCGGGCAATTCCAGTCCTCCGACTGATAAACGCATTAATTTTTCAACATGGTTTTCAACACTCGCAAACATTCTTTTGACCTGATGATATTTCCCCTCGAAAAGTTGTATAAATGCCCAATTTTCGTTGTTTTCTACGGTCATAACCCTTGCGGGCATACACTTTTCGCCATTTTCCAATACCATTTCACTTTCAAATTTGTTAATATATTTATCTTGGAATGGTCTGTCAAGTTTCACAAGGTAAATTTTAGGCACATGATGCTTGGGTGAAAGTATCCTGTGAGCAAGCTCTCCGTCATCTGTCAGCAGGACAAGTCCGAGCGTGTCCTTATCAAGACGGCCGGCAGGAAAAAGTCCCTTTACTCTCATTTCAGGCGGTACAAGCTCCAGCACTGATGCACCGTCCCTGCTGTCCGTAGAACAGACATATCCCTCCGGCTTGTTCAGCAGAATATAGGTGTTTTTACGGTAGGAAAGCTCCCTGTCCTCCACCGAAACCGTATTTTGTTCAGGATTTATCTTTGCATCGGAGCTTTTTACGGGTATACCGTCAATCTTTATCTGTCCCTTTTTCACAAGCTGTTTTACCTGACTTCTGCTGTATTCGGTACGGTCGGCAATAAATTTATCTATTCTTATCTGCGGCATTTTTTATCCTTTCTTTTAAAACCTGTACATTTTTCTGAAGTTTGTGCATATACATTAATAAGACAGGAGGTTTAAATATGAAAAAATATACTAAAATTGCTTTGATAGCAGGAATTATTCTCATTGCAGTCTTTATTGCCATGCCTGAAGCCGAGTCCGAGGATACTCCCGTTTCCGCAGTTTCAGCCGAAACCGCCGCCGAACGCTTTAACTACTTCGGCTCTCATGGCTGGGATGTTGAGGAGATGTACAGTCAAAAGGTTATCATTCCCGAAAAATTTAACAGCGTCTACGAGCAGTATGCGGTAATACAGGATAAACAGGGACTCCCTTTGCGTGAACATGCAGGTGAAGAAGCTCTGCTATACGTCTATAAAGTAAAAAACTACAGCCCTGACGGCAATAATTTGCTGGCAGAGCTGCTTGTATGCGATAATGTAGCTGTTGCGTCCATGGTTTACAGCGAGGACCAGGGAAGCCTGCGGTTAAATGTACATTAAATGCACATTTAATGAGCCTTGATATTATTTAAAAATCTCAAGCTCTCCGATAAACGGGATTCTTATTGCCTTTCCGTTAGCCGCAGAAATCATTAAAAGAATCATTGCAGCAAAACAGACAACTGAAATCAGCCATTGAATTATTCCGCCGATAACAGGCAAAAAGCTGAAAATTTTGCCCACAATGCCCAGTGCAATGCTTGCAAGCAGAAGGTCAAAGGCTTGATTTGCATGGAATTTGCAGAATGAGGAATTCTTATCCGCAACGTAAGGCAGAAAGAACAAAATCCACAAGTAAGAAATAATGCAAACAGCCTTATTCTTCTGCATATCAGACATATCAAATGATGCCTGAGCCTGTTCATCATTAAATTGATCCAAAAATTCCATAAAATATCCTCCTAAATTATTTATCAGACCTTTGCACAAATTGATGTGCAAGGATTACTGAGCTGATTTATTGCCAAGTTCGCTGATAGCAGCAATAAAGCCCTCTACATCAGTAAAATCCTTGTATACAGAGGCAAACCGCACATAAGCTATTGCGTCTATTTTTTTCAGCTGATTCAGCGTAATTTCACCTATTTCAGTTGACGTTATAAGCGTTCTCATTTCATTTTCGCATAAATTTTCTATGTAATCGGCTATTGAGTCCACCTGCTGTATAGATACGGGACGTTTTTTTATTGCAGTAAAAATCCCTGATATCAGCTTATTTCTGTTGAACTGTTCATATGTTCCGTCACGCTTTTCCACCATGATAAGCGGCATTTCAACCACCTCATAAGTGGTAAATCTTTTCTGGCAGTTCATACATTCACGTCTTCGGCGTTTTTTTTCGTCGGTAGGTCTTGAGTCTATGACCTTTGATTCGGTATGTCCGCAATAAGGACAATGCATATGCTTCCTCCGTAATATTATTTTTCCAGACCTTTTATCATGTTATCAAGAACGTTATAGTTGTTTACAAGGTCTGAAATTCCTGAAAATCCGCCCTTATAAAGCTCAAGAATGACTGAACATTCAGGAGATTGTTCATAAAGCTCGGCAAGAAATTTCTTTACATTAAAGCTGCCTTTTCCGATTAAAAGGCAGTCGCCTTTCTCGCCGCTGTCGCTTATATGGACGTGAGCAATTTTTCCGCCCAGAGCCTTTACGAAGTCAAAAGGATTTTCTTTTGCTCTTACTGCCTGTTTGGTATCAAGAACAAAGCTTATATCATCGCCAAGCATTTTTGAAATTTCCTTAGCAAAAGAAAGTGAGCCGCTCAAACAGCGCGACACATTTTCAAGAGCAACATTAACTCCGAATTCTTTGCCTATATTGCGTAGCTTTGTATATCGTTCACAAAACATTTCCCTTGAAGCAGAAGGACCTCCCTTATGACCATGAAGCACGAAAATTTCCGCCCCTACAATATTCATAAAGCTGAAAAACCTTTTATAGTAGTCGGTAATATCGTTCATACGTCTGGGGTAATCGGAAAACAGCATCAAAGGCTCGATTTCACATGTAAATGGGTGTACAGAACGGCATGAAACGTCAAAACGCTTCATTGTTTCGGCAAGGCTTTGAGCAAACACCTTATTAAGTTCGGAATGAGTATTTACAAAAATTTCGACATGAGGTACACCGTTTAAAGCAAGATCATACAGGCTGTCCTCAAGAAGCCTTGGATACAGACAAGCTGTTGAAACACCTGCTTTCAAAGCTGCACCTCCAAAAATAATTTATGCCTTAATTATACACATTTTTCTTTGTATTGTCAAGGAAAAATCAAAGGAGAACCGCACAAAAATTGTCCTGCCTTGCGTATTAAAAGTCAGACTACGCATAAACTTGAAAGAATAAAATCGGGTTTCCAAAGGGATATTATCCCTTTGGAAACCCAATTTTATGAGTTGTCGCAAACTATATGCTGTAAAAGCTTATAAGCCCTTTTTGATTTTTCAACAAATTAAATTTGAAAGTTTAAAAAACAGCAAAATTAAAAATTCTCTTAAATAAACATAATAAAACCAGCAGAGTAAAAAATATTTGTCCAGTATAGTAAAAACTTCCTCGTTTCATTACGCCGCAATAGGCTAAAATAATCTTTAATAACGCTTTTAAACTGTTCTGAATACAGTTTAAAATGTCAATTGTTGAAAACTAACAGCACTATTTCCGCTGTTTTTTCTATAAGTTAAATTTAACCGTTTATTGCCGTCGGTTAACATGTTGACTTTTTGAATTGCAATATGTTATCATGTTTATGCAGGCAAAAGTCTGCCGACTTAACGGCAATACCAAAGGAGAGATGTTTATGGGTAATGTAATGCCACAGGAATGGAACGGCTTTAAGCCCGGAAGATGGAGCAGCAGTTCTATTAACGTTCGTGACTTTATTCAGAAAAACTATACACAGTATGACGGTGATGCAAGCTTTCTTGCTCCCCCGACAGAATCAACAAAAAAATTATGGGCTCAGGTTATGGAGCTTTCCGCTCAGGAAAGAGAACATGGCGGAGTTCTGGATATGGACACAAAAATCATCTCAACAATTACTTCTCATGGTCCGGGATACCTCGACAAGAATCTTGAGAAAATTGTCGGATTTCAGACCGATAAGCCTTTTAAGCGTTCGCTCCAGCCTTTCGGCGGAATACGAATGGCTCAGAATGCTTGTCGTGAAAACGGCTACGAGGTTGACCCCTCTGTAGTTGAAATCTTTACCAAATACAGAAAAACTCACAATCAGGGCGTTTTTGACGCTTACACACCTGAAATGCGTCTTGCAAGAAAGTCCGCTATTATAACAGGTCTGCCTGACGCTTACGGCAGAGGACGTATCATCGGTGACTACCGACGTGTTGCTCTCTACGGCGTGGACAAGCTTATTGAGGATAAAAAGCATCAGATCGAAACCTCTCTTGTGAGAATGACATCTAAAAATATTCGTCTGCGTGAGGAGCTTGCAGAGCAGGTTCGTGCATTGGAGGAATTAAAGGAGCTTGGTCATATCTACGGTTTTGATATTTCAAAGCCTGCCGCAAATGCTCAGGAAGCTGTTCAGTGGCTCTACTTCGGCTACCTTGCCGCTGTCAAGGAGCAGAACGGTGCAGCTATGAGCCTTGGACGTACTTCAACTTTCCTCGATATTTATATCGAACGTGACCTTAAAAACGGTCTTATAACAGAGGAACAGGCTCAGGAATATATCGACCACTTTATAATGAAGCTCCGTCTTGTAAAGTTCGCAAGAACTCCTGAATACAATGAGCTTTTCTCAGGTGATCCGACATGGGTAACGGAGTCTATCGGCGGTGTAAGCGTTGACGGTCATCCGCTTGTTACAAAAAACAGCTTCAGATATATCCACACACTTGATAACCTCGGAACTGCTCCGGAACCGAATATGACTGTTCTCTGGTCAACAAAGCTTCCAAGAAAATTCAAGGAATACTGTGCAGAAATGTCAATCAAGTCATCATCAATCCAGTATGAAAATGATGACCTTATGCGTGTAACTCATGGTGATGACTATGCTATTGCATGCTGTGTATCCTCTATGAGAATAGGCAAGGAAATGCAGTTCTTCGGTGCAAGAGCAAACCTCGCAAAGTGTCTGCTTTACGCTATCAACGGCGGTGTTGACGAAAGACTTAAAATTCAGGTAGGCCCTAAGTTCAGACCTGTTGAGGGTGATTACCTCGATTATGACGACGTTATGGAAAAATATGACGCTATGATGGAATGGCTTGCAGGTCTTTATGTAAACACGCTCAATATTATCCATTATATGCATGATAAATATTGCTATGAAAGAATACAAATGGCTCTCCATGACAGAGATGTTAAGAGATACTTCGCTACGGGTATTGCAGGTCTTTCTGTTGTTGCAGACTCACTTTCAGCTATAAAATATGCCAAGGTAAAATGTATCAGAGATGAAAACGGCATCGTTGTTGACTATGAGGTTGAGGGTGACTTCCCTAAATACGGCAACAATGACGACAGAGTTGACCAGATTGCCGTTGACCTTGTAAGAAACTTCATGGATAAGGTAAGAAAGCACCACACATATCGTGACGGTGTTCCTACAATGTCCATTCTGACTATTACTTCTAACGTAGTTTACGGAAAGAAAACAGGAAATACTCCTGACGGACGTAAAATGGGAGTTCCGCTTGCTCCGGGTGCAAACCCTATGCATGGACGTGATACTCATGGTGCTGTAGCTTCACTTTCTTCTGTTTCAAAGCTTCCTTTCAGACACGCTCAGGACGGTATTTCAAATACTTTCTCAATTATTCCTGACGCTCTCGGAAAAGACAGCAAAATCTTCGTAGGCGATATAGACCTCGACCAGCTGAGTGAAGAAGATGAGTAATACAGACGAAAAAATAACTGCCGCAAATCTTGCCGACCTGATTGACAGCCTTATGCAGCAGGGAAGTGAACACGTTAATGTGAATTTCGGAGAGGAAAGCGGCGGCATAAGAATTAACACTCATAAAAGTAACGATTGCTCGGGAAAGGCAGGAGCTTGCTGTCAGCCTACCGAGCTGCTCGATGACGAGGATTTTTAAAATAATCTGGAGGTAATTAATATGGCTGATCAGAAACAAATTGACAATCTTGTTGATATGCTTGACGGATATGTTGAAAAAGGCGGACATCATCTTAATGTCAATGTTCTTACAAAAGAAACTCTTCTTGATGCTCAGAAACACCCTGAAAAGTATCCTCAGCTTACAATCAGAGTTTCAGGCTATGCTGTAAACTTCATTAAGCTGACTAAGGAGCAGCAGGACGATGTTATCTCAAGAACATTCCATTCAGCTCTTTAAAACAGGTTCTTTAGGTTGTAGAAAAAATTAATATAGATGATTGCAGCACCGCACATTATTATTATTGTGCGGTGCTTGCATTAAATAATACAAGGGAACGTCCTCTCTTGCAGGGGGCACTTGTAAAATAGGAAAGTGATAATATGAAAGGCAGGATACATTCAACTGAAAGCTTCGGCACTGTTGACGGTCCCGGAATACGCTATGTAGTCTTTATGCAGGGCTGTCCTATGAGGTGTCTTTACTGCCACAACCCTGATACATGGAACACAAACGGAGGCAGAGAGGTAACTGTTCAGGAGCTTTTAAATGAATATGACTCATACAGGGAATTCCTTAAAAACGGCGGAATTACCGTTACAGGAGGAGAACCGCTTTTGCAGATTGACTTCGTGACAGAGCTGTTTAAAGCGGCAAAGCTTCGTGATATTCACACCTGTCTTGATACTTCGGGAGTTACATTCAGCGAGTCAAACAGAGAAAAGTTTGACGCTCTTTTTATGCATACAGACCTTGTTCTGCTTGACATAAAGCACATTGACAGTCAGGTGCATAAAAGGCTTACAGGACACGGAAATGAAAATATACTGAAATTTGCGGAGTATCTCAGGGATAAGAATATTCCTGTATGGATACGTCATGTTGTTGTGCCGAACATAACGGACAAAAGCGAGGACTTATTTCGCTTGGGAGAATATCTTTCATCATTCCGCAATATGAAAGCACTTGACGTTTTGCCGTATCACGATATGGGAAAGGTCAAATATGAAGCATTGGGCATGGAATATCCGCTTGGTAACACACCTGTGCTTTCAAAGGAGGACGGTATTAAGGCGAGGGATATTATTATTAAGGGAATAAAATCGGGGTTAAGGAAACGGAAAGAAAGTAAAAATTTATGATATTCATTCTGAAAAAAGGTTTCCAAAAGCATAATAAAATTGGGATTCCAAAGGGTTTACAAATTTTCACACCATATAGTTTGTGACAATTCGTAAAATGGGGATTCCAAAGGGTTGATAACCCTTTNNAGCCTTTTTCAAAAGGCTTGCGGAATCCAAAGGCAGAGCCTTTGGTCGCCGTCCGCAGACGGCGAAAGCTCTTAGCCGCAGGGCGCTCTGCAAAGGGTGAATTAAAAAACAGTCCGGTGGACTGTTTTTTAAGAGGGAACGCTCTGCAAGAGAGAGCGTTCCCTTATTCTTTTGTCCTTGTTTTTTCTCTTATCCTTTTATGATAAATTGGTAAATGCAATACATCTGAATATAAAAGGGGCAGCCTTCACTTGTAAGGCATGCCCCTCTTTAGAAACAGTTGAAACTGTTTCTAAATTCACCCTGTGCGAAACGCTTGAAGGCTTATGCAGGGCTTTGCCCCGCACCCCACCAGAGACGCTGTCTCTGGACTCTGCCAAAGGGTTATCAACCCTTTGGAAACCCTTTTTTATTATGACTTTGGAAACCCATTTCTCATTTTTTCTTCGTTTTGAGCAGAAGAAATCCCACAAGAAATGTCAGGACAACCGACAGTATTGTCGGAAATAATGTGTTCGCAAACGGCAGTCCCGTTGTATTCATTCCGTAAAAACTGTAAACTATCGTCGGAATTGCCATTAATATCGTTATAACCGTCAGCCGCCACATTACTATATTCAGATTATTTGAAATTACCGACGCAAATGCGTCCATCATGCTCGACAAAATCCTTGAATATATGTTCGACATCTCTATTGCCTGCTTTATCTCAATCAGTACGTCCTCCAGCAAATCCTGATCCTCGTCATACAGCTTTATTACACGTCCTCGATTGATTTTCTCTATAGTTACTTCATTTGCTTTAAGTGATGTTGAAAAGTATACAAGTGACTTTTCAAGCTCTAAAAGCTGCATAAGTAGCTTGTTTTTCATGGCGTCATGCAGTTCCTGCTCGGCGGTTGAAGAAATTTTATCAATCTGCTTTAAGTATATAAGAAAAAGCGTGATAATCCTCAAAAGTAGCTGTAAAACAAAACGTGTTTTCATATTCGTCCTGAGGTTTCTTATGCTCCCGTTCATAGCCTCGCTTACTATTCTTGTGGACTTCAATGAAATGGTAAAAACATAGTCATTTGTAATTATAATGCCGATAGGAAGCGTATAGAAAAGAAGGGTTTCCTCATCATCAACAGATGAAACAGGCGTGTCAACAATAATAAGAGTCTGATCGTCCTCACGCTCTATACGGGAGGACTCCTCCTCATCAAGTGAGGACTTCACGAAACCGCCGTCAAGACCATAGTCCTCAATAAGTGAAGCAACCTCCTGTTCAGTCGGCTCTACAACGGAAATCCAACAGCCTGATACCGGGCTTTCAATCTCATTAATGATACCGTTGACGGATTTATAAAATTTTATCATAGGCAAATATCCTTTCACTGAAAATACGCAGTCTGCGTTATCTTCAGCAAAGGACAAGTGTGTAAAATGACCGCTTTACTGAAGATGTATTTTTTTCATACTCCCATACGGGTCAGCGTTCATGTTACACCTCCGAAAATTCTCAGCCGAGCCTGAAAAGGAATCGGCTTTTTTATATTTATATTATACCAAAAAAAATCATTTTTTACAAGTTTTTTTTCAGCCGCTGTGTTATGGAATGTTTTTATAGGCAACACCGCATAAAGATTGCAGGTTTATGACGTGCTTTGTGCGGTGTCGCCTATAATATTTTGGTAAATATGATGTAAATCATAATTAGACTTGATACGATAATTAGTAAAGTATACAAATTGAAAAATTATTTTTTTCTTATTTAAACGCTTTCGTTTAAAAAAACCTGCTTTTCAGACTATTAGTGAAGGGTGTTTGAAAGGAGGTTATCACTTAATGAAGTCTTTAAACGATATGCAGAAATTATTTTGCTGTAATTACGTTAAGCTCGGAAATGTGGGAGAGGCAGCTGTTAAGGCAGGATTTTCACCCGAAACTGCTCTCATGGACGGAATGGAATGTCTTGAAAACAAGGCTTGCCGCAGACTAATTTCACGTCTTAAAAAAAGCTGTTATTCGGGTTCAGCCGAAATAATTTCAGGCTTGGAAAGGCTTGCTTTCGGCAGCTGCAATGACGCAGTTTACCTTGTGTTTTCGGAGGAGCTTCCTCCGCCGCAGGTAATTTCAAAGCTCGACCTTTTCAATGTTTCTGAGATAAAAAGGGTCAAGGGCGGCGGAGTTGAGGTAAAGCTTTTTGACAGGCAGAAGGCTCTTGAAAAAATGCTGGACTTCTTAAACTGCTCCGATAATGCAAACGGTGCAGAAAGTCTTTTGGCGGCTCTTACAAGTTCAGCGGAGTGTGATTACAATGACAATTAAAAGACTTTCACCAAAACAGCAGCTTACTGTTAAGTGGTGGGCAATGCCGAAATATAAGGGCTGTGATGCTATTATATGCGACGGTGCTGTCCGAAGCGGCAAGACTTTTTCAATGTCGCTCGGATTTATAAGCTGGGCTATGACCTGCTTTAACGGCGGTGATTTCGCAATATGCGGCAAAACGGTTACATCACTTAAACGAAACGTCATAAATCCGCTTATAAAAATGCTTGGCGGACTTGGATTTCTCTGCACCGAAAAGGTAAGCAAAAATTACTTTGACATCAGTCTGAAAGGACGTGTCAACCGCTTTTACCTTTTTGGCGGCAAGGACGAGGGTTCAGCGTCACTTATTCAGGGCATTACGCTTTCGGGCGTTTTTCTGGACGAAACTGCATTGATGCCACGCTCCTTTGTGGAACAGGCTTTGGCAAGATGCTCGGTTTCGGGTTCAAAGATGTGGTTCAACTGCAATCCTGAAAATCCGTATCACTGGTTTTATCGTGAGTGGATTAAAAAGGCGGACGAAAAAAAGGCTCTTTACGTTCACTTTACCATGGAGGACAATCCCTCACTTTCAGAAAAGGTAAAAGAACGCTATAAACGTCTTTATTCGGGGACATTTTATGACAGATTCGTGCTTGGCAGGTGGACAGCCTCAAACGGCGTTATCTACAGTATGTTCGATAAACAGCGTCATGTATTCAGCGGTGAAAAAAGGTGTGAAAAATACATAATCTCCTGCGATTACGGTACTGTGAACCCTTCTTCCTTCGGTTTGTGGGGAAAACAGGGTGACAAGTGGTATCGTCTTAAAGAATATTACTATTCTTCAAGGTCGGAGGGTATTTCAAGAACCGATGAGGAGCATTATGCCGCACTTGAAAAACTTGCAGACGGTCTTAGCATTGAAAAGGTCATTGCAGACCCCTCTGCCGCCAGCTTTATTGAATGTATCAGACGTCATGGAAAATTTACTGTCGTTAAAGCTGATAATGATGTGCTTACAGGAATCCGCAGAGTAAGCAGTGCATTAAAGCAGGAAAAAATTATGTTCCATGAAAGCTGTCACGATACATTCAGGGAGTTTGCACTTTACTGCTGGAATGAAAAGTCTGGCGGAGATATTCCGCTTAAAGAAAACGATCATGCTATGGACGATATACGCTATTTTGTCTCGGAAATGCTCAAGGAAACAGATGACTGCTTTTTTGTGGGAGCATTTGCAAGAAATTAAGTTTTAGGTAACACCACACAAGCTTTGTATGGTGCTGCCTTTAAAATCAAAACACCCTTACTCTACTTTAAGGAGGACTCATGAAGTTTTTTGGACAAAAAAAGAAGCAGGATTTTAATGCCGTTCCGCCTGAAATTCAAACTGCTGAAAGGTGTGGGAATGAAAAATTTTCTCTGCCTTTTTATGCGGAGGAGTGCGAAAAACAGCTTTATGACCGTCTTAGGTTTGCTGTTCCCGTAATTGATGCCGCACTTTCCAAAATCGTAAGACTTACGGGCGGCTATGCAGTCATTTCGTCTGACGCTGATATGCAGGAGGAGCTTGACTTTTTCCTTGAAAATGTACCCGTAGGACTTTCGGGAAAGTCGATAAATTCATTTACGGACTGCTATCTTGATAATCTGCTGACCTACGGCAATGCGGCTGGCGAAATCGTGCTTGACAGTCAGAGTAGCCGCATATCAGGTCTTTATCTCGGTGAAGCTGATAAAATCAAAATCAGCTACGGAAAGTCGCCGTCAGAAAGGTGCTACTACCTCAGAACAAAGGACGGCTGTAAAAAAATCCGCCACCCTGAACGCATACTGTTTACGGCTCTCGGCTCGACAGACGGCAGAGGACGCTCCGTTCTGCGAGGGCTTCCTGCATTAAGCGGCATTTTAATGAGGATTTATCAGTGTATAGGTCAGAACTTTGACAGGGCAGGAAATATTCGATATGCCGTTACTTACAAGCCGTCCGCAGACAGCGGTGAACGCAGTTATGCAAAGGAACGTGCAATTCAGATTGCAAAAGAGTGGTCAGACGGAATGAACAGTGCAAAGTACGGTCAGGTCAAGGATTTTGTTGCTGTAGGTGATGTGGATATCAAGGTAATCGGTGCTGAAAATCAGCTTTATGATACAAATATACCTGTTCGTCAGCTCCTTGAACAGCTTGTTTCAAAGCTTTCAATTCCGCCGTTCCTGCTTGGACTCAATTGGTCGTCAACCGAAAGAATGTCGGCTCAGCAGGCAGATATTCTCACATCTGAACTGGAATATTACAGACGCTTGATTTCTCCCGTAATATGTGCGGTGGGAAACGCTTTTCTCCGCTTAAACGGCAGCAACGGCTGTTGCAGAGTGGAGTGGGAAAACATTAATCTTCAGGACGAAACAGAGCTTGCCGATGCAAGACTTAAAAATGCACAGGCAAAGGAAATTGAACTTCGTCTTGAACGTGACTACAATATTTAGGAGGATTTTTATATGTATAATGATGTTAAACTTGAAAAAGGACTTTATAATCTCAGCGGAAAAAGCTTTGTTCAGGCTCTTGAGGCTGTTGACCCGACTTCCGCTTATGAGGGTACTCCCCTTGCAAAGCTGGACGCTTATGAAAGACAGCTCAAGCGTTTTGACATTAAGGTTTCAGGTGACTGCTGTGACACTGTTGAAAAGTTTTTTGCCACAACGGAAAGTGCCGTACTTTTCCCTGAATTTTTAAGACGTTCAATCAAAAAGGGCTTTGATCAGGCTATTCTCGGCGATATTGTTGCCGCAGAGTCAAAGTGTGACTGCAATCAGTATATCGGCTGTGTACTTGATGACAGTGCCGCTTATACAACCACAAGCGAGGGTGCAGAGCTTCCTGCGGCAAGCGTTACTGAAAGCACGTCTGCAACAACACTTTTGAAGTACGGACGTATCATAAATGCGTCTTATGAGGCGGTAAGACAGCAGCGTCTTGATGTTTTTGCAGTTATGCTGACAAGTATCGGAATAAAGCTTGCAAATTCAATTATGTCAAGTGCAGTTTCAACACTTTCAAGCGGTGTTACGCCGATTACCTCTGCAACACTTACTTATGCGGCTCTTACATCACTTTACGGAGAGTTCAGCAGTTTTGAAATGAACGGCATTATTGTTTCACCATCATCTGCGGCTGAAATTTTTGCAATGACACAGATGCAGGAGGCGGCTGTTGAGTCAAATGGAAGGACATATCTTCCGTTTGGTGCAGAAATCATAAAAACCTCTGCGGCATCAGATGACCTTATTATAGGACTTGACAGAAACTTTGCTCTTGAACTTATTAAAAGCTCCGATTTGGTTATGGATACAGACAAAATCATAAATCGTCAGCTTGATTCAATTGCGGTTTCAGTGAACTGCGGATTCAGAAAGCTTACAGCTGATGCAGTACACACTCTTAAAATTACAGGATAAAAACTAAAGTTTTAGGTCAAGCCTTTTTCAAAAGGCTTGCGGAATCCAAAGGCAGAGCCTTTGGTCGCCGTCCGCAGACGGCGAAAGCTCTTAGCCGCAGGGCGCTCTGCAAAGGGTGAATTAAAAAACAGTCCGGTGGACTGTTTTTTAAGAGGGAACGCTCTGCAAGAGAGAGCGTTCCCTTATTCTTTTGTCCTTGTTTTTTCTCTTATCTTTTTATGATAAACTGTCAAATGCAATACATCTGAATATAAAAGGGGCAGCCTTCACTTGTAAGGCATGCCCCTCTTTAGAAACAGTTGAAACTGTTTCTAAATTCACCCTGTGCGAAACGCTTGAAGGCATTATGTGGGACGTTGCCCCACACCCCACCAGAGACGCTGTCTCTGGACTCTGCCAAAGGGTTTGCTAACCCTTTGGAAACCCAGCATTGTTAAGGCTTTGTCCCACATACTGAAATGGCTTTCAGCCCTTTGGAAACCCAATGTAAACGCTTGCACCCGATGTTTCAGCCATTTATCAGGAGGTTTTATAATGGAAAATAACCAGCTTACAAAAATAAACAGCTTTACACGCAGAAATTTCTCGGAGGACGAAATCTATATCTTCGACGTTATCCTCTGCGACAACGAAATCGACAGAGATGCCGAACGCTTTTCACATAACTCCCTTTTGTCACTTCAAAAACTCTTTATAGGCAAAACAGGTATCTCAGACCATAATCCCAAGTCTGAAAATCAGCTTGCCAGAATTTTTGATACTCAGCTTATCAAAGATAATTCACGTCTTACGTCATGGGGTGAGCCTTATGAGTATCTCAAAGCTTCGGTCTATATGATTCGTACAGACGCTAACAAAGACCTTATCGCCGAAATTGAGGGAGGCATTAAAAAGGAAGTCAGTATCTCATGCTCGGCACAAAAGAAAAAATGTTCAGTCTGCGGCTGTGATAAGGATACTGCCGTTTGTAGTCACATGAAAGGCAGAATGTATTCGGGAAAACTGTGCCATACAGTCCTTGATGACGTTACAGACGCTTATGAATGGAGCTTTGTTGCTGTTCCTGCACAGGTCAATGCAGGCGTTACAAAGCACTATACCGAAAATGAAACTCACTTTACAGACGCTGATGTAAATGCACTTAAAAATGCCCGTCAGGATATTTTCAGGGATATTATTCGGCTTGCATTTATGAACGGCGGTGAGGTTTATTCAAAGTCTGTGAGCGATATGGCTGAAAATCTCGATATGCAGTCGCTTATCACTCTTAAACATAAGCTTGAAAAGAATGTCCCGACAGAAATCGGCTGTCAGCTTTTCGAGGAAAATGAGGAGTCCGTAGAGGCTTTCTCCATTAAGTAGAAATGAGGTAATTATGCATATTGAATCAGTAAAATCACTTTTTACAATCTTTACAGGTGAAACCAATTATGACGCTTTTATGCCGATTATTAACCTTGCTGTTTCGGAAACGGAAAAAATGCTCCGTACCGATGCGGACACCGAGGACGTTCGCCTTGACTTTTTATGTGCCGCAATTGCAAATTTCCGCTTGGTTCAAATTAAATCGGCAAAGGACAGAACCCTTGCAACTGCGGCAGGAAAAGTGCTTAATTCGGAAAATAACAGCGGAACTCTTAAATATGCGGAAAAGCTTATGTGTGACTACATAAGCCTTTGTCGTGACCTTATTATATCCGACAGCTTTGCATTCATAGGCTTCGGAAAAGGAGATGAATTATAATGCTTAAAGAAATAGTTGAACAGGTCATTGACTGCATAAAGGGAAGTGATATAAAAGAGGTTTTTCCCACTTATGACGGCTTGCTTTTGGAGCATCAGGGACGTGAGCTTGCAACATTTGTCGGAATAAACGGTCTTTCAGCAGGTCAGCCTGTTTATTCTTCGGATAAGATTTACTGTCCGTTTACTGCGGACATTCTTGTTAAGGTGACTGTTCCGCAATACTGCAATTCCTATATGCTTTACGATTTTTTCTGCGATACAGTGCTTTCAAGGCTTGTGGAGTCGGAGATGATTTATCAGGGAATAAAGTCGGTTTCAATCAGATATGACAGCAATATAAACAGACTTGCTCTTGACGGCATTGTACGTCTTTCGGGAATTTTCTCAATGGAAAGGAGGTCTGCGGAATGAATCTTGAAACAGACGGAATGCCGCCGATTTGCGTTAGTATTGACGGATTTGATTTTTTTGCCGATGCCTTTAAAATCTCATGTACACAATCAATAAAGGAACAGAACACACTGAATTCGGATATAGTTTACACAGGCATAAATCCAAAAACCTCAAAGCTGTTTTTCAAGGGACGTATTTACGGCTCGGACGCATCTGCTTTTACCGTCAAGGCGGCAGACCTCATTAAAAGTTCCAAAAATATAAATCTCACCTATAAAACGCTTGTTTTCAGCAATTGCAGGCTTATTTCATTTGTGGGGGAGGAAAATGCGGACGGTTTTCTTCATGCAGACCTTGAATTTGCAACTGCTGATGATATCGGGGAGGCTGAGGGCAATGGTTAAGCTGATTTTAGTGAAAAAGGACGGTTCTCTTTTTGAGGAAAAGAATATTCTTTCCTTTGTTTTTTCCAAGGATATGTACGTTCCGTATACTGAGCTTTCAGTCCGATTTAAAGCACAGTCCGAGGATTTCAATAATGTATGTGAAGTGAAGCTTGTTTCAGTGGGTAAAGAAATTCACCATGGATTGTTGGATAATCTTGATTTTTATAAGGTTAAAGACTGTTTTATGTGCAGAATTGAGTCAAGGGGATTTACTTCACTGCTTTGTCAGAATCAAATTGAACCGGGACTTAAAACAAATATCTCATTTAATTCGCTTATGGACGGCTATTATACTCTGCCGTATGTCACACATGAGGACAATTCCAACACCGGCAATTATATTTACGTCAAGGACAATTCAAATATGTGGGACGGTGTTGTTAATCTCAGCTATAAGCTGTATGGAAACTATCCTTTTATCAGAGGTACAAACTGTGTGAGAATAACTCCTGCGGCAGACCGTTCTGAATTTCTATATTCAGACAATTCACTGCTGAGGTCGGGGACAAGACGGAGCACAAAGCGGTTTGCAAGTCATTTTCACATGGCGGATATAAATGGTGAATATGGTCAGTTTGAGCTGACTGATGCGGATGTGGTAAGCAGTAAGATTATACGTCACCTTTATTTTGATTTGGACAAGCAGTTTCTTTATTCTCCTCAGGAGGCTCTTGTTTATCGTGATAAGTATGATAAGCGTGCAGGACTGGAGTATTACTGTCTTTACAGCGGATATAATGGTGAGGACCTTTCAGACCTTGTCAGCTTTGGTTCACTTCAGAAAAGGAAAATAAGCTCGGTAAAGATATACGGCGGCAATAACGGTATTTTTACGGAACTTGGAGTTTATGTTGATGATTTCAATAATTAGTAATGTCGGGACGTTTTGATTTTCAAAACGTCCTTTTTATGTTTTCAAGGATTTTATATATTTGAAATCGGGTTTCCAAAGGAATTTTATGTGCTTGAAATTGGGTTTCCAAAGGGTTGATAAC
>DJPR01000018.1 GCA_002438605.1 Ruminococcus sp. UBA6407
TAGCTTGTGAAGACAGGTTCTAACTTTAAAATAAAAAGTAAAAAAATGGACTTTTTGCTTATTTTGAATAAAATGGCTATGCATGTAAACAATAACAAAGCAATTAAAGCAAAAATCTGTGGGCATAAATTGCTCATATAAAGGAGTTAATATATGAAAGCTACAGGTATAGTAAGAAGAATTGATGACCTCGGACGTGTAGTTATACCTAAGGAAATAAGAAGAACTATGCGTATTCGTGAGGGTGATCCGCTTGAAATATACACAAATACAGATGGAGAGGTAATTTTCAAAAAATATTCGGCAATAAACGAAATGAGTGAAAATGCGGTACATGTTGCTGATGTTATAAATAAGCTTGCAGGCTGTCCTGTTGTAATATTTGATCGTGACCACGTTGTAGCAACTTCCGGAGTTTCAAAAAAGGAATTTGCTGAAAGACGAGTTACACCATCACTTGAAGGGGTAATGGAGTCAAGGACAAATTACTTCAAAACAGGTGAGAATGCAAAGCTACAGGCGGCTGAGGGCATAGAGAAGTCAGCAATAGCAGCAGTTCCGATTATTTCATCAGGTGATGTAACAGGTGCAGTTGTATTTATGGAGCATGAAAATGACGCAATGATTAATGATTTACAGAAAAGCCTTGCGAATGCTGCCGCACAATTTCTTGGACGTCAGATAGAGGGCTGATTAAACCCGTCCGCATATATCGGCATGCGGACGGGTTTTGTTCACTCTAAAACAATTGTAAACGGGCCATCATTGAGAAGCTTAACTTTCATATCTGCACCAAAAATTCCTGTTTCAACAACAGGCACCAGATTTTTGCAATAGTCAACAAAAAATTCATAAAGTGCATTTGCGATATCAGGTTTTGCAGCCTGTGTAAAATTAGGGCGGTTTCCTTTTTTGCAGTCCGCATATAAAGTGAACTGAGAAACAATAAGCAGTTCTCCGTTTACATCTTTTAAGGACAGATTTATTTTGTCATTTTCATCAGAAAAAATTCTGAGGTTAATTATTTTATCGGCAAGACGTTTACAGTCGTTTTCACTGTCGCCGTCACCAACGCCGATAAAAACAAGAAGCCCCTTTTTTATTGAACCGCAAATTTGCCCGTCAACTTCAACACTTGCATTTATTACTCTTTGAACAACTACTCTCATCAAAAAAATCCTTACTTTAACTTGAAATTTTTACATAGAATGTTCTTGTTCTTGGACCGTCAAATTCGCAGAAATATACTCCCTGCCATCTTCCGAGAACAAGATTTCCCTTTGAAATAATTATACTTTTTTCCGTACCAATTACAGAGGACTTTATATGTGCTGCTGAATTTCCTTCATAATGGCGAAATTCAGGTCTGTCAGGAAATGTTTTATCAAGGCCGAATAAAATATCAGTAACCACATCAGGATCAGCATTTTCATTTATTGTAATTCCTGCTGTTGTATGCGGACAATAAACTATGCAAAATCCTTCATTAACTCCGCTTTCTTTAATTGCATTCTGAATTTCTGATGTAATGTTAATCATTTCTTCTTTGCCTGTACTCAGACTAAATTCAAATAACATAATTATCACCCTTAACAATAAATACTATTTATAGCAATGCAATAAAATTCTGCAACTAATATGACAATTCAAACCGTATATTACTGCGTTATTCTCCTCACCATACGACAGTATGCTTTCGTCGTCCACCTTGTACTATGCGGTTTGCTTTTGCCATCTTATGTCGCATTATTTTATTGCATTGCTATAATTTGCTTGCCTTGCAAAAATAATTAAGCGGACATTCACTGCATAATGGATTCCTTGCTTTGCATATATCACGTCCGAACTGCACTATTCTGTGACAAAAATCAGAAGACTTTTCAGGTGGAATAAGCATACGCAGGTCTTTTTCAACCTTTGCAGGCTGTTTGTTAGCTGTCAATCCGAGTCTGCCCGTTATTCTGATAAAATGTGTATCTGTAACGATTGCAGGCTTATGCCAGACATCACCCAACATAAGATTTGCAGTTTTTCTTCCTATGCCTGATAAAGTAAGGAGCTCGTCAATTGTCTGAGGAATTTCACCGTTGAAATTGTTTATAAGCTGATTTGCCATTTCTTTAATGCTTTTTGCTTTTGTCTTATAAAAACCGCATGGTTTAATGTCCTGCTGAAGCTCCTCTAAATCTGCATCTGCAAATGACTGTAACGTAGGATATTTCTTAAAAAGTGTTTCAGTAACGATGTTAACTCTTGCATCTGTACACTGAGCAGAAAGACGTGCTGCAAACATCAGTTCATATGGCTTGGAATAATTTAATGAACAAGCTGCATCGGGATAAAGCTTTTCAAGTTCCGCAACAGCAAGTTCAGCTATTTCCTCTTTTTTCATAAAACCTCCGTAATATACAAATCTTCAATAATATTATATCATACTGCTCATATAATTACAAGTCTGATATAAAAATAGTGAATTTTTTGTAAATGCTATTGACAAGTGTAATTACAGGTGTTATACTGTACATGTAATCACATATACAGTATATGCAGAGCAGCTGCGTTAACAGGCTGCTTTGAAAGGAATCAGATTATGAATATTATTATTAAAAACAAAATTGATACTCCGATTTATGAGCAGATAAGCACACAAATCAAAAATGCTGTTCTGGAAGGTAAGGCGGCTGAGAATGAACAGCTTCCGTCAATACGTCAGCTGGCAAAAGACCTGAAAATAAGCGTTATTACTACAACAAAGGCTTATTCAATTCTGGAGGAGGAGGGATATATTAACGCCATACCAGGCAAGGGTTACTTTATTGCAGGACGTAATAATGAATTGTTAAAGGAGCGTCTTATTATGACGGTTGAAGAAAATATTGAATCAGCTGTACGAAACGGAAGAAATGCAGGCTTGAGTGATGATGAGCTTATCAGTATGCTGAAATCGGAACTGAAAGGGGAATAGATTAATGGAAAATGCATTGGAGATAAAATCACTTAACAAAAGGTACAAAGACTTTTCGCTGAAAAACGTCAGCTTTTCATTGCCGAAAGGTTATATAATGGGATTTGTAGGACAAAATGGTTCAGGAAAAACTACAACTATTCGTTCTATTTTAAATATGGCAGGGATAGACAGCGGAGAAATAAAAATTCTGGGCATGGATAGTGTTAATGAAACTCACCTGTTAAAACAAAAGGTCGGGGTTGTGTTTGATGACATATGCTTTGCTGAACATTTGAATGTAAAGCAGATAGAATCACAGCTTAAAGGCTTTTACTCTGAATGGGACAGCAATAAATACTTTGGATTAATTGAAAGGTTTAAACTGCCGCTTAAATCACCTGTCGGCAAATTTTCAAGAGGCATGAAAATGAAGTTTATGGTTACAACGGCACTTTCTCATAATGCAGACCTGCTTATACTCGATGAACCTACAAGCGGTCTTGATCCGGTTGCAAGAGATGAATTGATGGATATCCTTGCTGATTACATATCAGATGATAATAAAAGTGTATTATTCTCAACGCATATTACTGCTGATTTAGAGCGTATTGCAGATTATATCACCATTCTTAATAATGGTAAAGTTTGGTTTACAGGAACTAAAGATGAAATAATGGAGAAATATGCAATTCTAAAGGGTGATGAAAATTATCTTACAGAAAATATAAAGAAAAAAATTATAGGATTTCATTCTTATAAAAATGGATTTGAGGCGATGCTCCCAACAGAATTTTTAAACGAGCTGCCTGAAGAAATTGAATATGAAAAAGCAAATATTGACGAGATACTTGTCTACATGTCTAAGGAGGCTGCAAATGAAAGAAATAGCTAATCTTATTAGACTTGATTTTACTTCAGTAAAAAGAAAAATAATAATTCCTTTTATATCAATTATTCTTTTGGTTTTTGCTTTAGAATTGTTTACTCTCCCATATGTGATGTGCCTTTATGTTATGCCATTTATTGGCGATTTTGTACAGCCTGTTTTTTCAGTTGTTGAGAAAAATAAGTATAATAAATTATATGGATTGCTTCCTATTAAAAGAAATAATATAATTATAGCACGTTTCTGTTTTGCATTAATTATATTGCTTTCGACAGTCATTTTGGCAATTGTACTTGGATATATTACATTCTTATTTCCAACAGGTGAAATTAATGATACAATAAATGAAATAAAATCAGCAGCTGAAGAATTGCAGAAAGGAGGATTTACTGTTGAATTAGCAGCCTCATTAGGATTTATGATAGGATGCATTGTTACATCTGTCGTTTGTACGCTGACATTTATTTTTGGAATAGAAAATCAATTGCAGGCAAATCTGATATTCGCATTTGTTACAGGTGCAATAGCTTTTATATGTATTAAAGCTTTTGACATCAGTATATATGCTGTTATGAATAAATTAGCTGAATTTATTTGTGATAATACTGTGTTAACATTCATACTGACATATTTAATCGGCATATCATTCTTGGCATTAGGTGCATTAATTTCAATTTTAGTTTGCCGCAAAAGAGAATTATAATAACAACACCGCACAATTCCAAAAAGGTTTTGTGCGGTGTTTATTTATCCACTAAAGAAATAATAAAAGAGTCCAAAAATAACTGATGCTGAACAGCCGTATAAAATAACAGGACCTGCCAAAGTAAAGATTTTTGCTCCGACTCCAAGCACAAATCCCTCTGATTTAGCCTCGATTGCAGATGATGCTATTGCATTTGCAAAGCCTGTAATCGGTACAAGCGTTCCTGCACCTGCATGTTTTGCAATTTTTTCATACCAGCCAAACCCAGTGAATAATGCACTTAGTCCGACAAGCACGATTGAAGTCCATGTTGATGCGGCTGTTTTTTCTATGCCCATTGACTGAAATATATGGAGAAGAATTTCACCTATGGAGCAAATTAATCCGCCAACCAAAAATGCAACAGGAATATTAACCTTTGAATTGGATTTTGGTGAAGCATTTTTGCTCATTTCACTGTATAATTCAGGTGTTATATTCATAATAATTAATCACCTCCCAAGGCTATTATTTACACTATAAGAGGTTTTATACTTTTTAATGCAGTATCTGAAAATAATGATTTTATTTTTCAGTCCATTTAATATTTGAAACAGTAACAGAATGCTCGCCTAAATCGTCAGCATTTCCTATATTGCCCAACTGAAATTTTACATCAACCATATTGTTTACGTCAAATGTCAGATCATAGTGGTAATGTGCGGGCTCAGAAGTCAGATTAATTTTTTCATCTAAGTATCTGTCATATGAAGCATTTTCAACAGTCAATACCATTTCTCTGTCTGTTGTTGACCATATATCAAAATCAAGAGAATATGTTTTTTCGGTTTGAACCTTTCTGTTCTCCAGAATACCCATTACGCTGTATTCTTTTGTTCCGACAGATTTTATATTTATATTGCAGCCATTATCGGAATTTTTCAGGCTGCCGATACCGTCCTCAATATATGCTTTCAAGGATTCGCATGTTAATTCTGTAGGTTGTCTTTCGACTCCGTTTTTCTGATAAACCCTTACATAATCAATTTCAAATTCCTTAGGACCATTTTCAAAAATAGAAGGGTCAGCATAAATACCGTCAATACCATCAAAATGTCCGCCGACAGCAAGATTTAATATAATATAAAAGTTCTGGTCAAATGGAGCAGGATATGTTCTGCCGCTGGAATACCAGTCTGTTTGCGTACTGTAAAGCACGTCATCAACATACCATTTCATACAATTTTTGTCCCATTCAAGTGAATATGTATGCCAATTTTCAGTTGAATCATTTTCCTTAAAGAAGTATTCACTTGTCAGGTATTCATTATTAGGCCATGTATCTCCGAAATGAATAGTTCCGCAGATTTTTTCAGGCATACTGCCATATCCCTCCATAATGTCTATCTCACCCGAAGCTGCCCATTTACCGTAAACAGTTTCCTCAGGCAGCATCCATATTGCAGGCCATAGGGATTTCCCTGAATCAGCCTTGGCTCTTACTTCTATTTTTCCTCCGCATACCGAAAACTTATTTTTAGTTGTAATTCTTGATGAAGTGTACTCATAAGTTCCCTGAACTGAATCTGTATAGTTTTCCTTTTTCGCTTGAATTTTAAGTGTACCGTCATTGACGACTGTATTTTTGTCGGTATAAAATTCCTGTTCATTATTACCCCAGCCGCTTGTTTCGTAATTTCCTTTGCTGTCAAGCAGCCAGTTGCCTAAATCGTATGACCATTTTGTACTGTCAAGTTCATTGCCATCAAATTCGTCACTCCAGGTAAGAACCCAATCATCTGTTTTTGATGTTCCTTTTCCTAAAACATAATCGCATATATCTGAAAGCATCTGACTGTTGTTTTCGCTAAAGCTTTTTCTTGCTGAAACAATATCAAAGCAATCAACGCTGTTGTCGCTGACAATATCATAATTATCGGCACACTCAGCGTAAAAGCTGCACATACATAAAGAAAGTATTGTTGCGGCGGCAGTAAAGATTGGTGTGTACTTTTTCATATTATGTCCTCCGTGTAATGTAGTATAGACAAGCATTTTATTGTGCTGCTTATAATTTTAACATAAAATTATTTAATTGTCCACTAAAATATTTTGTTTACTTTTGCATTTGTATTGGTGTTGTACTTGATATTTCACTGAGAATATGCTATTATATAATCATGTTATATCAAAATGTTCTTTAGCAGCAGTCCTTACTTGAACATTATCATATATTTATAGAGGAAGATAATATGCTTTTAAGCTTAACAAACATAAATAAATTTTATAACGGAAATCAAGTCTTAAACAATATAAATCTGACTGTGAATGAAAATGACAGAATAGGACTTGTAGGAGTAAACGGCTGTGGAAAATCTACACTTCTTAAAATAATTACAGGTTCAGTCAATCCTGACCGATTTACTGAAAGGGACGGTATTGTTTCATTTGCAAATAAAACGACCATAGGATATCTGGAGCAAATGGGGAGCCTGAATACAGATAATACTGTTATAACTGAAATGAGAAGTGTTTTTTCAGATTATTACAAGGCAATAGACCGTCTTAGAGAAATCGAGTCAGAAATTGCTGACGGCAATAATTCCGGAAGTGATGAATATATGCGTCTTTCTTCATGGCTTGAAGCAAACGACGGCTATAATACTGATGTAAAAATCAGAATGGTTCTTAACGGCATGGGTTTTGGAAATGAAGAACTTGAGCGTACTGTTTCAGGTTTCAGCGGAGGAGAAAAAACACGTCTTGCAATTGCACGTCTTTTATTGGAAGAACCAAATTTACTTATACTCGATGAACCTACCAATCACCTTGACTTTAAAACTGTTATGTGGCTTGAGGACTATCTTAAAGGATATAAAGGAGCTGTTCTTATTGTTTCTCATGACAGATACTTCCTTGATAAATTATGCACCTCCATATGTGAAATTGAAAGAGGTACATTAACCAGATATAAGGGCAATTATTCAGCTTTTGTCAGACTTAAAGAGGAGGCTGTAACCCGAAAAGAAAAAGAGTATGAGCTTCAGCAAAAAGAAATTGCCAAAATGGAGGATTATGTTGCGAAAAATCTTGTAAGAGCTTCAACCTCAAAAAGTGCCAAAAGTCGTATTAAAGCTCTTGATAAAATGGAACGAATTGAAAAGCCGTTTCATGAAGAAAAGCATGCAAAAATACATTTTACTTATGCTATGGAACCTCCTCTTGACGTTCTTACTGTTAGGGGGACAGATATTTCTGTTGGTACAGGTGAGAATAAAAAAACACTTCTTGATGAAATAAGCTTTACTGTACGCAGGGGAGATAAGGTTGGAATTATCGGAGATAACGGCATTGGTAAGTCAACACTTCTCAAAATAATACAGGAAAAGCTGTCTCATAAAGGTCTTATACGCTGGAACAGCAATGTAAAAATATCATATTTTGAACAGGAAAGTGCAAACCTTACTAAAAGCCTTACTGTTATGGAGGAACTGCATCATCGCTATCCGTCAATGTCTGAATTGGAAGTAAGAAGTCTTTTGGCACAGGTTCGTCTTACGGGTGAAAATGTATTTAAGGAAACGGGAGTTATAAGCGGCGGAGAAAGAGCAAAGCTTTGTTTTGCGATTATGATGCAGGAGCATGGAAATGTTTTAATTCTTGATGAACCTACAAACCACTTGGATTTGGCGTCAAAGGAAGCTATCGAGGAGGCTCTTGAGGAATATACCGGAACTGTGATTTTTGTTTCACATGACCGCTATCTGCTAAGCAAAATAGCAGACAGAATAATTGAATTGAAACCAAATGGCAGTGAGATTTATGAATTCGGCTTTGAAAAGTACATGGACGTATTTAAAGAACGTCAAAATGCTGAGAGAACTGCTGCGGAGTTGGAAAAGCAGCATAAAGCAGAAGAAGCAGCAAAGGATAAGTCTGCAAAGGTATATAAGACAAAGCAGCAGAGAAGTATTGAAGCTGCACGCAGAAACCAGATAAAGAAAACCGAAGAAGAAATAGAAGAATTACAGCAGCAGCTTGATGCCTTAAATGAGGAAATTACAAAGGAAGATGTTTTTTCTGATTATGAGCTTATGAATTCTAAATGTATTGAAATTGAAAAAACAAAACAAAAAATTGACGATTTATTTGATGTTCTGATAGAACTTGACGCTTAACTTTTCTTGAAATTTGTCTAAAAACAACTAAAAAATAACATTTTTCTTCACAGTTTGAAATATGCTATTGAAATTCTGTTTTTTATATGCTATAATGTATTTATATTTTTATATGTTTATGGAGGATACGAATATGAAGCACATTAAAACTATTAATAAGGCTAACCTTAAGGAATCTGCTCAGAAGGGCGGTTGTGGTCAGTGTCAGGCATCATGTCAGTCTGCATGCAAGACATCATGTACTGTTGCTAACCAGAAGTGCGAAAGATAATTCTGCCTTTATCATAGCAGAGGTTACAGACTTTTTGCATATTATTAAGGGACAGCTTTTGTCCCTTAATTTTTTGATATGAAAGTAATTATAAAAAAGTTGATATTATACAAAATTTGTGTAGTATATACCGGAACAAACTGTACTGGAAAGGTTTGAAAATTTATGATACATAAATATAAATTGGGCGGATTTAATATTGTTCTTGATGTTAACAGCGGCGGCGTACATATTGTTGATGAGCTGACATATGATATGCTTGATAATGTTGAACTGCCTTTTGAAGAAAAATGTCCTGAAAAGGTAATAAAAAAATTATCAAAATATTATTCTGTTGATGAAATTGAAAGCTGCTACAACGAAATAGTTGAGCTTTATAATGACCAGATTTTATTTTCTGAAGATGATTATGAAAAATATGCCGATTATTCAGTTGCATCTCCTGTAAAAGCAATGTGTCTTAATATTGCCCATGACTGTAATTTAAGGTGTAAATATTGCTTTGCGTCAACAGGTGACTTTGGTAAAGGCAGAAAGCTTATGACATTTGAAACGGGCAAAAAAGCTATAGATTTCCTTTTGGAAAAATCTCTTGACAGAAAAAATCTTGAGCTTGACTTTTTTGGTGGAGAGCCTTTAATGAACTTTGATGTTGTAAAGCAAATTGTGGAATATGCTCGTTCTCGTGAAGCAGAGTATGGAAAAAAGTTCAGATTTACTATTACAACAAACGGTGTTCTGCTTGATGACGATAAAATTGATTTTATTAATCGTGAAATGTCGAATGTTGTGCTTTCTATTGACGGACGCAAGGAAGTCAATGATTATATGAGAAAGCGTGTTGATGGAAGCGGGTGTTATGATAAGATCATGCCTGCATTTAAAAAATTGGTTGAAAAGCGTGGAGATAAGGAATATTATGTAAGAGGTACATTTACTAAAAATAATCTTGATTTTTCCAATGATGTATTTGATCTTTATAATAATGGCTTCGATCAGATTTCAGTTGAACCTGTTGTATGTGAAGCGTCTGCTGACTATGCCATAACCGAAAAGGAGCTTCCCGCTATTTTTAAGGAATACGAAAGACTTGCTGAACGTATTCTTGATAATGAGAAGAAAGGCAAAAAGTTTAACTTCTTCCACTTCATGCTTGACCTTGACCAAGGACCTTGTGCTATTAAGCGTCTTAGAGGATGCGGCTGTGGAAATGACTATGTTGCGATTACTCCTGATGGCGATATTTATCCTTGTCATCAGTTTGTCGGAATTGAGGAGTTTAAAATGGGCAACATTGATGAGGGCACTTTTGACACAAAAATGAAATCATATTTTTCTAAAACTCATGTATACACCAAACCTGAGTGTAAAAAGTGTTGGGCTAAATTTTACTGCAGCGGCGGCTGTAATGCAAATAATTATCAGTATGCAGGTGATGTTCATAATGCTCACAAGCTGTCATGTCAGCTCCAAAAAAAGCGTCTTGAATGTGCAATAATGCTGAAAGCAGCTCATTGTGCTGAAATAAGCGAATAAAATCATAACCCTGAAAATGTTTGCAGTACAGTACAAAATACATTTGTGACATCTTTGGGGTTAATTTTATATTTTTCGACATTTTATAGTATATTTTTTATATAAATAAGTGCTGTTTATATGTGTAAAATGTAGAAAATATTGATTTATTCAGGGGTTGGTATTGATTAACTTCTTTATATATTGTATAATTATATTGCAACTATTTAAAGTGTTACAGTGACTTGATTTCAGGGATGAGAGGAAGCGATTTTTTGCTTAGGGTTGCGATTTGCGATGACGAAAGAAATATGCTTAATTTCCTTTGTAAAAGGGTAGAAGCAGAATTTAAAAAGCATCGACAGGAAGTAAGGGTTGTTCCATTTTTAAGCGTAAATGCAATGCTTTCACAAAATATGGAGAATAAATTTGATGTTATATTTTTGGATATCATGATGCCGGAAAAAAGCGGATTTGAAGCTGCGAGAGAAATAAGAAAGTTTTCTGATAAAAGCTTCATTATTTTCATAACGTCAAATGATGAACTTGTGTATGACAGTTTTGAGTTTCAGCCATTTAACTTTATCAAAAAGGATTCGAGAGATGAAATAGGGAAAAGTATTTCTGTAGTTATTCAAAAACTGCTGTTAAACATAAACCAAAACCATATTATAGAATTAGCGTTGGCCTACGGTGAAACAAAGGAACTATCCGTTTCAGATATAGTATATGTTATGAGTGATAATCATTATCTTAATTACGTTTTGCTAAATAATGATGAATATCGTATAAGAAGGAATATATGTGATGCTGAGGAAGAGCTTAGCAAATACAATTTTGTAAGAATGCACAGACGGTATATTGCTAATTTAAAAAATGTAAGCCGTATTGATAAAGTTAATGAAACAGTGTATTTTATTAATCGACAATGTCTGCAATATGGAAAAACGTATGAATCTGAACTGATGAAGCGTTATATGTTGTATATGAGGTCGATAATATGAAGGATATACTATGGTCGATTTTTGAATTTGCGATTAATATATATGAGGGAACAATTATTTCCTTATATGTATTTTTGTTGCTTAAAACTAACCTGCGGACACAAAAGAACAGGATAAAACTGGTAATTGTTACAAGCTTTTATGTTGCAACAGTTACAATTATAAATCACCTTATGTACTATGAAGGTTGGATAATCTTTATTTACATTACAGTTGTTTTTCTATTGACGAAGCTGCTTTTAAAAAGAGGTCTTTTTAAAACACTTATTGCTTCATCATCAGCATTTTTATGTATAACTGCTGTATCTACATTGGTAACACGAAGTGTTTCAGTAATTACAAAAATGCCGTTGGAGCTTATTTATCAGCAGTCAGGCTTTTACCGATTTATTGTAATTATATTAGTACAGGCAATGGATACTTATTTATTTTTGCTTATAGCCAAAATTACAGAATCTAAGAATTTGAAGTTTTCCATAAGAGAATGGCTGCTTATTGTGACATTGCTTGTACTTTCAATTTTTATAATGATTCTTATAAGATATGCAAGTATAAAATCAAACATTACTCCCATAAGTGCAAAGCTACTTCTTGTTGCTGATATTGCACTTGTATTTACAAATATTATCGTACTTAAAATAACCTATAATTTAAATATTTATAATCAGACAGTTATTGAAAATGAAGTTTTAAAAAATCAATTAACTTATCAAAGCAAATATGCGGACAATATAAAAAGTCAGCGTATGGAAATGAGAAAGGCAGAACATAATCTCAAACATAGTTTGTATACAATTGATATTCTTCTTAAAGAGAAAAATTATCAGCAGGCATCTGAATATATAACGGACTATATTCAGAATGTTGAAACCCAAAGCAGTAATGTACTTACTGAAAATGAATTTGTAAATGCTATTCTAAATATTAAGCTTAGTTATGCAAAAGGTCTTAATATCAAGTGTTTTTGCACATGCCTTTCTGATTTCAACGGAATAGATAATGTTGATATTTGCAATTTGTTTGGAAATATGCTTGATAATGCTATTGAGGCATGCAGTAAAGTCGAAAATGCCGAAAGACGTATGGAAATTCGTGTTGTGGAAAGTCATTTTGGAATTATCATAAAAGTAAAAAACAGTATTCAAGACAGCGTTCTTAATGAAAATCCTAAGTTAAGAACATCTAAAAATGATAAGGAATATCATGGTTACGGAGTTATGACTATTAAAAATATTGCTGAAAAATATAATGGATTCACTGACTTTTATGAAGAATACGGATATTTTTATTGTATGGTTCAATTGTTCAGAAACAGCAGTGATTAATAATACATAATAATAAAAGCACCGCAATGTATGCGGTGCTTTTTGATTGTCATTATTTTTTCTTTGGCATAAAATATATGGAAGCACAAAACAAATTGTGCTGATTGATGTTTTGCAATCAATTTGTCCATAAGACAACTTGGCGTGTGAAAGGATAATTTTATGCCTAAGATATTTTTAAGTCCTTCAACTCAGGAGTGGAATAAATACGTTACTCAGGGTAATGAAGAATACTATATGAATCTTATAGCCGACAGAATGGAACCATATCTTCGTTCAAGCGGTATACAATTTGTAAGGAATGATCCGGACAGAAATGTTGCCGGAGCTATAAAAGACTCAAACTCTAATTATTATGATGTTCATTTGGCATTGCATTCCAATGCTGCACCAGAACGTCTTGCCGGAAAGCTTCGTGGAATTGATATATATTTTTCACCATACAGCGAAAGCGGAGAAAGGCTTGCGAATATTATAGCCAATAACCTTAAAAGCATCTATCCGCTTCCCGATAAATCAAATGCTGTTCCGACAACAACTCTCGGAGAGGTAACTCAAACCAAAGCGGTTGCTGTTTTATGCGAGCTGGGTTATCATGATAATATTGAAGATGAGGCATGGATAAGAGGAAATATAAATAATATTGCTAAAAATCTTGTTCAGTCATTATGTGATTATTTTGGCATACCATTTATTGAAGCAAGTCCTGTAAGGTGGGGAACAGTTGTAACTGACGGTTCAAATCTTAATATGAGAAGTTACCCTGCCATAACAGGAAAAATTATCTCAAGTATACCAAACAATGCAACTGTAATGGTAAATGGACAGACAGGAAATTGGTATGTTGTAACATATAACGGAATAAGCGGTTATGCAAGTGCAGATTATATTGTAGTATAAAATAAATAGCCTGAGATTTTTCTCAGGCTATTATAATAATTATTCGTAATCTACAATGTCAACCCACTTCATAAGGAAGTCACGTTCTTCCTGCTTGCCTTTTACAGACTGTGAAGCTGCAACGATAGGAAGCCATTTTTCAACATACTGTTTTGCAGTATCACTCTTCTGACAGAAAAGTTTAAGATACTTATCAGCAACATCTTTTTTGTTATTCAGGCAGAACAGCAGATATGTTCTTGCAACATCTGCTGAAGCGTTGCCTTGTGTTGCATGTGACCAGTCAATAACATAATCTTTTCCGTCGGGTGAACAGATAATATTGCTTGGACAAAAATCACCATGACAAATTTTGGTATGCTTTGGCATTGACTCTAAACGTGTATGAAGCTCATAGCGAGTTGTAGCGTCTATATCAGCTTCGGAAATTTTTCTGTTCATTTTATCCTTGAGTTTATTAAGCAAAGGAGCTTTAAAACTATGAATTTGCAGCTGCAAATTAACAAATCTATCAAGATACTCGTCAATTTTATCAGGATTTTCAATCATAAGCTGTTCAAGTGTTTTGCCTTCGATAAATTCTGAAATAATAGCCCATTTGTTATCAATTTTAGTTACTTCAAGAAGCTTAGGGCAGTTAACACCTGCTTCTTCAACTCTAGCCTGATTTAAAGCTTCATTAAGTATATCTGATTTCAGGTATTCCTCATTAAAAACCTTAATAGCTTTTCCGTCTTCCTTGTAAACTGTCTTTGTGTTTCTTACTGCAATAATGTTTTTATCATTCATAATAAAACCTCCGTTTTTTGCTGTTAAAAAAGCTTAATTCATTAAGGTAACGGATTATATATCCGTTGCTATTACATATTGTACCATAACACACTTAAAATGTCAAGCTGTTTTGGTTAAAATAAATAAACGGCTTTTTGTTAAAAGTGTACAAAATAATTGTTTTATTGATTTTGTTGTAAATTCACTTGGAATTTGGTATAATTATATTATATCAAAATTCAGATTATTGAAAAGCTTATTGCAGTAATGTAACACCCTTTCTTGCAGGGCGTTCCCTTAATTCATCCTTTGCAGAATGCCTAAAGGATTTATGTGGGGCTTTGCCGCACACACCACAAAAGACTATGCCTCCGGACTTTCGCCAAAGGGTTAGCAAACTCTTTGGAAAATCGGTTTCAACAGTCTGAATTTCAGAATAATTATATTATACTAAAAGGAATGATAATAATATGCTTTATATAGGATGTCACTTATCAGCGTCAAAGGGATATAATGATATGGGAAAGCAGGCATTAAAAATTAATGCAAATACATTTGCTTTTTTCACAAGAAATCCAAGAGGCGGAAGTGCTAAAGCAATAAATCAGTCTGATATTGATGCATTTATGGAAATTTACAATGAAAACAAATTCGGAAAGCTTGTGGCACATGCTCCGTATACAATGAATGCCTGTGCATCAGATGAGAAAATTAGAGAATTTGCATTAAATGCAATGAAAGACGACATAAAACGAATGGAGTATACTCCGAACAACTATTATAATTTTCATCCGGGTTCTCATGTAAAGCAGGGTGCTGAAGTCGGGATAAAATTAATTTCCGAACAGCTTAACAATGTGATTACAGCTGAACAGTCCACAATTATACTGCTTGAAACAATGGCAGGAAAGGGATCAGAGGTTGGAAGAAATTTTGAAGAAATAAGAAAAATAATTGATAATGTGGAGCTTAATGATAAATTAGGGGTTTGTCTTGATACCTGTCATGTCTGGGACGGCGGATATGATATAGTAAGCAATCTTGACGGTGTGCTTGAAGAATTTGACCGTATAATTGGTCTTGAACGTCTTAAAGCAGTTCATCTTAATGACAGCCTTAATCCATTGGGAGCTCATAAGGACAGACATGCTAAAATAGGAGAGGGTTATATCGGATTAGATGCTTTAATAAATGTCATAAATCATCCATATCTGAAAGAATTGCCGTTTATATTGGAAACTCCAAATGATTTGGAAGGGTATGCAAAGGAAATAGAAATTCTCAGAAAGAATTATAACAATTAGGGTGTGCTGAATTTTCAACACACCCTAATATCCATGTTTAAAAGGATTGTCCTTTTTCTTGTAGAGATTTTCAAATAGTAAATCAAACTTTTTGTTTTTGACAGTTGAATTTGTATACTCTGTTATTGAAATTGGAAATTGACTGTATTCACCTGTTCTTATATAAACTCGTGCTTGTTCTTTTGTTGCAAACTTCCTTGCAAATTCGGGACGTGATACCATTAATCTTTTTGAATAAACATACTTTTCGCTGTCATTTAATTTTATAATCCAGCTCATTGTGCCTCCAACTTACTTTCCAAACAGATATTGATATGATACCCCAAACCATTCACGAAGCCAGTATGTTGGAACAAGCCAAGGCGAAGTCGGAGCAGATATATTGCTTATATTTTTATAATCAAGTGATTTTGCAATCATTTCAGCTCTCAGTTGATGATATCCGTCTGTAACAATTGTGATGTCAGCAGGAAGATTTCTTTTTTCAATTATCTGTTTAGAAAACTTCAGATTTTCATAAGTTGATGATGACTTATCTTCCATAATTATTCTTTCACTTTGTATGCCTTTATTTATAAGATATTCTTTCATGCATTGGGCTTCACTTATTTTTTCGTCACTGCCTTTGCCGCCTGATACAATAACATTTACGTTATCATTTTCAGATAGATACTCAAAAGCAGCATCAAGTCTGCGTTTCAGCATAAGAGAGGGACGAGTTTCTTTTACCTGACAACCAAGAACTATTACAGTTGTATTATTTGATTCAGGTTTGTCTGAAAGTGATTTCAACATAAAAACAGAAATAGTCACTGTAATTATTATTCCTGAAACGATTATAAATGAAGCAAGCAGTATTCCTGCTTTGCCTAAAGGAAATTTCCATAGCTTTGATATATAGCCGGATACAGAATTGTAAAATAACGAAAAAGCAAGAATTACAGAGCTTAATAAGATTCCTGCGATATTTCCGAGGTTTACAATCCCAACAAAAAGCGGGACAATAAAAACAGCAGCATAACAAAGGAAATGAGAGCAGGTACAGCTCTCACTCCTAAACCTTGTATAAATTGAATCATAAGATTTCCTTTAAAGCCTCTGCAAGCTGAGCAGGACATGACGTTGGTTTTGCACCGCATGTTATACCCTCAAGTCGTTCAATAACGTCCTCAACATCCATGCCTTTGACAAGTTCGGCTATTCCTTTCAGGTTGCCGTTGCATCCGCCAACGAATTCTATATTTTCAACCTTTCCGTCATTAACTTCCAAGTATATTTTTCTGGAGCAAACTCCTACAGGTGTATATTCATATTTCATAATTTATCTCCATTATAACGTGTTTTTGATTTTTGCTACTCCTGATTTCACTGCGGCATCAGCAACAGCCTTTGCAACAGCCTTTGGTACTTCTCTGTCGAATGGGTCAGGGAGTATATTTTCTGCATCGAGCTTATCAGCAGGAACACTGTCTGCGATAGCATAAGCTGCTGCAAGCTTCATTTCTTCATTTATGTCTGAAGCTCTTACTGCAAGTGCACCTTTAAATACTCCGGGGAAAGCAACAACATTATTAATCTGGTTAGGGTAATCGCTTCTGCCTGTACCGACTATAAATGCACCTGCTGCCTTTGCGTCTTCAGGCATTATTTCAGGTGTTGGATTTGCCATTGCAAAAACAATAGCCTTGTCAGCCATTGATTTTACCATGTCCTGAGTTACAAGATTAGGACGTGAAACACCTATGAATGCGTCAGCCCCTTTAAGTGCATCTGCAAGAGAACCTTTAAGTTTGTTTTTATTAGTCACCTTAGCCATTTCATAGTGTGCAGGATTTGTAAATTCATCACCGTCACAAATAATACCGTTAATGTCTACCATTATAATATTACCCATTCCGAGAGAAATAAAATGCTTTGCAATGGCAATTCCTGCTGCACCGGCACCATTTATAACAAGAGTCATATCTGAAATCTTTTTGCCTGCAACTTTTGCAGCATTAAGCATTGCTGCACTTGCCACAATTGCAGTACCATGCTGGTCATCATGGAAAACAGGAATGTCAACAAGCTTTTTCAATTTTGCTTCAATTTCAAAGCAGCGTGGAGCTGAAATATCCTCAAGGTTTATGCCGCCGAAGCTTTTTGAGATGTTGGCAATGGTTCTGACTATTTCATCAGTATCCTTAGAGTCCACACAAATCGGAAAAGCGTCAACATCAGCAAATTCCTTGAATAAAGCACATTTACCCTCCATAACAGGCATAGCTGCGAGCGGGCCGATATCACCGAGTCCCAAAACAGCAGTACCGTCAGTAATAACTGCAACAAGGTTGTGACGGCGAGTGAGTTCATATGATAAATCAGGATTTTTCTCAATTTCAAGGCATGGTCTGGCAACGCCGGGAGTATATGCATGAGAAAGCTGGTCACGATTATTTACAGGAGTTCTTGAAATAATTTCAATTTTACCTTTCCATTCCCTATGCTTTTGAAGTGCTGATTCCATAATGCCCATATTTTTTAACCTCCATTTTTACAATACATTATTCAGCTTTATTTGCGAATTTAATAATTCTGTCCAAGTTTTCTTTAGTGGTTGAGCCGCTTCCGAGGTGAGTTGGGACAGCGTTATACAGCCCATGAAAATCCGAACCGCCTGTAACGATCAGGTTGTATTTTTCAGCAACTGCACGAAGCTCACTGCGGTATTTTTCATCAGCAGAGTAGTGGTCAATTTCCACACCATCAATTTTTCCCTGCTTAGCCAGTTCCTCAAGGAGTTCTATATTATCATACTGAGCAGGGTGAGCCATAACAGCAACACCTTTAGCAGAGTGGATAAGGTCAAGTACAAACTGAACGTCAGGATATTCACGTTCAACGTAGCATGAGCCGATTTTAGGATTGAAAAGCTCTCTGTCAAGCTCTCCGTAAAATTCAAGTGCATAACCGTAGTCGATCAAGGCTCTCATTATATGCTGTTTGAAAATACTTTTGCTGCTTGTTGTATGTTTAAGAATACTTTCAAGAGTTATGGGATATTTTTTCATAACATTTTCAATCATTTCTTTAGAGCATTCTTTTCTTATTTCGCATGATTTCAGGCAGAGCATTTCAAGTCTGTCAGGCTTTTTCGGAACATAGCATAAAATATGTACCTTTGAACTGCGTTTTTTATCCCATGCGGAAAGCTCTACACCATGAATTATTTTTACGCCGTGTCTTGAACCTAAAACATCGGCTCTTGAAAATGAAGCCATTGTGTCATGGTCTGTAATTGAAAGAAAGTCAATATTCATTCTTTTTGCCTGAGCGATTACATCTTCAATACCGAGTGAACCGTCAGACAATTTAGTATGACAATGTAAATCACAAATCATAATAAATCTCCATTCTGAAATTGTTGGACAAATAAATCTTCAGGCAGCATTGTACAAAGTTATTTGATGTGCTTTGTGCAATGTTGCTTTTATTAATTATACTATATTTTTATTCATAAATCAAGCAGAAATTTGTTTTTATTGCTCTCCAAATTAAATTGTTCAAGATTTAATTTGGGGAGCAATATTGATAATGGAGTAAGGAACTGCCCGAATAAGAAATAATTGCATTTTTTGACTCAAGGCAATACCGCACAATCTTTATGTGGTGTTGCCTCAATATTATGAACGGTCACATTATCATAAAATGTGATCGCCTATTCATAGAATGAAACATGTGCAATACAGCATTTTGGGAGGATATTATGATAATAAAGAATAAAATTGTAAGGGATACGATAATATTGACTGTAATGCAGCTTTTTTTGGACTCAGCTGCACTTTTGCTGAATATTTTTATAACCAGACAGTTGGGAACGTCAGCAATGGGAATATTGTCGCTGACAGGTTCGTTTCTGATACTTATAGGAATGGTATCAAACGGAAATGCATTTTTATGCATCAGCCGTCTTGTATCGGAGGAAATAGGAAAGAAAAACGGAAATCCAAACAGGATTTTAAAATACGGACTTTTAATGTGTACCTTTTTAAGTGTACTCAGCGGACTTTTCCTTATTGCATTTTCAGAGCCTTTGAGCATAAAGTTTTTTAAAAGTGCGGAGATGAGTCAACCGATAAAGCTTATGGCAGCAGCTTTGCCAATTGGTGCATACTCTGCGTGTTTCAAAGGATTTTTTAATGCGTCAAGAACAGTTTCAACTACAGCAATGGCGGATATACTTGAATTTGCTGTTAAAGCGATTGTTATTATTGTGCTTACATTTGCGGTAAAAGTACCTAACAACGCGGCAGTATGCGATATAATGGTAAGCGGAATAATCGCAGGAAACTGTACATCACTTGTAATGTTTCTTTTTATATTTTTTAAAAATCGTCAGGTTTACAGCAGTAGGTCATCTTTAAGCTTGAAAAAATATATTTCTCTTGCAGTACCTGTTATGGCAGGAGGTTGTCTGACTTCAATATTAAGCAGTGCAAATGATGCTTTAATTCCTGTAACATTAAGACAGTATGGCAATTCAGTCAAAGAAGCATTCAGTCAGTTCGGAGTGTTTGAGGCTATTGTTATTCCCACACTGTTTTTTCCGTCAGTTGTAATATGTTCCCTTTCGGGAATTGTGGTATCGGAAACAGCAAGGGCAGCAGCCTCCAAAAATATGAAAAGAATAAAAAGCATTGCAGGTAATCTGATTGAAAAAACACTTATTTTTTCAATTTTGGTTGCTGCGGTTTTAATGCATTATGGCAGCGAGATAGGGGCTTTATTGGACGGCGGTGAGCTTGCAGGAAGAATGATTACCATAATTGCACCTGTAGTTCCGTTTATATATCTTGAGATTATTCTTGAAGCAATGATTAAGGGTATGGGACTTCAAGGCTTTTCTTCACTTAATTATCTTGCTGAATATGCTGTAAGAATTTCAGTTGTTCTTATTTTTGTGCCACGCATAGGATTTTACGGAATAGTTGCGTCATATTATGCTAGCAATATTATTGGTAATGTTTCAAGATTTATAAAAATTATGATACATGTAAAGCCTGATATAAGTGTTTTCAAGGTGTTCATAATGCCGATAGCCTATGTTGTTATGACTATGAAAGCATCAGAACTTTTACTTAAACTTATGCATATTCACAACGAATCTTTATTAAGTATTGTGGTTGACGTTCTATTGTGGTCAGCAATGTATATATTCATGGTTCTGGGCTGGAAAAATCAAGGATTAAGTGAAAAATTGTTTTCTGACAGAAAAGTTAATCATGAGATTTGTTAAATATTAACAAAAAATCAATTATTTATTTTGTAAAATGTAGAAAAAGATTTAAAACTATTGCAAAATCAAAAAAATAGTGTTATACTTTTTACATAATTTAATCAACTTATGAAGTAACAAAAGGAGAAGTAATTATGATTAATGCTGAAAATATAAGAAATATTGCATTTGCAGGACATAACGGTTCAGGAAAAACATCACTTGTTGAGGCTATTTTATATAATGCACAGGTAACTGACCGCATAGGAAAAACATCGGACGGAACTACAGTATGCGATTATGATGCAGAAGAAATAAAGAGAGGTATTTCTATTAGTACAGCCCTTGCTTCATTTGAATATAATAATCTGAAAATAAATCTGCTTGATACTCCGGGGCTGTTTGACTTTGCTGCTGAAATGAATGAAGGAATCAGAGCTGCTGATACAGTAGCAATTACGGTTTCAGCTAAATCCGGTGTAAAAGTCGGAGCAAAAAAAGCATATGCAGAGGCAGTTAAGCAGGGCAAATCAAAAATGTTCATTGTAACTAAAATTGACGATAAGGACGCTAACTTCTTTAATGTTCTTACAGAGCTGAAAACTGTTTTTGGTCCGACTGTCTGCCCGATAGTAGTCCCTGTTCTTAAAGACGGTGAAATTGTTGCTTATGTAAATCTTATTGAAATGAAAGCATATAAATATGATGAAAGCGGCAAAGCTGTTGAAGCAGATTTCCCTACATCTGAAATATCTGACAAGATTGAGTACAGAATAGACGGCTTGCTTGGTGCAATAAGTGAAGCCGTAGCGGAAACATCAGATGAAAGAATGGAAAAATTCTTTGAGGGTGAGCAGTTTACTCAAAAGGAACTTATTGACGGTATTCATGACGGTATGAACAGAGGAATTATTACCCCTGTTATCTGTACATCTGCTTTAACTCAGGCAGGTATTGATATGCTGCTTAAAGAATTTGAACTTCTTCTTCCGTCACCGGCAGAGGTAAGAAAAGAGGAAGCGTTTGATTCTTCAAATGAAATTATTGAAATTGCTTGTGATGAAAATGAACCTTTGTCAGCATTTGTATTTAAAACCGTTGCAGATCCGTTTGTCGGCAAAATGTCATACATAAGGGTTATGTCTGGCAAACTTTCGGCAAATACAGATGCGGTAAATACAGCTGTCGGCGGCAGTGAAAAAATAGGGAAGCTTTATACGTTGCTTGGTAAAAAGCAGACTGAGGTGACATGTGCAGCAGCAGGGGATATTGTAGTTGCTTCAAAAATCAGTGCAGGAACTTCAGCAACATTATGTTCATCAGCGAGAACGATAAGGTTTGGTGAAATTGAATTTCCAAAGCCTTGCTATTCAATGGCTGTAAAGGCTAAAGCACAGGGAGATGAAGCAAAAATTTCATCAGCTATGCAGCGTATTCTTGAAGAAGATCCGACTTTAACATATATTCAGGATGAAAATACCAAAGAGCAGATATTAAGCGGACTTGGAGAACAGCATCTTGAGGTTACTGCATCTAAACTTAAAGGCAAGTTTGGAGTAGATATAAAGCTTGAAGTACCTAAAATTGCATACAGAGAAACGATACGCAAAAAGGTTAAGGTTGAGGGAAAACATAAAAAACAGTCAGGTGGTCATGGACAATACGGACACGTTTGGATTGAATTTGAACCATGTGTCAGTGATGCACTGGTGTTTGAAGAAAGAGTCTTTGGCGGAGCTGTGCCTAAGAATTTCTTTCCTGCAGTTCAGAAAGGACTGGAGGAGAGCGTGAAAAAGGGTGTACTTGCAGGCTGCCCTGTTGTCGGACTTAAAGCAATTCTCGTTGATGGTTCATATCATCCTGTGGATTCTTCTGAAATGGCATTTAAAACAGCAGCATCTATTGCGTATAAAGAGGGACTGCGTCAGGCTGATCCTGTAATGCTTGAACCAATAGGTGAATTGAAGGTTATTACTCCTGATGAAAATACAGGTGATATAATGGGTGAGCTTAATAAACGCAGAGGAAGAGTTTTAGGCATGGAACCTGTTGAAAATGGCATTACAATGATTCAGGCTGAAGTGCCTGTTCGTGAAATGCACGATTTTGCTATGTATCTGCGTCAGACCACAAGAGGAATGGGAAGTTTTGAACTCAATTTCCTTAGGTATGAACAGCTTCCTGCAAATCTTGTATCAGAAGTAATTGCTTCTGTAAGCTTGGATAATTAATGATTTGAGTTTATAAAAACTAAAAGTACCTGTAATTTTGATAGGGAACAGAATTTCACAAAAATTTTACACGAAAAAACAACCGCAGACAGATTGATATAATTGAATAATGCCAAATCAAACGGCGTTTCTCGAAAAAATCGAGGAACGCCGTTTTTTGTGTGGCATTCTTTTTTCTCCTTGTTTTGTTTTATGCTCGCTTTTCATATAAAAAGTGAAATCATCATCAAAATCAACTTTTACAGTGAAAACGTTCCTCGGTTTTTTCGAGGGACGTTTTTTCAGAAAGGAGTGGTAAGAATGGCAAGACTAACAAAGAAAATGGAGAAGGATTTCACAGTGGTTCATAACGAATTTATTCGAGATAAAAGCCTTGGGCTAACAGCAAGAGGTTTACTTTTGACCATGTTGTCCATGTCTGATTCTTTTAGTTTTTCCATTAAAGGCTTGGCAAGCATCGTTCCTGACGGTGAAACGAAAGTTTCCTCGGCTCTCAAAGAATTAGAAAGATGCGGATATTTACGCAGGCAAAGAATATTTGCTGATAATGGGAGATTTCTTGACGTGGAATATTCTATAAGCGATGAACCGATTTTTTTGGAGGATACACCAGAACAGGAAACACCATATCGGGAAAACCCAAATGTGGATGAAACACATGCGGAAAACCACGATGTATATAAAATATCAAAACTATCAAGTACCAAAGAATCAAATACTGATTTATTAACTATCAATCAATCTATCTCAAAGAATGAAGATAAAAAGGGATGGATTGATAAGATTGAATGGGAACAGACAAAACAATTGGTCGAAGAACAGATAGAAGCAGATATTATACTGCAAACGACTAACTCTAAAGGGCATTTAATATACAATGCTGAGCAAGTGAATGAACTCATTCATATGATTAGCTTTGTACGTTGTACAACACAAAAATCCATTCGCATTAACGGTATGGATATGGATACAGAAATAGTTCGTTCCATGTATTCAAAACTCAATTCCGAACATATCATGTATGTTTTAGACTGCTTAAAGGCAAACTCCGCCAAAATCACAGCAAGGCAAAATTATTTACTGACAGCGTTATACAATGCTCCCATTTCAATGGAGGGTTTTTATGATAACCTTGTCCACCATGATATGTGTACCGGATAATTACTACGCTATCAACTGGATTTCCGGTTGAAAATAAAAAAATGGAGGAATCAAAAATGAGCATGACCATTATTCCAAAGGGAACAAACGACAAAATGTTAGTCAATTACGCAAACGTCATTTCCATATTCACAATGGAAAATACAACCGTGGTGGATACAGAAACAGATGAAGAAAAAATGGCGTATGCGATTGTCGCAGAAGTTGTTGACAATGAGGATGTTGTAATTCTTGGTATTTACGATACCGGAATCCAAATGGAACAAGCCTTGGCAACATTGATTAACTGGTTGTCTGGAAATTCAGATACAGGAAACTTGTTCCGGATGCCCGATTAAAAAAAGAGAGATGAAAAGAATGAGGGAAGTTGTAAAAACTGTTAAAACCGAAAAGCTTTTATTGACTGAGTTCAACCGTATTCTGTGCAAGGAAAACATTGTTTCGCTGCGAATTGAACAAAATCAAATGAAATCATATAGCGTTTTGGCTGAAATCAACAATGGTGAAATTGTGACAATTGCAGTGATAACTGATGTAAAAACCGCCAGAAAGTTTGCTCTAAAGCTTCGCTTATGGCTGCAAAGCACAGAAGACTGTCCGTTTCACACGCAGTATGAAATAAATCATATTATGCGTAGATAAGGAGGACATTCTATGGCTTCTGACATGGAACACGGCTTAAAAAAGACACTTTCTCTTTCCAAACAAGCAACTGAACTTACATCAGACATAATGAAAGAGATGATGAAAACCTTTTTAAGCGGAAATGCAGAAAAGAAAGGTAAGATTTCTGTTCGCCAATTGAATAAACGTGCAACAGAACATGGTGGAAAGTTGGAATCTATTGAAGTGTCAGATAAAAATATCGGAGATTTTTTGTCTGTCGCAAAAAAATATGATATTGACTTTGCAATAAAACACGATTCAGCATCTGGCGAATTTCATGTGATGTTTGAATCTGGAAAGACAGATAATTTCAAGCGTGCTTTTACTGAATATGCAAATGAAAAACAGCAAGACATTGAGAAGCAGCCGACAGTAACAAGACAGCAGCTGCGTGAGAATGCACAGCGTATTCAAGAGCAAGAGCCGAAAAAGAAAGAAAAAGTTCGTGAAAAATCAAAGGACATGGCTCTTTAATGCCGACAAAGCCACTTGACTTCGGAGAAAATAATGAATAGCAAAAAAGTAAAGAAAACGATATTGAGTTGGCTGCCATTTGTTATATTTGGATACGCAGGTGATTTGATTTCACTTGCATATCGAACAGCCGAAGGTAACGGAATCTCTGAAAAAATGATGCCATTTATGAATAACCTAGGCGTTGTTTTTGCACAGGTAATTCCGAGTTTCAATGTGATAGATTTGGGATTTGGCGTAGCAGTTGCACTCATAATGAAACTCATCATGTACATTAAGTCAAAAAACAAAAAGAAATTCCGTAATGGTGAGGAATACGGTAGTGCAAGATGGGGCAACGAACAAGATATAGAACCATATATGGACTTAAAAGATAAGTTTAATAATGTAATTCTAACGCAAACCGAGAGCCTGACAATGGGAAAACCCTCTCACCCGAAATACGCCAGAAATAAAAATATTCTGGTTATCGGTGGTTCTGGTTCAGGTAAAACAAGATTTTTTGTCAAACCAAACTTAATGCAGATGCATTCTAGCTATATCGTTACCGACCCGAAAGGAACAGTATTGATTGAATGCGGAAAAATGTTGAAGCGTGGCAGACCGATAGGAAAAGATAGCAAGGGTAAGACAATCTATGAACCATATCACATAAAGGTTTTTAATACGATTGATTTCGCAAAATCAATGCACTATAACCCTTTTGCATATATTAGCGAAAAAAATCGTGAAAAGGATATTCTTAAATTTGTAGATGTCCTTATCAAAAACACAAGCGGAAATCAGCCGAATAGCGGTGAAGATTTCTGGGTTAAAGCAGAAAAACTTTTATATACTGCATATATTGCAATGATTTTTGCAACCTCTCCTCCGGATGAGCGAAATTTTGAAACATTGATTGATATGATTAACATGTCTGAGTGCAGAGAAGATGATGAAACATTCAAAAATGCAATTGATAGACATTTTGAATTCGTTGAAATGTGGATAAACGGAACAATTCCGGAAGAAATTCCAGAGGAATATGAAGGATATGAGGGATTTAAAGAACTTGAACCCTCAGATGAAGTTGTTAGAATTGCTTCATTTGCAATCAAACAGTTTAAGTCATATAAGCTGGCAGCTGGTAAAACAGCAAAGTCTATTTTGATTTCTTGTTCAACACGGTTAGCACCGTTTGCAATAGATGAGGTATTAGAGATAACCAGATATGACGAATTAGGCTTAGACAAACTTGGTGATGAGCTGTCTGCTTTATTTGTCATTATCTCTGATACCGATGCTACATTTAACTTCTTAGTAGCAATTATGTATTCACAGCTTTTCAACTTGCTCTGTACTCGTGCAGATACGAATGATGGTGGCAAGCTGAAATACCATGTTCGCTGCTTACTCGATGAGTTTGCGAACAGTGTGACACGTTTCGTACTGAA
>DJPR01000015.1 GCA_002438605.1 Ruminococcus sp. UBA6407
AGCTTGTGAAGACAGGTTCTAAATGTGTAAAGGAACTTGAAATGGAGGCTGATATTTTAAAACAGGCAGCGCTGATAATAGCATGAAAGTCAAAATAATTCTCGCAAACCGACATAAGTACAGTATCAGTGCTGCTGTTGGCAATTTTTGTTTTTTCAATAAAGCAATTCTATTATTCGGTGCAGTTATTGCACAGTTTGGGAGGCAATTTTATGAAAATAGAATTGCTTTTTCGGAATGAATATGGTATAATGAAATTTATACGGAAAAGAAATTTGCTTTTCTTAACAAATCGGAATTTGACAAGCTACTGTAAATCAACATGATGAAGAAAGGACCTTAAAATGGATTTCTATGATGTGATAGAAAAAAGAAGAACTATTCGTGATTTTGAAAACGAAACCATTCCCAAAGAAGTTGTCGAAAGGATAATTTCAGCTGGACTTAAAGCACCAACAAACGACCATATGAGAGATTGGTATTACATAGTAATTCAAGACATGGATACCGTAGCAAATTTACTTGAAATAATTCCTAAAGGTATTTCCGATAACGATATGGAACAGCTGTTAAAAGATTGGAATCTAAAAGATTTTGAACAGCAGGAAGCATACAGAAATGCTGTTCCCAAACAACATAGAATGTTGCTTGATGCTTCAGTGATTGTAATTCCTCTGCTGAAACAGAAAACAGATATTCTTCATCCAGAAAACTTATCTCATCTGAATGGCTTTGCTTCGATATGGTGCAGCATTGAAAATATTTTTCTTGCTTCGACTTCAGAAGGTTATGGTTGCACTCTCCGTATTCCGCTTGGCAATGAAGGCGAATATGCGAGAGATGTTCTAGGCTTCCCAAAAGAGTATTTAATGCCTTGCTTTATTGGCATAGGCAAACCTAAACTGGACGTGCCAGCTATCAAGCAGAAAGACATTGATGTAAAAAAACGTATCCATTGGAACAGATGGTAAATTCCAATTTATCGAACCTAATATATAAATTTAAATATCCCTAAAAACTGTAAAGCATTAATTTGCTTTACAGTTCAGCCTGCACAAAAATGTGAAGTGCTGCTTTAATAAATGCAGAACTTTATATCATATCTCATTATTTTTTGGCATATTTATTAGTAAAAATGCGTTTTAAGGAGCTTTACTATGAAAAAAATAAGCAAAAAAATAATCAGAAGACTTTTATGCTCTATAGGCATAGTATGTATTATAGCTGCTGTCGCAAAATTATCAAGCAGCTATAATGACGGAGTGATTCCCGCATCAGTTAATTTTTCTGAAGATATGCCGATTATTGTGCTGGATGCAGGTCATGGCGGCATGGACGGAGGGTGTTCAACAGCAGACGGAATTTCAGAAAAGGGAATAAATCTTAACATATTGCTGAAGGTCAGAGATATGCTGAGAGTATCAGGCTATGATGTACAGGTTACAAGAGATACAGATAAATCAATACATGACAAAGGCATAGAAGGAATAGCAAATCAAAAAAGCTCAGATATGGACAACAGACTAGCGTTATTTAACAAATATCCTAATTCATTATGCATTTCAATACATCAAAATCAATTTACTGACCCTAAATACAGCGGAGCACAGATGTTTTACTCAGATACAAACTCACAGAATGAAAGGCTGGCAGAGATTATGCAGGGACAGTTTGTTAAATTTATTCAGCCTGATAATCAGAGGGAGATAAAATTATGCGGAAAGGAACTTTTCCTGTGCTATTTCAGTGAAAATCCGACTGTAATGGTTGAATGCGGATTTCTTTCAAATGAAGCAGAAGCAAAACTGCTTACAGATGAAGAATATCAGTCTAAGGTAGCATTTACTATTTTTTCAGGAATAAATGAATTTGTATGCGGACGAAAATAAAAACAGCACCGTACAAAAATGTGCGGTGCTGTTTTTTTACTTGCAAAAGGTGTGGATTTATAGTAGAATATATGTAATGGATAATGCAGTGCTCCAAAAAGAACATCTGAAAATTTTATATAGCATTGCCATAACAAAATTCGGAGGAATATATGCTTAGAGAAAAAATTGAAAAGCATCTGCTTTCAGTTCAGAAACCGTCAAGATATATTGGCGGAGAAAGCGGAAGTATAGTAAAGGACAAGTCTGAAGTAGACGTCAGATTTGCATTTTGTTTTCCTGATACATATGAAATAGGTATGTCACATCTTGGCATTAAAATATTGTATTCTCTTATAAATGAAAGAGAAAATTATTGGTGTGAGCGTGTTTTTGCACCATGCGTTGATTTTGAAGAAATTATGCGTAAAAATGATATACCGTTATATGCATTGGAAAGTCTTGAACCTGTTAAAGACTTTGATTTCATAGGATTTACAATGCAGTATGAAATGTCATATACAAACGTATTGAATATGCTTGACCTTGCACATGTTTCTGTATGGGCAAAGGACAGAGGAAATGACCTTGCACCGCTTGTTGTTGCAGGAGGACCATGTGTTTGTAACCCTGAACCGCTTGCAGACTTTTTTGACCTCTTCATTCTCGGTGAGGGCGAAGAAGTAAATCTTGAACTTATGGACTTATATAATCAGCATAAGAAAAAAGGAAGTACACGTCAGGAATTTTTAAAAGATGCGGCACAGATCAAAGGTATATATGTACCGTCACTTTATAATGTTCAGTACAATGATGACAATACAATAAAGTCTGTAACTCCGATTGGAAATGCACCTGCTGTGATTAAAAAAAGAATTATTAAGGATTTTGATAAGGTTTATTATCCTGAAAGCTTTGTTGTTCCGTTTTCTGATATTGTACATAATAGAGCGTCTGTTGAAGTTTTGAGAGGCTGTATAAGAGGCTGCCGCTTTTGTCAGGCAGGATTTTTATACAGACCATTCAGGGAAAAGTCAACTGAAAGTATCTATAATCAGGCAAAAGCTTTATGCGAAAATACAGGATATGATGAGCTTTCCCTTGCTTCATTAAGTACAAGCGACCATTCTGATATTCAGAACATGCTTTCAAAGCTGATTGACTATACTGAAGGAGAGCATATTAATCTTTCACTGCCTTCACTAAGAATTGATAATTTTTCCGAGGAACTTCTGGAAAAGGTTAAAAGGGTGCGTAAAAGCGGACTAACATTTGCTCCTGAAGCAGGAACTCAGCGGCTTCGTGATGTTATAAACAAAAATGTCAGTGAAGAAGAGATAATGAATACGTGCCGTATTGCTTTTGAGGGTGGATACAGCAATGTAAAGCTTTATTTTATGATGGGACTGCCTACTGAATGTGATGAGGATATTGTTGGAATAGCAGAGCTTGCTCAGCGTATTATTGATTTATATTACACAATAGAAAATCGTCCTAAGGGCAGGGGAGTACAGGTGTCTATAAGTACAGCAACTTTTGTTCCGAAACCATTTACACCATTTCAGTTTGAGGCTCAGGACACAAAAGAAATGATAGAGCATAAGCAAAAGCTGCTGGTAAGCTCTGTAAAAACAAAGAAAATAAAAGTCAGCTGGCATGATCCTAATGTAAGTATGCTTGAAGCAGTACTTGCAAAGGGTGACAGACGCTTATCTCAGGTTATATATAAAGCATGGCAAAAGGGCTGTAAATTTGACAGCTGGAGCGAACATTATAAATATGACAAATGGCTTGAAGCATTTGACGAATGCAATATTTCACCTGAATTTTATGCAAACCGTCAGCGTCCGTATGATGAAATTCTGCCTTGGGATCATTTGGACTATTATGTTTCAAAGGAGTTTTTTGTAAGAGAAAACCAAACGGCAAGAGCCGGAAAAACTACGCCTAACTGTAGGCAAAGGTGTTCAGCATGCGGACTTGTTAAGGAAACGGGGGTGAAGTGCTTTGAATAAAGTAAGAACTGTTTTTGAGAAAAAGGGCAGAGCAAAGTATATTTCACATCTTGACCTTAACAGATTTATGCTCAGGGCTTTTCGCCGGACAAAACTCCCTATCTGGTATACAGAGGGCTATAATCCGCATCCGTACATAGCGTTTGCTCTGGCACTTTCATTAGGCTATGAGAGTGAATGCGAAATAATGGACTTTAATTTAAATGAGGATATTGAATACTCCAAAATTATAGATAAGCTTAATTCTGTTATGCCTGAGGGTATAAGATTTAAAGAAGCATTTGCACCTGTCAGAAAGATTACTGAAATTGCAAAGTCCTGCTTTGATATAAGAATCAAGGTAAGCAATCCTGAACATACCGCAAATTTGCTTAAAGAATTTATTAATCGTGATAAAATAATTGTTGAGAAGAAAACTAAAAAAGGTATGACCGAAATTGATATAAAACCGCATATTGAAGTATCAGAAATAATATCAGACGATATGTACATATATTTTTCAATTATTTTGCCGGCAGGAACTCAGGTCAACTATAATCCATCGCTGCTGCTTGACACATTTAAAAATGCTGAAAATCCTGACTTTGAAATGATTAATATTTGCCGAAAAAGTATAATTTGCTCTGACGGAGAAAAATTTTTATAAAACACTTGCATTTTATCGTGAAATATGATATTATAAAAAAGCATTTGAAGTCCGTCTGTCTGCTGACAGATGAGAATTAATGCCGTAAGACATTAAATCGGATAGTCCGCTGCCCTTAGGACTGCTTTTTTGCAGCATTTGACAGACCGTTTGCTGAGAGGTCTGCAATACAGGCATGAATATTCGGAAATTTTAGGAGGAAGAAAAAATGGATGCACTTAAAATGATCAGCGATTCAAGCTTGAAGGCAGAAGTACCACAGTTTAATATTGGTGATACTGTAAAGGTTCACGTTAAAATCAAGGAAGGCGACAAGAGTCGTATTCAGGTTTTTGAGGGTACTGTAATTGCCAAGAAGCATGGCGGTATCAGCGAAACATTTACAGTAAGACGTGTTGCTCACGGCTGCGGTATTGAAAGAGTTTTCCCGCTTCATTCACCTGTTGTTGACAAGGTTGAGGTTGTTAGAAACGGTAAAGTTCGCAGAGCTAAGCTTTATTATCTCCGTGACAGAGTTGGTAAGGCTGCTAAGGTTAAGGAACAGATTCGCTAAGCTAATCAAGTTGGGTTAAGTGCGTTTCGGACAGATTTCTGTCCGACGCATTCTCCTGATTGTAAGGGACGTCTGTCCCTTTTTTGCTATAAAAGCATTAAGTCAACACCGTACATATCTTGCGTAACAAGATTTAAAGAATGGAGTTTGTTATGGAAAATAATAATGAAATTATATCTGAGGAAAACAAAACCGAAGAAAAAAATATTAAGGAACAGAATGTCGGTAGTGAAAATAATAAAAAAGGCAGGCTCCTGGACGATATTCTGGAAATTGCCGAAACTACCATTACAACAGCTTTTATAGTAATTCTGATTTTTACATATCTCCTGCATCCTGTTCAGATAGTGGGAAAATCAATGCAGGATACACTTCAGCCTGAAGATAAGATATTTATGTCAACCGTTTATTTTGATTTGTCCTATGGTGATATAATTATTATAGACAATGACTGTGCTTACCTGAAGGATGAGGCATCAGGCAATATTATCAAGGCTTCAAGCGGTTCTTTTAATGAGTGTATCATAAAAAGAGTTATTGCTAAGGGCGGAGATACTATTGATTTTGACTTTGAAAACGGCAAGGTAATAGTAAACGGAAAAGTATTGGATGAAAAATTTCTTAACGGTGTAACCACAAATACAGATTACGGTTCATTTAATTATCCACTCACAGTTCCGGACGGTTATTATTTTGTAATGGGTGATAATCGTAATGCTTCCTGTGACAGCCGTCACCCTAATGTAGGACTTATAAAGAGAAGTCAGATTTACGGCAAGGCTGTTTTGAAGTATGCTTCAAAGAGTGAAAATTCGTCAGTTGAAAAAGCTGACTTTAAGATACTCTGGAATTGATATCAATGCTTTCTGCGGAGGAAATCTGATGAGTAAAATGAATATCGGAAATGTCAGCAGTAAAAAGCTTTTGGACGGAATTATTGATATTGTTGAAACAGTTTTTATTTCTGTTTTTGTAATTACAATGTTCTTTACGTTTGTTCTGAGAATGGCAACCGTAAAAGGAGAATCTATGATTCCTACCCTTTATCCTGATGAAAAAGTGCTTGTATCTTCATGGTATAAGAATCCCGAACAGGGCGATATTGTTATTATCGACTGCAAGGAGGCTGTTGTATTCGGTGATGACGGTGCTTTGGAATATAGAAATGGTCTTGATAAAAAAATTGTAAAGAGAATAATCGCTGTTGAAGGACAAAAAATAGATATTGACTTTCAAAAAGGATTTGTCTATGTTGACGATGTTCCTCTTAACGAGGACTATGTTTCGGGACTTACACATTTTGACGAGGGTGCATTTACAGGGAAATACCCCTTGATTATTCCGGAGGGTTATGTTTTTGTTCTGGGAGATAACAGGGGAATATCCAAGGACAGCCGTGACAAGTCAATTGGTCTTGTTTCAGTTGACAGCATTTTGGGCGAGGCAGTTTTTATAATTTCTCCTTGGAAAAACATCGGATTTATAAAATAATGAAAACGGAGGTTTTCAGTGGATAATACAGAAATGAAGAATATACAATGGTTTCCGGGTCATATGGCGAAAACAAGACGGCTGATACAGTCTAATCTCCCGCTTGTTGACGGAATTGTTGAAATTCTTGACGCCAGAACTCCTCTTAGCAGCAGAAATCCTGAAATGGATAAGCTGACTGACGGCAAACCGAAAATGATTCTTCTCAATAAAAGTGATATGGCTGATGATAAGGTTACAGCCAAATGGATAGAATATTTTAAGAATAAAGGAATAACTGCAATTCCTGTTGACTGTAAAAACGGTAAGGGTGTAAAAAACTTTTTGCCTGTTCTTAAAAGTCAGGTTCTTAAAGAGCTTCTTGATAAATGGAAATCACATGGAATGACCGGCAGACCTGTGAGACTGATGATAGTAGGCATTCCGAATGTCGGAAAATCATCATTCATTAACAAAATAGCACATTCAAAAAGAGCAAAGGTTGAGGACAGACCCGGAGTTACCCGTACAAAGCAGTGGGTAAAAATCGGTGATGGTGCTGAACTTCTTGATATGCCGGGAGTTTTATGGCCTAAATTTGAAGATCAGGACGTTGCATGCAGACTGGCATTTACAGGTGCTATAAAGGATGATGTTCTTGATGTTGAAGCAATTGCAATGAAGCTGCTTTCATATTTAGCTGATAACTACCCTGACTCTTTAATTTCAAGATATAAAATTGAAATCAGCGATTCCGACAGCGGATTTGATTTGCTTGAAAAGGTCGGAAGAAAAAGGGGAATGCTTATTTCAGGCGGAGAAGTCAATACTGAAAGAGCTGCAATTACAGTTCTTGATGAATTCAGAAGCGGAAAGCTTGGTCATATTACACTTGAAAAGCCTGATGATTTTAACGGCGGTGACTCAAATGGCTGATATGACTTTATATGAATATGATGAAGCCGTAAGAAATGATTATTCTGTAATATGCGGTGTAGATGAAGCAGGGAGAGGCCCTCTTGCAGGTGATGTTTATGCTGCTGCTGTAGTATTGAATAAGGATACAGTTATTGAAGGAATAAATGACAGCAAAAAGCTGTCTGAAAAAAAGCGTGAAAAGCTTTTTGATGAAATTATTGAAAAGGCTGAATCATACTGCATTGCAACAGCATCTGTTGAGGAGATTGACAGGCTGAATATTTTACAGGCAACGATGTTGGCAATGAAGCGGGCTGTAAATGGTCTTTCGATAAAGCCTGATATTGCATTGATAGATGGCAATAAGACGCCTGAACTTGATGAAATTAAGGCTCATGCCGTTATTAAGGGCGATGCATCTTCTGCATCAATTGCAGCTGCGTCTATTCTGGCAAAGGTTGCAAGGGACAGATATATGAAAGAGCTTGCAGAAAAATATCCACAGTACCGCTTTGAAAAGCATAAAGGATATGGCACAAAGCTTCACAATGAGCTTATCCTTGAATATGGACCTTCTGAGGTTCACCGCAGAACATTTCTAAGGAAACTTCTTAATGAAAAGCAGTGATATAGGTAAAATTGGTGAAGAATTAGTATGCAGATACCTTATTAAGAGAGGTTATAATATAATTTCACGCAATTATAGAATAAAGGGCGGAGAAATAGATATTATTGCAGAAAATGGAGACTATCTTGTGTTTGTTGAGGTGAAAACCAGAAAACCTGATGGTCTTACCAACGGATTTGATGCCGTTACCAAAAGAAAGCAGCGTCTTATTATCAGGGTGGCAGCGGATTATTGTTGCAAAAACCGTAATTTGTTGCAGCCAAGATTTGACATTGCCAGAGTGATTTTTGACGGTGTAAAGTATTATAAAATTGACTATATAGAAAACGCTTTTGATACAACAGGCACAAGGTTTATTTTTTGAAAAATATCATTCGATATTTATAATAAATGCAGATCACAATAAAAAGGCTTTGTTCAGCCGCAGCAAAGCCTTTACGGATATGATCTGCAGCGGCAGAATGGAGATTGTTATGTTTTATAAAAGTACAAGAAACAGTGATATCAAGGTTACTTCAGCAGAGGCAATAACACAGGGTATTTCTGCTGAGGGAGGTCTTTTTGTTCCTGAGGAAATTCCGGCGATTTCTATTGATGAAATCAAAGGCCTTGCAGACATGAGTTATGCAGACAGAGCTGCATTTGTGTTCAGTAAATACCTTACTGATTTTACAGATGCTGAGATACATTATTGTACAGACAACGCATATACTACAAAGAATTTTGAATCAGAAAGTATTACAGAGATTTCTCATCTTTTTGACGGTACATATATGCTGGAGCTTTGGCATGGTCCTACTTGTGCTTTTAAGGACATGGCACTTCAAATACTTCCCTACTTCCTTACAACATCTGCAAAGAAAATCAATCTCGATAAGAAAATAGTAATTCTTGTTGCAACTTCAGGTGACACAGGAAAAGCTGCTCTTGAAGGCTTCAAGGACGTTGAAGGTACTCAGATTATGGTTTTCTATCCTGAACAGGGTGTAAGCCCGATGCAGAAACGCCAGATGATTACTCAGGAGGGCGGCAACGTAGGAGTTTGTGCTATAAAGGGTAATTTTGATGACTGCCAGAACGGTGTTAAGTCAATTTTTACTGACAATGACATAAAGGCAAAGCTTGAAAATGGCTCAATGATGTTTTCAAGTGCTAATTCAATTAACTGGGGACGTCTTGTTCCGCAGATTGTTTACTACGTTTCTTCATATGCTGAGCTTGTAAAAAATGAGCAGATTTCAGCAGGTGAAAAAATTAACATAGTTGTTCCGACAGGCAATTTCGGAAATATCCTTGCTGCATATTATGCAAAGCAAATGGGAGTCCCTGTAAATAAGCTTATCTGTGCATCGAATATAAATAATGTACTCACAGACTTTATAAATACAGGTATTTATGACAGAAACCGTAATTTCTATGCTACATGTTCACCGTCAATGGACATTCTCATTTCAAGTAACCTCGAAAGACTTCTTTACATTCTTACAGGCTGCAATGATGCTAAAATCAAGGAATGGTTCGGTTCACTTGCAGAAACAGGAAAGTACGAAGTTTCAGATGACATCAAGAAGCTTCTCAAGCAGGATTTCTGTGCAGGTTTCTGTGATGACAATGATACAAAGGCAACAATAAAGAAAATCTTTGACGAATATTCATATACATGCGATACGCATACCGCTGTTGCAGTAAAGGTTTACAACGACTATATTGCTGAAACAGGCGACAAGACAAAGACTATTATTGCATCAACAGCAAGTCCATATAAGTTCAGTGCAAGCGTACTTGAAGCAATTGACGGTTCAGCTCCTGAGATTGACGAGTATGACATGATTGAAAAGCTTTACGAGCATTCAGGTTATGCAGTTCCAAAGTCACTTGCAGAACTGAAGAATAAAAAGGCAAGATTTAATGTTTCAATTGAAAAATCTGAAATGAAGGATTTTGTTCTTAAAAATCTCGGACTTTAATATACGGTGCTAAAATGAGCTTATTTGTTATAGGCGATTTACACCTTAGTCTTGGTGATCCTGAAAAGTCTATGGAAATTTTTCCGGGGTGGGAAAATTATCAGGAGCGTATTGAAAGGAATTGGCTGGAAACAGTCGGAGAACAGGATACAATTGTTCTTGCAGGCGATATTTCGTGGGGAATGAGCCTTGCCAAAGCACAGCCCGATTTTGCGTTTATTGAAAAATTACCGGGAAAAAAGATTCTGCTTAAAGGAAATCATGACTATTGGTGGACTACAAAAAGAAAAATGGAAACATATTTTGAGGAAAATGGATTTAAATCCTTAAATATTCTTCATAATAATCACTTTCAATATGAAAGTTATGGAATTTGCGGTACAAGAGGCTGGGTGAATATGCCTGATGAGCCTGATGACGCAAAGGTTCTTGCAAGAGAAGCTCAAAGACTGGAAGTATCCATACAGTCAGCGGTAAATGCAGGTCTTGAGCCTATCGTATTTATGCACTATCCACCGATTTTCGGAGGAAGCTTTAATTATGACATACTTGATGTTCTTTACCGATATAAAATAAAGCGGTGCTATTACGGGCATATACATGATAAGGGTCATTCTGTAGGAATAAAGGGTACTTATGATGATATATTTTTCAGCATGATTTCTGGTGATTATCTACAGTTTATTCCTGAAAAAGTTATGTAAATTGTATTTTATGTAGAAGTGCTGAATTTCTATAGCAAAAGAATAAATTATGTGTTATAATGTACAAAGCATGTTTTTAAAATAATGGAGGACATTACATATGAGTTTAAAATCATCAACTAAAACAGATGTGAACACAACTGAATTACTTATTGAGATTGATGCAGCTGCTTTTGAAAAGGCTGTAGAGGCTGCTTATCAAAGACAGAAGAAAAATATTACTCTTCCGGGCTTCAGAAAGGGTAAAGTATCAAGAAAAATGGCTGAAAAACAGTTCGGTGAGGGTGTATTCTACGAGGACGCCATCAACAGCCTTATCGGACCTGAAATTGATACTGCTGTAAGGGAAACAGAGCTTAATCTTGTTGACAGACCACAGGTTGAAGTAGTTTCACTTGATAAGGAAAAGGGCGTTGAAATCAAGGCTATTTGTATCACAAAGCCTGAAATTGAAATCAGCGATTACAAGGGCATAAAGGCTGCTAAGATTGTCAAGGAAATTACAGATGAGGATATTGATGCTCAGATTAAGACAATCAGACAGAGAAATGCAAGAATTGTATCTGTTGATGACAGACCTGCACAGATGGACGATGAAGTAATCCTTGATTTTGAAGGTTTCTTCGGTGATGAACCATTTGAAGGCGGCAAGGGCGAAGATCATCCGCTTCGTTTAGGCAGCGGTCAGTTTATCCCTGGTTTTGAAGAACAGGTTGTAGGTCACAATATTGGTGACGAATTTGACGTTAACGTAACTTTCCCTGAAGAATACCAGATGGAAGATTATGCAGGAAAGGACGCTGTATTTAAGTGTAAGCTCAAGGGAATTTCTTATGAGGAACTTCCGGAAATTGATGATGAGCTTATCAAGGATGCTACAGAGTTCAATACTGTTGACGAATATAAGGCTGATATCAAGACTAAGCTTGAAGAAGCTGCTCAGAAGCAGGCTGAAACTTCATTTGAAAACAGCATTATGACTGCACTTATTGAAAAGGTTGAAAGTCCTATCCCTAACTGTATGTATGAAAGACGTATTGATTCTCTTGTACAGAATTTTGATAATACACTCAAGCAGCAGGGCATGAGCCTTGACATCTACTTCCAGTACACAGGCATGGATATGGATTCATTCAGAGAAACTCACAGAGAAAGAGCTATTAATGAGGTTAAGCTCAGACTTGCTCTTGAAAAGATTGCTGAACTTGAAAAGATTGAGCCGACTGAAGAAGAAATCAATGCAGGTCTTGCTGATGTTGCTGCTGCAAATAACATGGATGTTGAAACAATCAAGAAGTTTATTCCTATGGAAGACTTTAAAACAGACCTCAGAGTTCAGAAGGCTGTTGATTTTGTTAAGGATAATGCTGTTATCGACAATACTGTTGAAGAAAAGACAGAAGACGCTGAATAATTTATTATTTAATCCGGTTAAATTCATAGTAGTGAATTAACAAATAAAAATTGTCCCACAATTAATAGGAACAAATTCTTGTTATGGCAATACCGTACAAATAATGTGCGGCAGAAATGCAGACAAGTTCTGAATATTGTGGGACTTGTATTTTTTGAAAGGGCGATGAAAATGAGCAGTTTAGTACCTTATGTAGTTGAACAAACAAGCAGAGGAGAGAGATCCTATGATATTTTCTCTCGTTTGCTTAATGACAGAATTATTATGCTTTCAGATCAGGTTAATGATGCAACAGCAAGTCTTGTTGTGGCACAATTGCTCTATCTTGAAAGTCAGGACAGCGAAAAGGATATTTCACTTTATATAAACAGTCCTGGTGGTTCTATAACCTCAGGAATGGCAATTTATGATACAATGCAGTATATTAAGTGTGATGTGTCAACTATCTGTATCGGCATGGCTGCTTCTATGGGAGCATTTTTACTTGCAGCAGGTGCAAAGGGCAAGAGAATAGCACTCCCAAACAGCGAAATAATGATTCATCAGCCGCTGATTTCAGGCGGATTGCAGGGACAGTGTACAGATATTAAAATTCACTCCGATCACTTAGTCAGAACACGCACAAAGATGAATGAAATGCTTTCACAGTTTACAGGAAAGCCTATTGAGATAATAGAACAGGATACTGAACGTGATAACTATATGACTGCTCAGGAAGCAATGGACTATGGTCTTATTGATAAGGTAATCACAAAAAGGTAGGGAATTGAATGTCGGAATTTAAATCATGCAGCTTTTGCGGCAAGGGCGAAAATAAAGTAATGAGTATGCTTTCAGCAGGTGATGCAAATATATGTGATGAATGTGTTTGCTACTGCTATGAAATGCTTTTCGGACCGGCTGCTGCAAAAACACAGCGAAAGTCTGCTTTAAAGCCGGAAAAGCAAAAAGCAACTGCAATGAAGCTTTTAAAGCCTGTTGAGATAAAGAAATTTCTTGATGATTATGTAATAGGACAGGATGAGGCTAAAATATCGCTTGCCGTTTCTGTTTATAATCACTATAAAAGAATTTTAAGTCAGGAAAACGAAAGTGATGACGAGGTTGAACTGCAAAAAAGCAATGTTCTGCTTTTAGGACCTACCGGTGTTGGTAAAACCTTTCTTGCACAGACTCTTGCCAAGCTTTTGAATGTTCCGTTTGCAATTGCTGACGCAACAACAATTACAGAGGCAGGCTATGTTGGTGATGACGTTGAAAACGTACTGCTAAGACTTATTCAGGCTGCTGATTATGATGTTGAAGCAGCTGAACGAGGCATCATTTATATTGATGAAATTGATAAAATTGCAAGAAAATCCGAGAATACTTCTCTTACACGTGACGTAAGCGGTGAGGGTGTTCAGCAGGCTCTTCTGAAAATTATTGAGGGTACTGTTTCAAATGTTCCGCCTCAGGGAGGAAGAAAGCATCCTAATCAAGAGTTTATCCATATCAACACAAAGAACATTCTCTTTATATGCGGCGGTGCTTTTGACGGATTAGAAAAGGCAATTCAAAAAAGAATAGGAAAAGCTCCGATTGGTTTTGGCGGAGAAATCACCTCCAAAAAGGACCAGATGGATAATATCTTTAAACACGTTATCCCTAAGGATCTGATAAAATTCGGTATGGTTCCTGAATTTGTAGGCAGACTTCCTATTATTACCGTCCTTAATGAGCTTGATGAGGAATCACTTGTTAAAATTCTTACAGAGCCTAAAAATGCTCTTATTAAGCAGTATAAAAAGTTATTCTCCTATGATGATATTGAACTTGAGGTTGAGGACGCTGCACTTATTGAGATAGCTAAAAAAGCTATAGCTCAAAAGACAGGTGCAAGAGGACTTCGCTCAATCTTAGAGGGAGTTTTAATGGAAACAATGTACAGTGTGCCTTCAGACGGAAGTATAGCAAAGGTAACAATTACTCCTGAATGTATAACTGAAAAGAAAGCTCCGATATGGACAAACAGAAGAAATAAGGTTGTTAATCAAAAATAACATATATTTTAATGCCGATGTTTAAATGACATCGGCATTTTTTTGTCATAAACCTGTCCGATACTGCATACATTTTACAAAGACATGTTTGAAAAGAGGTTAAAAGCAATGAATAATCAAAACAGCTATTCGATCGTATGCAGGTATATCCCTCAGCAAATGAGAAAATATTTGGAGGCAGTAAGCATCGCAGATAGGGAGAAAATCAATGAGGTAAGGTTAAGGGTAAATCGTCCGCTTACAGTTTCACAAGGAGGAAAAAAGTATTTTGTAACAAAAAGCGGCGGACTTACGACTGAAAGCTCCATGGGGACAGTTACAGATTCAGAGTGTATTAACAATACCCTGAAAGCAATATGTAAATTTTCTGTTCACAGCTATGTTAAGGAGCTTTCAAAGGGCTATATAACTATTGATAACGGAATCAGAGTCGGAATAGCCGGAAGCTTTTCCGGAGAAGAAAACGATTCATTGAAATACATAAATGCGGTCAATTTCAGAATATCAAGGCAGATAAAAGGGTGCAGTGATATAATATGCAGAAATTTATTGTCAGCAAAACCATGCGGAATTATAATATGCGGAGGGGTAGCGTCCGGTAAAACCACAATACTTCGTGACATCTGCCGCAATATTGGCAGCAGGCATATAGTAACTCTTGTTGACGAGAGAGGAGAGCTTGCAGGCTGCAACTGCGGAGTTCCTTTAAATGACATAGGATATTTCACCGATGTGCTTGAAGGCTGTTCAAGGTCAGAGGGGATAATTTCAGCAATTCGTTCATTATCTCCTGAAGTAATAATATGTGATGAAATAAGCAGTCAGAATGATTCAGATGCAATTTTGCAGGGTGCAGGCTGCGGAGTTAAATTTATAGCATCTGCTCATGCAGAAAAAATTTCTGATTTATATAAAAAAGAATTTATGAAAAAACTCATTGACAACAGTATTTTTGATTATGCTGTTTTGCTCGCAGGAAGCAAAGCACCCGGAATGATAAAAGAAATAAGGAGTTTAAAGCATGATTAAGCTTGTTGGAATAATTCTGATTGTTTTTACTGGTGCAGGGATTGGAATATTTGCCTCCGAAAAACTGAAACAGCAGTTATGCTCATGCAGACTTCTGATTGAAATGTTTAATTCTATATCAGTTATGATAAGATACAGAGCCATGGACTTCTATGAGGTTTCAAAAGAGCTTAAGGAAAATATCAGCTTATCAAAGCTTGAATTTATAAGCCAGCTGCCTGAAAGCTATAATGGGACAAACAGTTTCAGTGATGAATGGCATAAAGCTGTTGAATCGGACAGTCAGATAGGATTTGAGGAGAAAGAAATTCTTCATTCCTTTGCGTCAAATATAGGGACAAGCGATATAGAAGGTCAGCTTTCTGAACTGGAACTTGTATCATGCAGATTAAAAGCTGTCGAGGAGAAAAGAAAAGAGGATTATATCCGCAAGGGCAAATTATACCGTTCAGTAGGTGTTCTTGCAGGTATTATGGCAGGAATTGCGGCAGTATAGCAGAGGGAGAGTTAAATAATATGGATATAGATTTAATTTTCAAAATCGCAGGAACAGGTATTATTGTTGCAGTTCTGAATCTTGTTTTAAAACGTGCTGAACGTGAAGAACAGGCTATGATGACAACTCTTGCAGGACTTATAGTAGTTCTTGTCATTATAGTGGAGGAAATAGGAAATCTTTTTGATACGGTAAAAACGGTGTTCGGCTTATGGTAGACGGTTGTTTTCAGATAGCGGCATTTTGCATTACAGGAGCAGTAATTGCTGTTCTTCTGCGGCAGTATTGTCGTGAACAGGCAATGTTTGCCGCACTTGCTGTATGCATTGCAGTTCTGACGGGATTTGTGCTGATAATAAGTCCGGTTATTTCAAAAATGACAGAGATATTTGAAACAGCAGGACTAAGCAGCAGTTATATATCGCTGATATTTAAAGCCGCTGCAATATGTTTTATTACAGAAATAATATGTGAGCTCTGTCGTGACAGCGGAGAATCGGCAATAGCGTCTGCGGCAGAGCTTTGGGGACGTGGTGCAATGGTAGTTATATCAATGCCTATGCTGGAGGCACTTATTGAAATAGTAACGGATTTCCTGTAAGTTTGGGAGTTTAAAATGAAAAGAATTATAATTTTTCTGTCAATTCTGATTGTAGCATCAATGGTTACTGCAATGCCTGCAAATGCACTTGAAAGCGGTTGTGAAGAATATGATTATACTCAGGAAATATACAGTCAGGTTGATGATATACTGGAAGATTTTGATATTATCTATACCTTAGATGATATTGAGGATATGCCTTTTGAGAGAATTTCAGACAGCATAAAAGAAGTAATCGTAACAAGAATTTCTGCACCATTCAATCTTTTAAAGCTCATGCTGCTGCTTACTCTTTTTGCGGCATTTGTTCAGTCATTCGGAGAGTCAGTATTGAGTAAAAACGGAGGAGAAAGCATTTTCAGAATGGTATGTGTTGTTTCAGCGGTTACTGTACTTAGTACGCCGCTTTTAACGGCATTTGAAAATGCGGCTGATTCAATGGAAAGAGGCGGAAATTTTATGCTTCTTTTTGTTCCGGTATTTGCAGGAATTTCTTTTTTTTCAGGAGGCATAACAACAATCAGCTGTTATAATGCGGTGGTTATAGGTGCGGCAGAGCTGCTGGTACAGATTGCACAGCATTTTTTCATGCCGCTGATAAGTATAACAGCCGCACTTGCCATTGCAAACAGTATATCATCAAAAAGCTCAATAGAAAGCGTAATAAGACTTATTCAAAAAATAATAACATGGAGCATGACTGTTCTCATAACGCTGTTCATAGGTTTTTTGACTGTTAAGGGAACATTGTCTGCGGCAGTAGATGGTTTTGCATCAAAAACAGCAAAATTCATGATTTCAGGTTTTGTTCCAATTGTAGGAAGTGCAGTTTCAGATGCATATTCAACTGTAAAAGGAAGCATGACACTTATGAAATGTACAACGGGAACAGCAGGAATTGTCGCTTTGGCGTTTATACTTCTGCCGCCTGTAATAGAGCTGTTTTGCTATAAAGCAGTGATGTGGGTATGTAACGCCGCTGCTGATATGCTGTCTGTAAAATCACTTTCAAGACTTTTCAGAACGCTTGACAAGGGACTTTCTATAGCAATAAGCATTATGATAAGCTTTTCCTTGCTTTTCGTAATAAGTACAGCTGTATTGATGAAAACTGCAAATAATATTTCATGAGGAATTTTGAAATGGAAGAAACAATGAATTCAATAAAAGCTGTCTGCATTGCAGTAATAGGACTTTCTGTACTTGAAAATCTTACAGCGTCCGTAAGATTAAAAAATCAGATGAAATTTCTTTTATCTCTTGCATTTCTTATTGTGTTGACTGCACCTGTTGCAAAGGGTGTAAAAGAGTTCGATTTTTCAGCGGCAGAGGATTTTTTTACAACCAAAAACTATGCAGTTTCAAGTGAACTATATGAAAATACCCTTGAAAATCAGGTTAGCGATAATTTAAAGGAGGTGATTGGCAGCTGTTTTTCCTCAGCAGGAATATCATATAGCAAATTAGAATTTGAAATTAATATTTCACAGACAAACTGCATAGATATTAATAAGGTTATTATCAATACAGAGCAGTACGATGAGGCTCAGGAAATATTAAAGGAGAATTTCGGAGAGGAGATTGAAATAATTAATGAAGCTGAATGAGCTGATCAATAAGCTTGTATCAGGCAAAAAGTCAGCGGCGATAATAGTTGCTGCAGGTACATTGGGCTTATGTCTGATAATGATTTCATCACTGCTGCCCAAAGAAAATAAAAAAATACCTGAAAAAAGTCAGGCTGAATCTGAGAACGTAACTGATTACTGCATTGAAACCGAAAAAAAGCTTACCGACTTTTTAAGCAGAATAGACGGAGTAGGCAAGGTTAATGTATTGGTAACATTAAATAACCGTGAAGAATATGTTTATGCAAAAGAGGGCAGAAAGGTTATATCCGATAATAAAACAGAGGAGGAAGAGGAATATGTGATGATAGGCGGAAGCGGAGAAAAGTCTGCACTTATAGAAACAGTAAAAACCCCTGAAATAAGCGGAGTAGTTATAGCCTGTAGCGGAAGCGGCTCTGCTGTTGTGAGGGAGAGCATATATAATTCGGTTTCGGTAGCTTTTAATATACCGACAAGCCGAATTTATGTAACACAGCTTGAATCGTAAAGGAGAAAAATAATATGAAAAAGCCATCATTGATAATTGGAAAAAAGCAGATAATTATGACTTGTCTTACTCTTATGCTTGGTATTGCCGTATACATAAATTACGTTACAACACCTGTTTCGTTAAAGGATAAGACCGGAGTCAAAACCGAAAAAATGACTGAGGATAATACGAATTACGGTGAAACAGAATTTGTAAACGGAGATATTGCACAAGCAGATGCAACCGATTACTTTGCTCAGGCAAGACTTGACAAAATGAATAACAGAGATCAGGCTGTTCAGACTTTGCAGTCGATTATCGGCGGAGGAGATATAACAGAAGATGAAATGGTAACAAATGCTCTTGCGGCTGTTGAAGTTTCAAAGCTTATTGAGTGCGAGGGAAATATCGAATCACTTATTAAGGCACAGGGGTTTGCAGACTGCGTTGCCTATCTGGACGGTGAAAGTGCAAAGATTGTTGTGAAAACTGAAGGACTCGATAAAGCACAGGCAGCATCAATAAAAGAGGTGATACTTGGTGAAACAGAAGTTCCTGCAGAAAATATCAGAATTTTTGAAGTAAAGTAGTTGTACAATTCGTTTTTTTTTGGTATAATATATTGTAGTGTGTTTTTATGTGACTTGATTAAGGTAAACACCGCACAAGGATTGTGCGGCAGAAACGCAAATATATTTTTTCGTCAGATTGCATAGAGCTTTTAAAAGCATACTGTCCGTATAGTGAGGAAATTATGTATAAAATGATGGAAAATTTGCAGGTTTATGACGTACAAAGTCTTTTGACGTTATTTGTGCAGTGTTGCCTTAAATTAATAGGAAACTGATAATTTGCAAGCTATCCATATTCAATAAAGAGGCGGACGCCTTGTCCGCCTTAAAGTGCAAGATGAACGGAGGTAAAAAATGAACAGGAACAATACTTCAAATAAAGGTGCATTAATGGTTTCTGAGGATGTTATTATAACGATAACCAAGCAGGCTGCTCTTGATGTAAAAGGTGTTGCCTGCCTTAAATCAGATAAAGGACTGCTTTTGACTAAGAGCAGTGCTATCAGTGTTACTCAGATGGGTGATGTTATTTCAATAAGAGTCATCATTATTGTTAAGGACGGAGAAAAGGCAGCTATCGTTGCTCAGAATGTTCAGAATGCTGTAAAGGAAAATATCCAGACAATGACAGGTATTACCGTTGCAAAGGTCAATGTTGTTGTTGACGGAATAGAATTTTAATTGCAAGGAGAGTAAAATGACAAGACGTGAAGTAAGAGATTGTGCGTTCAAGCTTGTATTTGAACAGCTTTTGCGTGATGATGATATTGAGGAACTTTTTGAAATTGCCGATGAGGTTGATGAAATTACTGTTGATGACCAGGTTCGTGAATTGACTTCAGGTGTGGTAAATCATGGTGAAGAGCTTGATGATATTATAAGCAGATACAGTAAATCAAGAGCATTATCAAGAATATCAAAGCTTAATATTGCAATATTGAGAATAGCTTTGTATGAAGCTATTTATGAGGAAAACACTCCTGTAAATGCTGCAATAAGCGAGGCGATAAAGCTTTCTCAGACTTATACTTATCCTGAGGATATTTCATTTATAAACGGTGTTCTCGGTGCATTTTCAAGGGAATACAGCCAGAAGTCGGAGGAAACATCAAATGCCTGATTTTTTTGGCATAGATACAAGCAATTACACAACCTCGGCGGCAGTTTACAGAAGTGAAGAAAATAAGATTTATCAGATTAAAAAGCTCCTTCCTGTTAAGGAGGGACAGCTTGGTCTGCGTCAGAGTGATGCTGTTTTTCATCATACAAAGCAACTTCCTGAAATAATTGAACAGTTATGCAGTAATTTGAAAAATATCAATCCTGTGTGCATTTCAGCATCAGTACGTCCTCGAAATGCAGAAGGTTCGTATATGCCATGCTTTTTATGCGGAGAGGGATTGGCAAGATGCTTTTCAGCAGTAAATAAAATTCCGTTTTATGCGTCATCTCATCAGGTCGGGCATATCCTTGCGGCACTTTATTCTGCTGACAGGCTTGATTTGTGCGGTGAAAGATTTATTGCGTTTCACGTAAGCGGAGGAACTACAGACTGCCTTATTTGCAGTCCTGATGATTCAGAAATGGTAAAGGCGGAAAATATCGGCTGTTCACTTGATTTGAAAGCAGGACAGGCTGTAGACAGAGTTGGTATTATGCTGGGACTTAAATTCCCATGCGGTGCAGAGCTTGAAAAACTTGCAATGAAAAGCAGCAGAAAATATAAAATCAAACCTGTAATAAAGGACGGCAGCTGTTGTTTATCAGGCGTTGAAAATCAGTGCAGAAAAATGCTTGACAGCGGTGAAGATAAGAGTGATATTGCAAAATATTGTCTTGATTATATATCAGAGTCAATTATGGCAATGACTCAGTCAGCTGTAGAAAAATACGGAAATCTTCCTTTGATCTATGCAGGGGGAGTTATGTCGGACATAATGATACGGGAGAAGATTATTTCCGAATATAAAAATGCAAAATTTGCTGAACCTGCATTTTCATGTGACAATGCAGCAGGCATAGCATTATTCGGCTATTTATCAATGAAATAGAGCCGTTTGAAATATTTTAAATCAGGAGCGTTGAAATGACAGTCTTAACAGTAACGCAGATAAACAGATATATAAGCTTTAAGCTTAAAGATGACCGTAATTTACAGGGAATTATGGTAAAGGGTGAAATATCAAATTTTACAAATCATTATCGAACAGGTCATTTGTATTTTACATTAAAAGACAGAGAAAGCTCCATTAAAGCAGTTATGTTTGCTTCTGCTGCTGCAAGATTGAAGTTTACTCCTGAGGACGGTATGTCAGTTATTATTTCGGGAAGTGTATCTGTGTTTGAACGTGACGGAGTTTATCAGCTTTATGTTACAGATATTCAGCCTGACGGAGCAGGTGCAAATTATCTTGCAGTTGAACAGCTTAAAGCAAAGCTTTCAAAACTTGGGATTTTTGATAATGCCCATAAGCGTCCGCTTCCTGTAATGCCTAAGAAAATAGGCGTTGTAACATCAAAAAGCGGAGCGGCATTGCGTGACATTATAAATGTGCTTTCAAGACGTTATCCGATTGGTGAACTTTATATTGTAAATGCTCTTGTGCAGGGAGAATCAGCTCCTGATTCCGTATGCAGAGGAATACTTAAAGCAGAGTCGGCAGGCTGTGATGTTGTAATTGTCGGCAGAGGCGGAGGCTCTATTGAGGATTTGGGTGCATTTAATACAGAAAAGGTGGCGTATGCTGTTTACAACTGTAAAGTTCCCGTTATTTCCGCAGTAGGACATGAAACAGATTTTACAATTGCTGACCTTGCAGCTGATATGAGAGCTCCGACACCGTCAGCAGCAGCGGAGCTTGCAGCACCGTTAGCAGAACAAATGGCAGAAAGAATTAATATAATTGAAAGGCGAATGGAAAACAGCATCCTGAAGGTCATTGATATAAAGTCGAAAAAATTGATTAATCTTAACAGCCGACTGATGAAGTTTTCACCTGAAAATAAACTTAAAATAAATAATGAAAAGCTGACATCTCTTGATAATCGTCTGAAAAGTGCAGTTACATCATTAATGAATAAATATGAAGCTCAGCTGAATGCTGAAATTACAGCTTTGGAGAGTCTGAGTCCCGTAAAGGTGCTTTTGAGAGGATATTCTTTGGTCTATTCGGAGGATAAGCTTATCAGTTCTGCCGAACAGGTGGATAAGGGTGATATTATTTCCGTAAGACTGGGAAAAGGTGAGCTGAAAGCCGAAATAATTGATAAAAACATTCAGGAGGATTAAAATGTCTTTTGAAGAAAATATGAATAAGCTGAGTGAAATCGTTGCAGAGCTTGAAAAAGGAGATATAAGCCTTGAAAAAGCTGTTGAACTTTATGGCAAGGGAGTTAAGCTATCTGCACAATGCAAGGAACAGCTTCAGAAAGCACAGCTGAAGATTACAGATGAAAATTCAGCAGAATAAGCCGCCGTCATCGGCAGATTGGAGAACCATATGGATTTTAAAGGTCAATTGAATGAATATATAAAGATTACAGAGGATAATCTAAGGAAATATAACAGTTATACCAAAGAAACGGAATCATGCAAAATTCTTGTTGATGCAATGAATTATTCTCTTGAAGCAGGCGGCAAAAGAATACGTCCTGCTTTGGTTTATGCATTCTGTGAGCTGTGCGGCGGAGATATAAATAATGCTGCCGCACCTGCTTGTGCAATTGAAATGATACATACATTTTCACTTATCCATGATGATTTGCCTGCTATGGACAATGATGATTTCAGACGAGGCAAGCCGTCATGTCATAAGGCTTTTGATGAGGCAGTTGCAATACTTGCAGGTGATGCTTTGTCTGTTCTTCCTTTTGAGATTATTTCCGATGACGACAGATTAACTGCTGAACAAAAGGTTAAAATAATATCATGTCTTGCAAAGGCTGTCGGCAGAGAAGGCATGATAGGCGGTCAGGTAATAGACATCGAAAATGAGAAAAGAGATGATGTCAGTGAAGATGACCTGCGTAAAATGTACAAAGGAAAAACAGGAGCATTAATAATGGCATCATGTGTAATGGGATGCATAGGAGCAAATGCGTCAGATGAGAAAATAAAGCTTGCCTCTGAGTATGCATATAAACTGGGATTGGCTTTTCAGATTGTGGACGATATACTTGATGTTACAAGCACACAGGAGGAGCTTGGCAAGCCGATAGGAAGCGACTCGGAAGAAAATAAAACAACTTTCGTTTCTCTTTACGGTGTTGACAAAGCAAAGAAAATTGCTGCTGAAATAACTTCTGAAGCAGCGGATATTCTTAAGAAGTTTGAGAATAATGAATTTCTTATGGAGCTTACAAAAATGCTTCTCATGCGAAACAAATAAAGGAGTGCAGAGCAGCTGCGGATAGGTTATGAAGGAAGTAAATAATGAAAAAAACAGTGAAAATGAAAATATAAGACTGCACGACCTTAATCTGCCTGAGGACATTAAAAAGCTTACGATTAATCAATGTAAGCATCTTTGTAAGGAGATAAGACAGATTCTTATTTCAACAGTGTCAAAAACAGGCGGACATCTGTCTTCAAATCTTGGGGTTGTGGAGCTTACAATGGCAATACACCGCTGTTTTAATTCTCCTGAGGATAAAATAGTGTGGGATGTCGGACATCAGACGTATACACATAAAATTCTTACAGGCAGACTTGACAAATTTTCAACATTAAGGCAGGAAAACGGGATATCAGGTTTTCCAAAGCCGTGTGAATCAAAGCATGACAGCTTTATAAGCGGGCACAGCAGTACATCAATATCTGTTGCATGCGGAATGGCTGAGGCTATGAGAGTTCAGGATAAGAAAAATTATACCGTTGCTGTTATCGGTGATGGTGCTTTAACGGGCGGAATGGCTTATGAAGGACTCAACAACAGCGGAAAATCCAAAAGTGAAAATCTGATAGTAATTCTTAATGACAATAATATGTCAATATCAAAAAATGTAGGAGCATTGGCAAAATATCTTACATCAATAAGAGGTACTGAAAAATATCTTCATACTAAAAGAGCAATTGAGAAAACGCTTATAAACATTCCTGTAATAGGTATGCCTGTTGCAAAGGGAATAAAAAACTCAAAGGACGCTGTAAGGGGGAGAATTTTACAGCAAAGCACGCTTTTTGAGGATATGGGATTTGTTTATTTAGGTCCTGTAAACGGTCATAGTCTTACAGAGCTTGAGCAGGTTATAAATACAGCAAAAAGCTACGATATGCCTGTATTTATACATGTTATAACAGTAAAAGGAAAGGGTTATCTTCCGGCAGAGAAAAATCCGGGAGAATACCATGGTATCTCAAAATTTGATATTATCACAGGTAATCCCGAGGTTTCTGTAGATGAATGTTATTCTACAGTGTTTGGCAAGGAACTTGTAGAACTGGCTGAAAAGGACGGAAATATATGTGCAGTAACTGCTGCAATGAAATATGGAACAGGACTTCAATTTTTCTACGACCGTTTTAAAGAAAGATTTTTTGATGTCGGCATAGCCGAACAGCATGCCGTAACCTTTTCTGCAGGACTTGCATCAATGGGCATGATTCCTGTTTTTGCTGTATATTCATCATTTATTCAAAGGGCTTATGACCAGCTTATACATGATGTAGCAATAAGCGGAATGCATGTTGTTCTTGGAATTGACCGTGCAGGCATTGTCGGTGAGGACGGTGAAACTCATCAGGGAATGTTTGATGTTCCTATGCTGACATCTATTCCCAATACAGCAATTTATTCACCGTCATGCTACGCTGAACTGAAAATGTGTCTTAAAAAAGCACTTTATGATGAAAAGGGACTTGCAGCCGTTCGATACCCCAGAGGTCAGGATAACTCAACATTTGATAAATCTCATCTTAATACGGAATATACTTTTACTGAAATTCAAAATTCGGATATGCTTTTAATAACATATGGCAGAATTTATGACGAACTTTATAAGGCACAGAGCATTTTAAATGGCGACGGTATATTCTGTGATTTATTGAAGCTTACAAAAATTTTTCCTATTGAAAAGGAAGTGATTAAAAGAGCATTGAAATATAAAAAGATAATTTTCTTTGAAGAAAGCTTTGGATTTGGCGGTATATCCGAAATATTCAGCAGTCTGCTTATGGAGAATGGCTTTACTGGTTCTTACAGCAGAGTTACAGCTAACGGATTTATAAAACAGGCATCAGCAGCAAGCTGTCTTGATAAAATCGGACTCAGTCTTGATAAAATGCTTGAATATGTCAGAAAAAGGAGCTTTGATTAATGTGGCTAGGCTTGATGCAGAGCTTGTTACCAGAAAAATTGCAGGCAGTCGTGAACGTGCAAAGGAGCTTATAAAAAGCGGAGCAGTTTTAGTTAACGGAAAAATTATTTCCAAGCCGTCGGCAGACATAAATGAGGCTGATGAAATAATATCTTTGGCTGAGGAGTTTAAATATGTTGGTCGTGGCGGACTAAAGCTTGAAAAGGCAATTGATGAGTTTGGAATAGATTTAAAAAATAAAATTTGTATTGACATAGGTGCGTCTACAGGCGGATTTACAGATTGCATGCTGCAAAACGGTGCTGCAAGGGTTTATGCGGTTGATGTCGGACATGACCAGCTTGCAGAAAAGCTGCGAAACGACGCAAGAGTATGCAATGCAGAGGGTACTGATATAAGAAATATAACTGTAGATTTTACAGGCGGACAAGTTGATTTTATTTCCATAGATGTTTCTTTTATATCCTTAAAACTGATTTTGCCTAAAGCTTCTGAACTTCTTAAAGAATGCGGAGAGGCTTCGGTTCTCATTAAGCCTCAGTTTGAGGCAGGCAAAAAGGGAATAGGAAAAAACGGTATAGTCAAGGATAGAAAAGTTCATGAAAATGTATTGAAGGATATTACAGAATTTGCCGTTTCACTTGGATTTATGCCAAATGCTCTTATATGTTCACCAATAAAAGGCGGAAGTGGAAATACTGAGAACTTGTCTTCACAAGGAAAA
>DJPR01000029.1 GCA_002438605.1 Ruminococcus sp. UBA6407
GTGGGACAACGTCCCACAGAAAGCATTTTTTACCTTTCAAAAGGCTTATTAAAAGAACCGATTTCTATAAGATTTCCCTCAGGGTCAGAAATATAACAGGTTCTTTGTCCCCATGGCTCTGTTGTAGGCTCTAATACAGATACTGCACCCTTGCTTACGGCTTTTTGGTACTCTTGATCCACTTCATCAAATGTATCGACATACATAGCTATTTCAAAATGACCGTTCAGACCTTTTAAATATTCATATTTTCTGCTTGTCATTTTTTCAAAGTCTTTTCGTCCATAGAGCAAAAATAAAGTACCGTCTTTTATCAGATATACATTATCGGTATCTTCGTTTTCTTTTATTTCAAAACCCAATACGTCACGATAAAAACGAATCATAGCTGACATATCGTTTACAAATAATCCAAATCCGTCTAATTTCATTTTTTCTCCTTAAATAAAAGGGATTCCAAAGGGTTGATAACCCTTTGGTCAGGTCAAGGGCTGAAAGCCCTTGCAGGGTGTGGGACAACGTCCCACAGAAAGACGCAGGACGTTGCCCTACACCCCACCAAAGGCTCTGCCTTTGGGGACTCTGCCAAAGGGATATTATCCCTTTGGAAACCCGACTTTTTATATTAATATGCTTTGCCCCAGTATACCATTGCTTTTGCAGGCTTTCCACAGCATACACATACATCTGAAATATTCTCCTGCTCAAACGGAATGCATCTTGAACCAACACCCGTCTTTTCCTTTACAATATCCTCACAGGCTTCATCTCCGCACCACATAGCCTTGACAAATCCGTCTCCCTTTTCCTCAAGAACTGAAATAATCTCGTCCATAGTCTTGCAGGCATAAGTTCTTCTCTCACGATTTTCAAGTGCCTTTTTGTAAAGACCGTCACGAACCTCATTAAGCTTCTTAGCCACAGTTTCCTCCAGCTCATCAAGAGAAATAATGGTTTTTTCGCCGTTGTGACGTGTTGCAATTACACACTGACCTGCCTCAATATCCTTAGGACCTATCTCAACTCTTACAGGTACGCCCTTCATTTCATATTCAGCAAACTTCCAGCCCGGAGAATTATCGCTGTCATCAAGCTTAACTCTGACATTGTATTTTGCAAGACGCTCTTTAAGCTCATTTGCCTTGTCAAGTACTCCCTCTTTATGCTGTGCAATCGGGATAATTACAACCTGAACAGGTGCAACAGCAGGCGGAAGAACGAGTCCGTTATCGTCACCATGAGTCATGATAATTGCACCGATAAGACGTGTTGTAACGCCCCAGCTTGTCTGATGCGGATTAACTCTCTTATTTTCCTTGTCAGTATATTCAATTCCGAATGCCTTTGCAAATCCGTCACCGAAATAATGTGAAGTACCTGCCTGCAAAGCCTTGCCGTCATGCATAAGAGCCTCAATAGCGTATGTAGAAACTGCACCTGCAAACTTGTCGCTTTCAGTTTTCTTTCCCTTTACAACAGGCATAGCAAGAGCATTTTCGCAGAACTCCGCATATACATTGAGCATACGCTCTGTTTCCTCGACAGCCTCCTCAGCAGTTGCGTGGATTGTATGTCCCTCCTGCCACAAGAACTCTCTTGAACGAAGGAAAGGACGTGTAGTTTTCTCCCAGCGTACAACGCTTACCCATTGATTATAAAGCTTTGGAAGGTCACGATATGAGTGAACAATATTTGCATAATGCTCACAGAAAAGAGTTTCAGATGTCGGACGAACGCAAAGACGTTCTTCAAGCTTTTCATTTCCGCCATGAGTTACCCATGCAACCTCAGGTGCAAAGCCTTCAACGTGGTCTTTTTCCTTTTGGAGCAGACTTTCAGGGATAAACATAGGCATGCATACATTTTCATGACCTGTATCCTTAAACATAGCGTCAAGAATACGCTGCATATTCTCCCAGATAGCGTAACCGTAAGGACGTATTACCATGCAGCCCTTAACACTTGTATATTCAACCAATTCAGCCTTTTTGCAAATATCGGTATACCATTTGGCAAAATCCTCGTCCATAGAGGTAATTGCCTCAACCTTTTTCTTTTCCTTAGCCATTTATTTAACCTCATCTTCCTTGTTATTTTCGTTATTTTCCTTTTTTGGAGGCATATCGTAAATTCCACGAACCTCATCTGTTCTGTCGTTCACCCTTTCGGGCTTATGCTTCTCCATAAATTTATCAAGCCTTGCAGCAATTTTAGGAGTCAGAACGGCAAGCAGATAAATTACAGCCATAACTGCTATGCAAAATCCGCCGAATTTCAATATGGTAGAAATCATAATCGTTGTACCCGCTTTTTCGGCAGCCTCAGTAACAGTCTGAATAACCGTTGTTTCCACAACACTCCTCCTTAGAAACTCATTTTCAATAACCATGCCAAAGAATCATGAATCTTTGGATTCTTATTCTTCCTCATCATCAGGCTCATCATTTTCAATGATAACCTCGTTTTTTTCTTCAAGTGCAGCTTCTTCCTCAGCAGCCTTGACCTCAGCCTCACTAAGCTGTTCAACCTCGTTGACCTCGGCGGAATCATCATGCTCAGCTCTTGTAAATGCAACGACCTTTACATCATCACGCACACGCATTACTCTTACACCCTTTGCAATACGTCCCATAATACGAATATCACTCGTTCTTATTCTGATAATGATGCCGTCGCTTGAAATCATGATAATATCATCGTCCTCGTCAACGACCTTAATTCCGCAAACATGACCTCTTTCTTCATCGACCTTGTAGTTTTTAAGTCCGAAGCCGCCCCTTCTCTGAAGCTTGTAAGCGTCCAGACTGCATCTTTTGCCGAATCCGTTTTCAGTTATTGTAACGAGCGTAGCACCCTCACGAACTCTTGCCATTGAAACAACATAGTCACCCTCACGCAGCTTTATTGCCTTAACACCATGAGCTGAACGTGACATAGGACGTACATTATTTTCATCAATACGAATAGCCATTCCGTTATGTGTAGCAACGAAAAGCTGTGCATTTCCGTCAGTCATGCGAACGCCTGCAATCTCGTCACCTTCGTCAAGACCGATAGCAATAAGACCATTTTTACGGACATTCTTATACATTGAAAGCTCTGTACGCTTAATTTTGCCAAACTTAGTAACCATGATGACATAATTGCCGCTGTCGAAATTAACAGCTTTAAGCATAGCGGCAATCTTTTCACCCTCTGTAAGCGGCAGCAGATTTATAAGATTGATACCTCGTGACGCCTTAGAACCGTCAGGTATCTCGTAGCATTTCAGCTTATACATGATACCCTTGTTTGAGATAAACAGGATATTATCGTGAGTTCCGCAGATGAACATTTCCTCAACATAGTCGTCCTCACGCTGTTTCATGCCAGTAACGCCGCGTCCGCCACGTCTCTGAGCCTTGTATGAATCAACGGAAACACGCTTGATATAGCCGTTATTTGTGAGTGTAACAACGCAGTCCTCCTCAGGAATAAGGTCCTCAATGTCAACCTCTCCGCTTACGGACTCAATCTGTGTTCTTCTCTTATCACTGAACTTGCGGCGGATTTCCGACAAGTCCTTTGTAATTATATCATAAACAAGCTTTACATCAGCAAGAATAGCGTCCAATTCAGTAATTTTCTTCAGGAAACCGTAAAGCTCATCTGTAACCTTCTGACGCTCCAGACCTGCAAGCTGTCCGAGCTTCATCTGAACGATAGCCTCAGCCTGTTCATCTGAAAGACCTATTCTTCCCTCAAGCTCAAGACCTGTCATATCATACTGTGCTCTGTCGAGGAGTGCGGACATATCAGTATCCTTGAAACGCTCCTTTAAAGCAGTTTTAGCCTCGGCAACAGTCTTGCTTGCACGAATAATTGAAATAACCTCGTCAATATAGTCAGCGGCAAGAACAAGACCTTGCAGAATATGAGCTCTTTCAAGAGCCTTTTTAAGCTCGAAACGTGTTCTTCTGCGGATAACCTCAACCTGAAAATCGAGGTAGTGAGAAAGCATTTGTTTAAGAGTCAGAACCTTTGGCTCACCATTTACCAAGGCAAGCATAATAATTCCGACAGTATCCTGCAATTTTGTGTATGTAAACAGCTTATTCAGGATAATCTGCGGATTAGCGTCCTTTTTAAGCTCTATAACAATTCTCAGACCTTCTCTGTCAGACTCGTCACGCAGGTCATAAATACCCTCGACACGCTTATCTTTTACAAGCTGATTTATGCTTGCAATAAGCTTTGTTTTTCTAATCATATAAGGGATTTCGTCAATAATAATGCAGTTGCGTCCCTTTATCTCCTCAAAATGAGTTTTTGAACGGAGAATTATTTTTCCTCTGCCCGTACCGTAAGCCGCACGAATACCTGCTTTTCCCATGACGATACCGCCTGTCGGAAAATCAGGCCCCTGAATAAAGTCCATAAGCTCCTCAAGGGTAGCGTCAGGATTTTCAATAAGAAGATTAAGTGCGTCAATGACCTCGGCAAGATTGTGCGGAGGGATATTTGTCGCCATACCAACGGCAATTCCGACAGAACCGTTTACAAGAAGATTAGGAAAACGTGACGGAAGAACAGCCGGTTCTTTCAGACGGTCATCATAGTTTGAAACAAAGTCAACGGTATCCTTGTTGATGTCGGTAAGCATATCAAGAGAAAGCTTAGCCATTTTCGCTTCGGTGTAACGGTAAGCGGCAGCACCGTCGCCGTCAATTGAGCCGAAGTTTCCATGACCGTCAACAAGCGGATAACGCATTGAGAAATCCTGTGCAAGACGCACAAGAGCGTCATAAACGGAGGCATCACCATGCGGATGATAACGTCCGAGAACCGCACCGACAGTATCGGCACACTTTCTGTATGCCTTGTCAGGAGTAAGTCCGTTCTCATGCAGGGTATACAATATTCTTCTGTGAACAGGCTTCAAACCGTCACGAACGTCAGGCAGTGCTCTTGATACAATTACGGACATTGCATATTGCAGCGAGGCATTTTCCATTTCGTTCACGATGTCGACATGAAGCACCTTTGAATTATCGTTATACAAGTCATTACCTCCAATTTATCATTTCAACGCAGATATTTATTCAGCACAAACTTTGTTTCTGAAAATATCCGTTTCTTCCTGAGTAAAATTCTTTTTCGGGATAACATAAAACATTTCTTTCATCTGATAAGCCATGAAAAAGTCCTCTTTTTCGATAACCCTCAGACCGTTGTTAAAATAGAGCTTGGAACTTTCAATAATCTCCTCTGGCTCATCACCGAAAAGCTCCTTTTCTTCATCATTTTCAGCTGTTTCCGAGTCCTGCGGAACTGAAACTGTGGCAATTTCAAAGTAGGTATCGTAAAGTGAAAGCTTATACCGTTCATTTTCAATACCTCGTATCCCCTCCATAAGACTTCGCCTTATACGGCGTGGATTATACCAGTTTATACCTGCCATGCAAAAACAAGCAACAACAAGGATATAAGCAAGAGTATTATCGGGGTCTTTAACTGCCGAATAAATATAACAAACGCCTATCAGCAGGAATATTCCCATTAAAATATAGCTTCTCGGAAGGACATATTTTTTCTGAAACTCTTTATATGCCTCGCCAAAGATTTCATATGGAATATCATATTCCTTTTCAAGCAATTTTTCTTCCATTTTCACTCCTTGCAAAGATTTACTATTATTGTGGTATATAAAATAATCAAACGTCCAGATTTTTTACAAATTTAGCGTTTTTCTCAATAAATTCACGTCTTGGCTCAACCTTGTCACCCATAAGAATGGTAAACACTTCGTCTGCACGCATAGCGTCCTCCATTTCGACCTTGATAATGGTACGTCTTTCGGGGTCCATGGTAGTTTCCCAAAGCTGTTCGGGGTCCATTTCACCAAGACCTTTATAACGCTGAACCTCGACCTTTGAGGAATTTCCGTCCTCATCGGCAAGCTCTGCAATATACTTATCCCTTTCCTCGTCCGAGAAAGCGTAATAGAGCTTTTTGCCCCTGCTGACTCTGAAAAGCGGCGGCTGAGCTATATAAACATTTCCGTTTGAGATAAGCGGACGCATAAATCTGAAGAAAAACGTCAGCAGAAGTGTTCTGATATGAGCACCGTCAACATCGGCATCTGCCATAATAATAATTTTGCCGTAGCGAAGCTTTGTAATATCAAAATCCTCGCCGATACTTGTACCGAGAGCTGTTACAACAGGAGAAAGCTTGTCATTGCCGTAAATACGGTCAATTCTTGCCTTTTCAACGTTAAGCATCTTGCCCCAGAGGGATAAAATTGCCTGATAGCGTCTGTCACGTCCCTGCTTTGCAGAACCGCCCGCAGAATCTCCCTCTACGATATAAATTTCAGTGTAGCGGTTGTCACGTTCTGAACAGTCCGCAAGCTTTTCGGGAAGCGGAGATTTGCCGAAAACCGCTTTATTACGTTCATTTTCTCTTGCCTTTTTAGCCGCCTCTCTTGCCCTGAGTGCGGCCATGCTCTTTTCAAATATAAGCTTTGCAACATCAGGATTTTCCTCCAGATAGTTCATAAGCTTTTCAGTAACAAGTTTTTCTATAAAAGGCTTTACTTCTGGATTTCCAAGACGTCCCTTAGTCTGTCCCTCAAACTCACACTCGGTAAGCTTAACTGAAATTATAGCGGTAAGTCCCTCACGAACGTCATCACCTGCCAGCTTTTCGCCGTCTTTCAGGAGTCCGAATTTCTTGCCATATTCATTGATAACCTTAGTCAGAGCAGTTTTAAAGCCTGCCTCATGCGAACCGCCGTCAATTGTATGAATATTATTTGCAAATGAAAGTATTACTTCATTATAGCTGTCATTATACTGCATAGCAATTTCAGCAAATGAGTCACCCTGCATACCCGAAACGTAAATTACCTTGTCGGTCATGCTTTCAAGACCTCTTGTAGCGTGGATATGCTCTACAAACTGACGGATACCGCCCTCATAATGAAGAACCTCCGACCTTACATTTTCGGGGTCACGCAAATCTGAAAAGACGATTTTTATTCCTGCATTCAGGAAAGCCTGTTCACGCAGACGCTTCAAAAGGACTTCATAATCATATACGGTATCCTCGAAAATCTCGCCGTCCGCCTTAAACTTAACGGAAGTACCTGTTTCGGTTGTATCGCCTATTATTTTAAGCTGTTCGGAATAATTGCCTCGCTCAAAACGCTGGAAGTGAATATGCTTGCCGTCCTTGACAGTAAGCTCCAGCCACTCTGAAAGAGCGTTTACAACAGACGCACCAACACCATGAAGTCCGCCTGAAACCTTATATCCGCCGCCGCCGAACTTACCGCCTGCATGGAGAATGGTATAAACAACAGTTGCCGCAGAAATTTTTTCTTTCGGGTGGATTCCGACAGGTATACCACGTCCGTTATCCGAAACCTCAATAATATCGCCCTCAAGGATATTTACGGTAATTTCCGTACAATAGCCTGCAAGAGCCTCGTCGATGGAATTGTCAACAATCTCATACACAAGGTGGTGCAGCCCTCGTGGACCTGTTGAGCCGATATACATACCCGGTCTTTTTCGGACAGCTTCAAGTCCCTCCAAGACCTGTATATCATTTTCATCATAATTATTATTTTGCTGACTCATTCACTTACCTCCTATTTTAAGGGACAGTCCCTTATAGCCTCAATCCGTAATATATTGAAATTTATTTATATACATTACCTGTAATTCTGACGGAATATCCGCCGTCCTTTTGCTTATAGAAATATACGCCGAAGCTTTCATTCGTTGTATTTGAAGGGCTTGTGTAAACATGATAATATGCCTCGCACCTTCTCGGCTTGTATTTTTCTTTGGTATGTGTTTTTTCTCTGTAATCATTATCAGTGAAATTTTCCTTGATAAGCGCATATTCGCCCTTAAAATTATTTTCTGTAAAATACTCAATGCTTTTTACATCTTCAATCCAGATAAAGAAAGTATCTCCGCTTTCATTGTCGGTTTTGACCGAAACATTTTTAAGCTTATATTCATCAAGCTTTATAACTGTTATTTTATCATAAGCCTTGTCACCCATAAATTCATATACATTATCAAGTGTTTTGTTGCTGAAAATATAGGAAGGTATAAATGATGCCAGACCCATTAAAACAAACAGAACTGAACCTATGACTATAAATAAAATTACAGTCTTTTTCTTTGCTTTTTCAGGATTTTTTTCTCTTTTTTCTTTTTTCAAATCGTCATAAATTTCATCAGTTTCACTTTTTAAGCTCATAATTTATCCTCTATAATATTTTGTCGGTTTTCAGTCTTTTTCGGAGTGTGGACGCTGCAAGCTGGGATATATAAACTCTCTCAACTCCGTTTTTTACTGATATAATAAAGCTTTTGGGCATCTCCATTGTTGTATAAATGCATTTTTTTTCCTTTTCAGCACGTTCAAGAAGTCCTTTTGTAGCCTTATCGACGGTAGTGTTTTCAATATCAAAAATTCCTACAATATCGCTTATTTTAACGGAATATTCATTTCCCAGATGAAGATACATTTTCTTCCTCCCCGATAATTCTGCCGCCGTTCACACGAAAAATCCTGCCCTTGATTTCAGGCAGCAAAGCGGACTCGTTGCACGTTGTAATAAAAACCTGCATATCCTTAATAATCTCGAAAACAAGCCTTTGACGGCTTTCGTCCAGCTCACCCATAACGTCATCAAGAAAAACTACGGGAGCTTCTCTGCTTTGCTTTGAATAAATCTCCGCCTGAGCCAGCTTTATAACAAGTGCGGCACTTTTTATCTGTCCCTGAGAGCCGAAGTTCTTTGCACTGAATCCGCTGACCTTAACTGCAATCTCATCTCTGTTCACACCGGTATGTGTGTAGCCGAATTTAAGGTCATAATCAGTATTTTCGCATAGCTTTGTATAGTATTTTTCAATCGACTCCGCAGAAATGCCCTTTTCAAAGTCCTCCGCAGAAAAAACATCTGAACGGTAAGTAAGCTCCAGATTTTCGCTTCCTCCCGTTATTTTTTGGTAAAGACGACTGCAAATCTCATTGAGTTTGAGTATATAGTCATACCTCATAAATGAAACGTAAGTACCCTCTCTTGCCGCCTGTTTATCCCAGACAAAAAGCTCCTCACGCATACTTTTGCCCTGAATTACATTTTTAAGCACCGCATTACGCTGATTCATAAGAGCGTTGTGCTTTGTAAGATGACCTACGGAAACAGGGTTAAGCTGAGATGCCGCCATATCAATAAAGCTTCTTCGTCTTTCGGGCGAGCCTTTAATGATGTCCGTATCATCGGGAGTGAATACAATGCACTTGAATACATCAAAAAGCGAACCTGTACCCCTGACCTTGACTTCATTGAGGTAAATACTCCTGCCGTTCTGAGCCTTTATAAGCTCATATCGGATTTTCTGCGTTCTTACCGAGTCCTTAAAACGAATTTCAGAACGCATACTTTTGCCGTCATGTGCAATATAGTCCTTTTCCTTAGAACCACGAAAGCTCTTGCAGCCTGTCATAATCCACATTGCTTCAAGCAGATTTGTCTTTCCCTGAGCATTTTTGCCGATTATTATATTATACTTTTCATCAGGCTCTATGCGGATTTCTTTCAGATTTTTAAATCCATCAATTTTTGCTGAGGTAATAATCACAGAACTGTAACCTCATATCCCTCAACAGCGACAGTATCACCGCTTCTTATCTTCTTGCCGCGCATAGTACAGACTTCTCCGTTTACTTTTACAAGTCCCTGCTGAATAATCTCCTTTGCAAGACCGCCCGTATCGGTAAGACCTGCAAATTTTAGAAGTGAATCCAGCTTTATAAATTCGGTTTTTATCTCAATCTGCATCTTTTCCATTTTCATGCCTCCTTTATGGTATTTTTCAGCTGACCTTTCCTTTATATGCTTGATTTCAGCGGAATCTGTCCTTTACATTCCTGTTGTTAAAGATTGATTATCCTGATTCCTGTACAAATCTGATATACCCATAAATGGGTATATCAGATTTGAAACCGGGTTTCCAAAGGGTGAATCACCCTTTGGCAGGGGTAAGGGGACAGAGTCCCCTTAAATCAAGGAGTATTGAAGACAATGTCAGCTAAAAAATTACTTTAACTGGATAGGCATAAGAAGGAAGATATAGCTTTCACTTTCGAGAGGAACTATTTTAATAACCTTCATACAGCCGTTAAGCTGAATTTTGATTTTATCGCCGTCTGCCGCACGAAGTGCCTCAAGGACGTATTTATTGTTGAATCCGATAGTAACGACCTCGCCTGAAATATCGGCTTTAAAGGTATCATTGATTTTACCGATAGCAGTTTTACAGCTTATTTTAACCTCGCCGTTTTCAAATGTACATCTGACAGGTGCACGATTTTTATCGTTCAGGAGAAGTGAACAGCGTTCCATACAAGTAAGCATGTCACGCTTATTGAGGATAATTTCCGTTTTGTAATCTGATGGTATACTTGACTTATAGTTATGGAATTCGCCCTCTAAAAGACGAGAAATAACGTAAAATCCATTTACTTCAAAAATGATATGCTTATTATTTGTATAGATACAGCAGGTTTTATCGCCTGAATCCTCCTTGATAAGACCTGAAACCTCGGAAAGAGCTTTTTTCGGAACAACAAAGTGATAATTATCCTGACATTCAATGGTTTCAGTACGGATAGCAAGACGGAAGCCGTCAATAGCAACAACCCTGAAAGTGCCGTTTTCGATGTCAAAAAGCTCGCCTGTAAGAACAGGCTTATTTTCACTTGTAGACGCAGCATAGCTGGTCTGATTTATCATGGATTTAAGAATATCCTGCTTGACTTCGATTTTCTTTGTAAGGTCAAACGTTGGAAGCTCAGGGTATTCCTCAGCAGACATAGCGGAGATACTGCACTCCGTAGAGCTGCTTGAAATTTTCATTTGAAGATTTTCGTCTATTTCAAAAAGAATAATGTCCCCCGACATTTTTCGGGAGAACTCGCTGAAAAGACGTGAATTGACAACAAGCTCACCGCTGTCCTCGGAGACAACAGGAATAGAGGTTCTGATACCTATTTCGAGGTCATAGCCTGTAAGCTCCAGAATATTTGGTTCGAGCCTGATTTTAATGCCCTCCAGGGCAGAGATTGTGGATTTTTGCGAAACTGCCTTTGAAACGCTTGAAATAGCCTCACAAAGAGCCTGTCTGCTGCAGGAAAATTTCATTATAATACTCCTATCTGAAACTGATATTTATAAAAAGATAAAAAGGGTTTCCAAAGGGTTTGCTAACCCTTTGGCGAAGTCCAGAGGCAGAGTCTCTGGTGGGGTGTGGGGCAACGCCCCGCATACAGTCTTGAAGCGCTCCGCAAAGGGTGAATTAAAAATCAGTCTATCGGACTGGTTTTTAAGAGGGAACGCCCTGCAAGTGAGGGCGTTCCTTCTCACTTTACCAAACTTATTTCAGTCTGTATTGATTTATTACATCTGTTAATATATGAAAATCCTTTTCCTCGGTAATATTGATATCCTCTCAGTTTCAACCCTCAGAGGATTTTTAACAAAGATAAGATAAAATAAGATAAGGATAAAGATAAAATTAATATAATATAAGATATAAATATATAGTAGTAGTAGTAGAGGCTGTTTAATTGTTTAAAAGTCAGGTTTTTAACGATATACTGTTAAAATCTCTTCAACTCACGAATGTTGAGTAAATTTTGAAAAGTTTAAACCTCAAAAACGATGTTGAAACGGTTTAATTTTGTTGAGTTGAAGTTTAAAAAAAGTGCAGAAATTTGTGGAAAATAAAAATTCAGCTCTGAAACATTACACATACTGTTGATTTTACTTTTTGTGGACACCGTTGAAATAAGAAAATCCACTGTTTGCAAAAGGCAGAAAAATCCTTTTGAACAGAGCTGAAACTAATTCAACACAGTTTTCAACACACTGTTTAAAACTACGTTGAAACTTATGGAAAACCTGTTGACAATACAGCCTTGAGCTGAAAAAAATCAGACTTTTCCCTTATCCTTGATGTTCTTGATGATGTCTGAAACAAGGTTGTTTAAATTCGAGTCTTTTTTGATGCTGCTGGAAATGTTATTGACAGCATACACAATTGTTGAATGATCACGTCCGCCGAACTCAGTACCGATTGAAGCAAGCGGCATCTGTGTAATCTCTCTTACAACGTAAATAGCCACTTTTCTTGCATTTGATATTTGTGATGAACGCTTGTTTGAACGGATATCGTCAGGAGAAACGCCGTAAACGGTAGAAACCTCAGCAATAATTTTTTCAACAGTAATCGGAATAGGCTGATCGTCCGTAAGAATATCCCTGATAACGCTCTGAGCCATTGAGATTGACGGAGGACTTCCTGCAAGGTGTTTGAGTGCTTTCAGCTTTTTAACAGCACCCTCAAGCTGACGGATATTTGATTTAAGGCGGTTAGCCATAAATTCCGCCACTTCACTTGGTATATTGAGGTCTAAAAGCTCCGCCTTGCGTTTGATGATAGCAATTCTCGTTTCAAAGTCAGGAGCAGAAATATCCGCAATAAGACCGCCCTCAAAACGTGTTCTCAGACGTTCTTCAAGGGTAACAAGCTCCTTTGGCGGCTTATCCGAGGTAATTACAATCTGCTTTCCCTCTGAATGAAGCTTATAGAATGTATGGAAAAATTCCTCCTGCATTCTTTCCTTGTGGGCAAAGAACTGAATATCGTCAATCAGAAGAATGTCGGCATTTCTGTATTTTTCGTGAAATTCGTTAATGCTGCCCTTGTTATTGATAGCATTGATAAGCTCGCTGCCGAAGACCTCACTTGTAACGTAGACGATATTTTCCTCGGGGTGATTTTTGCGTATTTCGTTAGCAATTGCGGTAATAAGGTGAGTTTTTCCAAGTCCTGACGGGCCGTAAATGAAAAGAGGATTATATTCCGCACCGCTGTTTTTTGCAACAGCCTTACAAGCAGCAAGAGCAAATTCATTTGAACGTCCTTCGATAAATGTATCAAAGGTATAGTCATATTCGGCAAATTCATAGCTTTTTTCAAGCTCTGCGTGCTTTTCCTCAAGCTCGTCATAGGTAGGGACTTTAACATCTGCAAGATTAGACGCTATATTGATGACAATATCAACGTCAAAGCCGAGAATGCTTTTGAAAGCTTCTTTGAGGATATCCTCGTAATTATTGGTAATAATTGTTTTCTGAAATTCCGACTGAACCTTAAAAACGGCATTTTTTCCGTCCAGCCCAACAGGTTCAAGGGAACTTATCCATGTTTTAAGGGGTATTTCGCCGACTTTTCCGACTTCGATGCAATATTTTTTTACACCCTCAAAAACTTCCGAAAAGGAATTCATATAATTTTTAACCTCCCGAATCAAAGCCGGCACAAACAGAAAAAAGCCTCATTAGAGCACAAAAAAAGCATCCGAGAGTGCCGCTTAGAAATATATGTACACAACTTCCAACAATAAATCATGTCTTATCGCATTAATTATAGCATAATACTATTTAAAAAGCAATAGGTTTTCAACAATTAAAAGCGTGATGTTTGAAAATTTGTTGAAAATCATCAAAAGTATATAAGGCGCACCTATACGCAATTTTCCAAAAATTTCAGGAGTACAGACATATTGAAAATAAGATTTTAAAAGCTTTTCACTTTTTTCAATAGACTTAAAAGTGTTGAATTATAAAAATGGCAATTGAAAAAAGATAAAAAATCGGAATGTTGATAAATGTGGAGAGAGCTGTTCACTCTGCTCATTTTGTCAGGTCAGTGGTTGACAGTCATTTAAGAATGCGGGAGAGCGTCCTGCAAACATTAATAATACTGTAATAATACTGCTTGATAGTTTTTTTGGAAAAAAATTTTGAAAATCACTTGACAGATAGGGAAATTTAAGATATAATCAAATAATGCAGGGAGTATTGTGCGTATTTATACCCTGTGAATTAAGTTGTTATATTAATGCAAATAGCCGTTTGGCATATATCTATTTGCGAAGAGAGGAGGACATGCTTAATGAAAAGAACATATCAGCCTAAGAAGCTTCACAGAAAAAAGGAGCACGGCTTTATGAAAAGAATGGCTACTAAGAACGGAAGAAAGGTTTTAGCTCGTAGGAGAGCAAAGGGCAGAGCAAGATTAACCTACTAACGAGTCAGACCACAAAATTAATTTTTGTGGTCTTTTTTGTTATGTTGTATTACAGCTTTGCGCCGTTGTTGCCAAGGAATATTATTATGCTTTATACTGAAATATTAAATGATAACAGGGACTTTTTATTCCTGTATAAAAAAGGTAAGTTTACATCCGGCAAGCTGGCTGTAATTTATGTGAGAAAAAATAAGCTGGGCTTTAACCGACTTGGCATAACCGCAGGAAAAAAGGTCGGAAATGCCGTTTGCAGAAACAGAGCCAAACGCCTTATCCGTCAGGCCTACAGAGAGAACGAGCTTGATTTGCCTATAGGCATAGATATGGTAATTGTTGCAAGATCTGCAATATGCAGTGCAAAATCACAGACATTAAGCGGCTGGATGCATAAATATGCAGTTCCTGAAATATATAAAATGCTTTTCGGAAAGAGTGAAAAGCAATGAAATATGTCCTTATAGCGTTGATTAAGCTTTACAGAAAGCTTATATCTCCCCTTTTTCCGCCCCGCTGCAAATATTATCCGACATGCAGCAGCTATGCGTTAAAGGCGGTGGAGCGTTTCGGATTTTTCAGAGGTACTGCTCTTGCAGTATGGCGGATACTGCGCTGTAATCCATGGTCACTCGGCGGCATAGACCCCGTTCCCGAAAGATTCAGCTTTAAAAGAAACCGCTGAAAAGTGTTACAATTGAAAGAGGTATCAAAAATTGAATTGGTTATATGAAATATTCGGAATCCCATTCGGCTATCTGATGATGTGGATTTATGACCTTGTGCAAAACTATGGTGTTGCAATTATACTTTTTACCTTAGTTACCAAGATCATACTTCTGCCTATAAACTATAAAACTCAGAAAAATGCTGCAAGAATGCAGCTTTTAAACCCAAAGCTCGCAAAGCTTAAAAAAAGCTATCAGAATAATCCTCAGAAGCTTCAGGCTGAACAGATGAAGCTGTATCAGGAGGAGGGCGTAAACCCTATGGGTTCATGTCTGCCTGCCGTTGTCCAGATGATTCTGCTTTTCGGCGTTCTGGACGTTGTTTACAAGCCGCTTACCCATATTATCCGTTTCAGCGGCGGAGTTATCAGCAAAGCAAGAGATCTGGCGTCTGAAATCAGCGGAACTGCCATAAGCAAAAGCGATCTTCGTCAGGAGCTTCGCATACTTAACGTTTTTGAGCATCATCAGGATAAATTTTCATCTATCGGAGAAAATTTCAATCAGCTCGTTTCGGATTTCTATGAGAATTTTTCATTCTTAGGTGTAAATCTCGGACAGATACCGAAAAAGCCTGATTCATGGGGCGATGCTTCTGCTGTTGGACTTTTCCTTATACCGATTTTTGCAGGTCTTGCACAGCTTTTATATACTCTTTATACTCAGGTTCACCAGAAAAGAAAAAATCCTGATATGCCTAATATGGGTGCAATGAATATTATGCTTTACCTTATGCCGCTTATTTCGGTATGGTTTGCATTTAAAGTTCCTGCAGGTGTAGGCTTCTACTGGATATTCTCATCAATCTTCTCACTTGTAATTACATTCTGTCTTAACTGCTACTTTACTACCGAGCGTATCACCGCAATCAGTGAAAAGGACAGAGAAAAGGCTAAGAAATATGCCGAGGTAAACGGCGGCAAAAAGACCTTTATGCAGAAAATGATGGAACAGCAGCAGGAGGTTCTTGAGGAACAGAGAAAGCAGCAGGCTCGTTATAAGGATAACGGAGAAAAAATGTCACGTTCGGAAGCAAATGCGTACAACCGTCAGCTTATCAATGACGCAAGAAAGCGTATGGCTGAAAAGTATGGCGATGAATATGATGAAGAATAAAATGATATGTATGGTAAACTCCGTATGATATTGGGATTTCGTCGGTGTTGCCTTAAATGACTGCCAAAGCCGCAGCAGTCAAATAATAATTTGCGGCAGATTGGAGATTTGTTGTTATGACTGAAATTTTTACAGGAAAAAATTTAGAAGAAGCTAAGGCTGCTGCCTCAGCAAAATTCGGAGTACCGCAGAGTAAAATTGAATTTGAAATTATCGAAGAAGGTAAAAAAGGATTTTTGGGAATGGGGCATGTTGACGCTAAGGTCAAGGCTGTTTATAATCCTCCCGCACCTGCTGAAACAGCAGTAAAGCCTGCCGTTAAGGCTGAACCTGTCAAGGAAGAGCCTGCTGAAATAACAGCTCCAAAGACTGAAATAAAGTCTGAACCTGCTGTTGAGGAGAAGATTTCTGCTCCTGAAATAAAGACTGAGCCTGTAAAGACTGAGTCAGCTGCTGTCGATGAAATCAAGGAGGAAAAAGCTCCTGAAACTGAAAAGTCAGATGATGAGGAGGAATATTCTCTTGACAAATTTACCTTGATTGAGGACGAATCACAGCTTCACCCAAAGGCAAAAATAGCTTTTGATTACATTAAAGGCATAATTGCTGCCATGGACATTAAGGCAGAGTATAAAATTTATCAGAACGAAAACGGTGCTGTAATTAATATCGACAGCGACAGCAACGGTACTATTATCGGCAGACGAGGCGATACTCTTGACGCTGTTCAGTACCTTTCATCAATGATTGCAAACAAGGGTGACAAGGAATATTTCAGAATTACAATCGACTGCTTCGGCTACAGAGAAAAGAGAAAGGCTACTCTCCAGCAGCTCGCTGAAAAGGTTGCAAAATCCGTACTTCGTACAGGACGTTCACAGCCGCTTGAGCCGATGAACCCATACGAAAGACGTGTTATTCATTCAGCAATTTCAAAGATTGACGGAGTAAGCTCCCGTTCAGTCGGTGACGAGCCATACAGAAAGATAATTATTTCATCAGTAAACGGCAGAAGAAACGGCAATGACAAAAGACGAGGCGGCGGAAGAAAGAATTTTGACCGTCAGCATGAATCCAAAAAGATAGACCTTTCAACGAGCTTTGAAAAGGACTATAAGCGTCCTAAGCCTGAGGACACCATTGAGGGCGGTCTTTACGGCAAGATTGAATTTTAAAATTAGAACCGCCTTGTCGTACACAAGTACAGATTAAGGCGGTTTTTTGATACAGGAGAGTGATAAAATGTCAGCAATTGCAGCTATCTCAACGCCGAATGCTCCCGGAGGAATTGCAGTCATAAGAATTTCAGGGGATACGGCTCTTGAAATTGCGGACAGGGTTTTTCAGTCCGTCAGCGGCAAAAAGGCTGTGAATATGTCGGGATATACTTGCAGCTACGGGACTGCCTTTGACGGTGACGAGCGTCTTGATGACTGTATTCTTACCGTTTTTAAAGCTCCCAACAGCTACACAGGCGAAAATGTTGCGGAGCTTTCATGTCATGGCGGACTTTACGTTACTAAGAGAATTTTAAGGGCAATTCTGAAAAATGGTGCAGAATCGGCGTCAGCAGGCGAATTTACAAAGAGAGCGTTCCTCAATGGCAAGCTGGATTTGACTCAGGCGGAGGCTGTAATGGACATTATTTCCGCAAAGGGAAATATCGAGCTGAAAATGGCTGAAAGTCTGCGTGACGGTGCGGCATTCAGAAAGTCGCAGTCGGCTAAGAAAAAGCTTATCAAAATTCTTGGTGACCTTGCGGCTTGGGCGGATTATCCCGATGAGGATATTCCGGAGGTTGAACCTGAAAGTCTGATGACCTCGCTGAAGGATATCAGAAATGAGCTTGGAAGTCTGATAAAGGGTTATGATTACGGTAAAATTCTTCGTGAGGGAATTGACACTGTAATTATCGGACGTCCGAATGTCGGAAAATCCACGCTTTTTAACTGTCTTAGCGGCTGTGAGAGGAGTATCGTTACTGAAATTGCGGGTACAACTCGTGATGTAATTGAGGAATCTGTAAAAATCGGTGACCTTACTTTAAGACTTTCCGATACGGCAGGCATCAGAGATACAGATGACGTAATAGAAGGTATAGGCGTAAATATAGCATACAAAAGACTTGATGAAGCACAATTAATTATCGCAGTTTTTGACGGCAGCTGTCCGCTGACAGAGGACGATATAAACCTGCTTAAAAAATTAAAGGATAAAAAGGCAATAGCGGTAATCAATAAAAATGACGTTGAACAAAAAATTGATTCAGATGTAATAAAGTCAAATAATATACAAATCGTATACATCTCTGCAAAGGAAAATAAGGGAATACAAGAGGTTCAGCAGGCAATTGAATCACTTTTTGAAGCAAATGAGCTTGATTTTGAAAGCGGTACAGCAGCAAATGAACGTCAGAAAAGATGTATTGACCTTTGCTTGCAGCAGATTGATGAAGCAATATCAGCTCTTGAAAGTGGAGTGTTGCTTGACGCTATAACTGTTTTACTAGATGAGGCAGTACAGCATATTCTTGAGCTTACAGGAGAAAAAGCAACTGTAGCTGTAGTTGATGAAGTATTTTCAAGATTTTGTGTAGGAAAATAATTTATTGTATATTACAGATGTTCCACGTGGAACATTTTTATAAAATATGGAGTGAAATTTTATGTCATATAAAATGGGCAGCTATGATGTTGCCGTAATTGGTGCAGGACATGCAGGAGTTGAAGCGGCTCTTGCGTCAGCAAGACTTGGCTGCAAAACCATACTCTTTACGATTTCTCTTGACCAGATTGCAAATATGCCCTGTAATCCGTCAATTGGCGGTACTGCAAAGGGACATCTTGTCAGAGAAATTGACGCATTGGGCGGTGAAATGGGTAAGGGAGCAGATAAGTGTTTCATTCAAAGCCGAATGCTGAACAGAGGAAAAGGCCCTGCTGTTCATAGTCTGAGGGTTCAGGCTGACAGAGTAATGTATCATAATTACATGAAAAAAGTTTGTGAGGAACAGAAAAATCTGTACATCAAACAAGCTGAAGTTGCTGATGTAATTATTGAGAATAACAAAATAATTGGACTTCATACAAGTCTTGGTGCAGAGTATGGGGTCAAGGCTGTTATTATCGCAACAGGAACATATCTTAAAGGAAAAATTCACATCGGTGAAGTATCATACGAGAGTGGACCGGACTCTGCATTGCCAAGCAAATATTTGTCTAAAAGTCTGATTGATGCAGGCATCACAATAAGAAGATTTAAGACAGGAACTCCTTGCCGAGTTCACAAAAGAAGCATTAATTTTGATGTTATGGAAAAGCAGGACGGTGATGAGGATATAGTCCCATTTTCATTTGAAACTGATAAATCCACTTTAAAAAATAAAGTGAGCTGTTATGTTGCGTATACAAATAGTAATACACATGAAATTATAAAAAGCAACCTCCACCGTTCACCCTTGTATGCCGGCAGAATTGAAGGTGTTGGGCCAAGATACTGTCCGTCAATTGAGGACAAAATAGTGAGATTTTCAGATAAACCACGACATCAATTATTTGTCGAACCTATGGGATTGAATACTAATGAATACTATTTACAAGGTATGTCATCATCACTACCGGAGGACGTTCAGCTTGCATTTTTGAGATCAATAAAAGGACTTGAGGAAGTTGAAATAATGCGTCCTGCGTATGCAATTGAGTATGATTGCTGTGACCCTACTGAATTAAGTCCCACACTTGAATTTAAATCAGTAAGCGGACTTTACGGTGCAGGACAATTCAACGGCAGTTCAGGCTATGAGGAGGCAGCAGCTCAGGGAATTGTCGCAGGAATAAACGCTGCATTGAAAGTCCTGAACAGAGAACCAATGGTTCTTGACCGAGCATCATCTTATATCGGAACACTTGTTGATGACCTCGTGACAAAGGGGTGTTCTGACCCATACCGCATGATGACTTCACGAAGTGAGTACAGGCTTATTCTCAGGCAGGATAATGCCGATATCAGACTGACTCCGATCGGCTACAAAATCGGACTTATTTCAAAGGAGCGTTTTGACGGTCTGAATCAAAAAATTGCACAAATTAATGCTGAAATAAAGCGTGTTTCAACATTGAATATGTCACCGTCACAGGAATTGAACGATTTTCTTGCTGAACATGGAACTGCACCGCTTTCTACAGGCTGTAAAATGGCAGACCTTATACGCCGTCCGCAGTTAAATTATGCAATGCTTGAAAAATTCGATGCAAATCGTCCTGAATTATCATTTGAGGTTTGCGAGCAGGTTGAGCTTCAAATAAAATACGAGGGGTATATTTCAAAGCAACTTTTGCAAATTGAACAAATGAGAAAGCTGGAGCAGCGAAAACTCCCAAAAGATACGGATTATAGCAAAATAAGAGGACTTCGCCTTGAGGCAGCCGAAAAATTAAACAAGGTAAAACCTATATCAATTGGGCAGGCTTCAAGGATTTCGGGTGTATCTCCGGCAGATGTTTCACTTTTAATTGTGTGGCTGGAACAGCGGAAAGGAGATATAGATGCTTCCTGATTATGATTTTTGTTGTGACTTGTTTAAAAAATATGAGCTTGATTTGCCGTCAGAGGTATATGGCAAGCTTGAAATTTATGCTGATTTCCTTGTGAAATACAATGAAAATGTCAATCTCACAGCAATTACTGACGGTCGTGAAATATTTGTCAAGCATTTTCTTGACAGTATTTTATTGCTTAAATATGTCGATATACCGTCAAATTCAAGCATTATTGATGTTGGAACAGGTGCAGGATTTCCGTCTGTACCGATGAAAATATATCGTCCCGACCTGAAAATTACGCTGCTTGATAGCCTTAATAAGAGAATTAATTTTTTGCAGCAGCTTTGCGAAATGATTCAGATAGACGCTGAATTTATACATGGGCGAGCCGAGGATTATGGTAAAGAGAGTCAGTACAGAGAAAAGTTTGACTTTTCATGTGCAAGGGCAGTGGCAAATTTGTCTGTTTTGAGTGAATATTGTATACCATTTGTAAAAATTGGCGGATATTTTATCTCCATGAAAGGCCCAAATGAGATAATTGACGAATCAAACAAGGCTGTCGAACTGCTTGGAGGAAAAATCAAGTCAGATATTCAATATAGTTTAGAAAATGACACCAGAAGAATAATTGCGATAGAAAAAATATCGCAAACTCCGACAAAATACCCACGCAATAGCAGTCAAATTAAGAAGAAACCATTGTAATAACAAAAAAAAATCATTATATAAGCGTTGATTGCACGAAAATCAACGCTTTTTTTGTGTAGATATTATTTCCCATTAGTGATAAAATGAAGTTAACAGGAAAGGAGAAGTGAAAAAATGGCTAGTTTTTTAAATTTTACTCGGGACAAGCAGGTCAATAAGGTTGTCGAGGTGGAGGTAAATCAGATTATACCAAATCCTCATCAGCCAAGAACTGAATTTGAAGATACTGATATTCGTGCATTAGCGGAGTCAATTGCTCAAAACGGCATTTTACAGCCAATTTCAATTCGCAGAAACGGTGATATTTACGAATTAATTGCAGGTGAAAGACGTCTGCGTGCTGCAAAAATGTGCGGACTTCGCTATGTTCCATGTATCATTCACGAGATAAGCGAGAGAAATTCTGCAATTCTGGCACTTGTTGAGAACATTCAACGTCAGGATTTATCATTTTTTGATGAAGCAGCTGCAATTGAAAAGCTGATTTCATATTACGGAATGACGCAGGAGGACGCAGCTTCAAAGCTTGGCAAAGCACAAAGTACGATTGCAAATAAACTCAGATTACTAAGACTTTCAAAGGAAGAACGTGAGCTGATAGTCAGATTTAATCTGACTGAACGTCATGCAAGGGCATTGCTGAAGCTTGGCAGCAGTCAAGACAGGCTTAATGTGCTTGAAAAAGTTGTGAAAAACAGCTTGAATGTGGAGCGTACAGAGCGTTTGGTTGATGAATACATAGGTCAGGAAAGGGTGAAAAAGAGTTATAAGACACGTTCTAAGGTGTTTCGCAACGTAAAAATGTTTGTAAATACGATTAATAAGGCAGTCGAAACGATGCAGGCGGCAGGAATTTCAGCAGACTCAAAGAAAATTCAGTATGAGGACTATATAGAATATCGTGTAAGAATACCGATTATGAGTGGTCAGCAGAGTTCTGTAAGGTAATTAAGAATGTTCCACGTGGAACATTAATAGGCAATTGCATAAACAGCAATAAAAAAAGGGCGAAATATCGCCCTTTTTGCTGTATAAAGTTTATTTTACTTCTTTGGAATTTCAATTTTATCCTTACGCATATAATATCTCAATGCCTCAGGAATTCTGATACTGCCGTCCTCATTGATATTATTTTCAAGGAAAGCAATCAGCATTCTTGGAGGTGCAACAACAGTATTATTAAGCGTATGTGCAAAATATTTTTCTCCGTCACTGCCCTTAACTCTGATTCCAAGGCGTCTTGCCTGTGCATCGCCAAGATTTGAACAGCTTCCAACCTCAAAATACTTCTTCTGACGTGGTGACCATGCCTCAACGTCAATGCTCTTAACTTTAAGGTCAGCTAAGTCACCTGAACAGCACTCCAGAGTACGAACAGGAATATCAAGAGTTCTGAAAAATTCAACAGTATAGCTGTAAAGCTTGTGGAACCAGTCCATGCTGTCCTCAGGCTTGCAGACAACAATCATCTCCTGCTTTTCAAACTGGTGAATACGGTAAACTCCCCTTTCCTCAATTCCATGAGCACCTACTTCCTTTCGGAAGCATGGAGAATAGCTTGTGAGAGTCTTTGGAAGTTCAGCTTCAGGAACAATGGTATCAATGAACTTGCCAATCATGGAATGTTCGCTTGTGCCGATAAGATAAAGGTCCTCGCCCTCAATCTTGTACATCATTCCCTCCATTTCAGCAAAGCTCATAACGCCAGTTACAACGTCACTTCTTATCATAAACGGCGGAATATAGTATGTAAATCCCTTGTCAATCATAAAATCTCTTGCATAAGAAAGTATGCATGACTGGAGCTGTGCAATGTCACCGCAGAGGTAATAAAAACCGTTTCCGCTTGTCTTTCTTGCACTGTCAAGGTCAATTCCGTTGACTTTCTCCATAATATCAACATGGTAAGGCACTTCAAAATCAGGAACAAAAGGTTCACCAAAACGCTCAACTTCAACATTTTCGCTGTCGTCCTTGCCGATCGGCACACTTTCGTCAATTATATTCGGAATAACAAGCATAATTTCACGAATTTCACCCTCAAGCTTGACCTCAAGAGCCTCCATTTCAGTGAGTTTTGCACCGATTTCAGCAACCTCGGATTTAATGCGTTCAGCCTCGTCCTTTTGACCTTTTGCCATGAAACCGCCTATTTCCTTGCTTTTTACCTTACGCTGATTTCTGAGAGTGTCACACTCAACCTTAGTTTCACGATACTGCTTGTCCAGCTCAACAACCTTATCAACAAGCTCCAGCTTGCTGTCCTGAAATTTTTTCTTAATATTTTCCTTTACAAGCTCAGGATTTGTTCTGATTAATTTAATGTCCAGCATTATAAAATCTCCTTTATTCCTCCGCAAGCCTCTTTACGATAGCCGCAAGATCGTCTTTATCATAAAATTCAAGAGTCAAAGCACCCTTGTTTTTGCCATAATCCACCTTAACTTTTCTGCCGAGAGCCTCTTTAAGCGATAATTCGACCTCAACAAAATAATTGTCAATTCGGCGATTGCTTTTTTCACTCTGTTCGTCCTCATTTTCAATTGACTTTTGAGCTGCACGTTCAACCTGACGGACAGTAAGTCCGCCATTTGCAGCCTTTACAGCAGTTGCAATCATTAAATCCTCATTTTCAAATGAAAGCAAAGCCTTTGCGTGACCCAAGGAAAGCTCTCCGTCCTCAACCATGTTTAAAATTCTGTCGGGAAGTGCAAGAATACGCATTGAATTTGAAACTGATGAGCGTGAACGTCCAATTGTTTTAGCAACAGCGTCCTGAGTCATGCCGTATTTTTCGATAAGCTCCTTAAATCCCATAGCTTCTTCAACGGGATTGAGGTTTTCCCTCTGCAAATTTTCGATAAGTGCAAGCTGAGCAGCCTCAGTATCGGTCATTTCCTTGATATTTACGGGAACTTCGTCAAGACCAAGCATTCTTGCAGCTCTCCACCTGCGTTCACCTGCAACAATTCGATAGCTGCCGTCCTCCATTGGACGCACTAAAATCGGCTGGAGCATTCCATGGTCACGAATTGACTCAGCCAAAGCAGTAATAGCTTCATCGCTGAAATTTTTTCTGGGCTGTTCTCTGTTCGGCTCAATTTCAGTTATACGGAGAGTTTTTTTCACCTGAACCTCAGTCGTGTTGTCGCTGAAAAGTGAGTCCAAACCGGAGCCAAGACCGCCAATAGCCATTTACAACATCCTTTCTATCGTTTTCTTGAGAAAAGTCCCTTCTTTTTCTTGACAGGTTCGGGCTTTTCGTGGAGCAGTTCATGTCCCAAAAGCTCGTAATATTCAGCACCCTTCGAGCTTTTATCATAATACATGACAGGCTTTCCATGGCTCGGAGCTTCTGAAATACGCACATTTCTTGGAATTTTTGTTTCAAAAATCTTATTTGGAAAGTACTTTTCAACCTCTTTTACGACTTCATTTGCAACATTAAGTCTGCCGTCGAACATTGTAAACAGTATTCCCTCTATGTCAATTGACGGATTGTAATTTGTTTTTACTATTTTTATGGTGTTTACGAGCTGAGAAAGTCCCTCAAGAGCAAAAAATTCAGCCAACATCGGAACAATTATTTTATCGCAGGCAACGAGTCCGTTGAGTGTAATAAGTCCGAGTGCAGGCGGACAGTCAATCAAAATATAATCATAGTCTAATCTGCATGTGAGAAGCTGCATTTTTAGGCGATTTACACGATTTTCAATATTAATCAATTCGATTTCACCGCCTGCAAGAGCTTCTGTTGCAGGCAAAATAGACACATTTTTATAGTCAGTATGAATAATAGCGTCCTGAATACGAGTTTTTCCAAGCAAAACGTCATAAGATGACAAGGATACATTTTTTTTCTTTATACCAAAACCGGTTGTAGTGTTTCCCTGCGGGTCAATATCAACGCAGAGTATATTAAAATCACGAGAACCGAGATATGCACCAAGATTTACAACAGTAGTTGACTTGCCAACGCCGCCTTTTTGGTTGGCAACTGCCCATATTTTACCCATTATCAAACTCCTTTCGATAAAATTTCTTTACAGATAGTTTAGGCAATACCGCACGAAGCACGTCATAAACTTGCAAAT
>DJPR01000010.1 GCA_002438605.1 Ruminococcus sp. UBA6407
GGGAGGATTTCAAAAAGTATCCTAACGCAGATATTAAACAAGCATTTGACTATAGAGATCAAACACCGTCATACAAAATAAAAAAATCACTTTAATACAATTAACTACTTGACAGTTCCTCCAATCTGCGCTATAATACCAAATAAGGAGCAAGACACCAGGTGCACATTGCCTCCACAAGTTGCACAGCTCATTATCAAACGTGCTAACAAAATGATAACGGAGCATCAGCAGCCAAGTACAATACAGAACAAAATGTATAATTGAGATACCACAGCTCAAATCTCCTAAACAAAATTATTTAATACGGAGGGCGATTTGAGGAGTGGGAATAATAAACACGCCCAAATCCGTTATCAGCCTGTTATCATGGCAACATTTGAATTGTTATAAAAATTTAGAGCTATCTGATTTTATGAAATCGGATAGCTCATTTTATTTATTCAACTCTTTAATGGCTTTTAATACTATCTGAAGAAGATATTGATAACTTGTCAGCATCATTTTATACTGTTCAATTGTTATATTTTCCAAGGACGTTCCTTGCTGAGCCAGCCGTTTTTCTCCCAGTAATTCTTCTCAACTTTGCTTGAACCCATTCCCTTTACCTGTATCATACGCATAATGCCGAATAACGCTTTTGTCTTTATGCTGACTTTTGGCTTAGGTGTTCTTGAAAGTTCCTTTGCGATTTTATCAGTAGTTTTTTCAATTTTAGACTTATTTTTTTCAGAAATCATATCCCAGTTCATTGCGTGAACACTTATACCATATTTTATGATATCCGAAACGCCCCAATATCCAAGTGCTGTTGAAATGTCCTTGATAGCAGCACCTGATCCCACGCCTGCCGCTGTTGACACAACAACTGCCCTTTTCTTAAACATACATTTTCTTGGTTTGTGCGACATCCAGTATGTAAAGGTAAGGTCGATAAAGGACTTCATTGATGCAGAAGCTCTTAAGCAGTAAGTAGGTGTTGTGAAAATCAAAATGTCGGCTTTTTCAACTTCCTCCATAATTCTTTGCTTTTCGGAATAATATGGACACTTTTCTTCATCTTCAACACAGTTATAACAGCCTATGCAGAAATGATTCAAATCCCTGGGCAGAAAAAACTCTGTTATATCTTTTTCACACGATATTTTGTCGGCGATTTTTCTGCCGATTGTATATGAACTTCCCTTGTGATTTTGTCCGTGAATTAAAACGATTTTCATTTCTTTTCCTCCATATTGTAAAGCTTTGAGAATTGTCTGATGTGTTGTTCTAGTAATGCCGTAAGCTCTGTTTCTCTGTGCGGCTCTCTGTCGCACAGTGTAAGCAGCATAAATATAGGTGCATAAAACTGCAACGCCATTACATTCGGGTTTTCTTTTTTGAGAACGCCGCTGCCTGAAAGCACCGAAAACATTGCCGACTGGTAAGACAAAGGGTCATCAGCATATTGCTTTGTAAAAAGCTCAGCAAGTTCAGGATTATTAAACTGCTCGACTGTAAGCATTTTTCTGAATTTGCAGACATAGTCGTCATGAAGAAAATACATAAAAAGTCCCATACCCATTTTTACAAGGTTATCTTCAGAGACACCGGCAAAAATTTCAGCATCGGCAGTAGCGTTATTTCCATTCATATTAAGCATTGACGCCTGCATGTCGTATCTGTTTTTCATTTCATCAAGAATGGTATTGAAAATATCCTGTTTGCTTTTGTAGTGCTTGTAAAGGGACGGTGCTTTTATACCGACGGCCTTGGCAATATCCGCAACAAACACATTTGCATAACCTTTTTCAGAAAACAAAGTCAGTGCTTCGTCAAGTATTCTTTTCTTGGTATTCATAAATTCACCTCATAGCTAATCTTCGTTAGCTTTATTATAAGCTAATTTTGATTAGCTGTCAAGAGTTTTCAAAAAATAAAATAATCTTATTGCTATAAATTAAGCAAAATGTAAATTAAATTTTAAATTTAAAGCTTAAATGTTGTAACTGAAGGAAATATGTGTTATAATTTTCGTATAGGTACAATTTCTAATGTTTCAAAGCAATACTGCACAAAAATTATGCAGTATTGCTTGAATAAAATCTTGAGGTGTGTAAATATGAAGGGACTAAAAAAATCCATATTGTCTGTAGCGTGTGCTTTGACAGCTGCATCAAGTGTGATTACATTTAATTCAAATACATTAAATACAACTGCACAGGTGGTATCCAACCCTGTAATAAGCCGCAGCTGTCCGGCATATTCGGGAAAAAATCCTGCCACTGCATCTGCTGCGAATGATGAACATTATTTCTCATTTTGGTTCGGACAGACTCCCGATTATCTTGCCTATGACCTTTCAGCAGTTCCTGAGGAGCAAAGAAAGGTTGTTGATGCCGTATGGTACAACACAAGCAGCTATGATATTATAGGAAATTATGTTTCCCGCAATTCAGAACCAAGTGACTATACAATAGAAGTAAATGCTGCTGAGGGAGGCGAATATCCTACAAACGGCTGGATAGTTGTTGAAACTGTTGAGGACAACACATTAAGCTCACGTCAGCATATAGTTGATATGGACGGCTATAACTGGATTCGTATGAATATATCCAAAGCAGACGGAAAAGAGGGTGGAACAGCAAGTGTGAATTTTGATATTCACAATGTTTCTGACGGAATTTCTGACAGCTGGCTTTTCCTCGGTGATTCAATTACCGCAGGCGGCATGAATAACTGTTATGGAACAGGTTTTGCGACCTTTATGAATCGTCTTGACAGCAGATATTTTCCAATTCAGGAAAACGGCGGTATAGGCGGAATTACAAGTACAGACGGAAAAAATAATATCGACCGTTGGCTTTCAACATATCCCGGAAAGTATGTAAGCATTGCTTACGGTACAAATGACGCATGGGGCAATCAGACAGGTGCAGAAAAATATTATGAAAACACTGTTTATATGATTGAAGCAATAATAAAATCAGGAAAAGTTCCTGTACTTCCTAAAATTCCGTATGCTAAGGAAACAGGCATAAATACTTATCTTGATGATTACAATGCTATGATAGATAAAATTTACTCAGAATATCCTCAGGTTGTTAAAGGACCTGACTTTGATGCATATTTGAGAGAAAATCCTGATTGGCTGAGTTCTGACGGTGTTCACCCTAATTCAGAGGGATATGAAGAAATGCGCAGAGTATGGGCTGAAACCATGTATAAAAATGCTTATACATCACAAGGTGGAGATATAACTAAAGGTGATGTGAATAATGACGGATATGTTGACCTGTTGGACGCTGAACTTTTAAATGACCATATTTTAAATAAAACCAAGCTGACATCAGAAAGTGCTGATATAAATGGTGACGGTTTGGTAGATTCATTTGATTTAATGAGTTTAAGGCAAATCTGCAATGACTCATTGACACCGTCTGCTGATGATTAAAAGTATAGTCAATACCACACAAAGCTTGTGCGGTATTGATTATAATATAATAAAAGGGTTTCCAAAGGATTTTCTGATTCATTGGAAACTTTTTTATATCCTATTAATCTTATAGGTATTTTCTATAAGTAATAATTGTTTTCTCGTATTGGACAGAAAGCGTGATGTGTGATAAGATATAGTCATGGAAGAAATACAGAATATAAAATGAGGATTAATAGGAGGAAAATAAAATGAGTGATATTAAAAATTCAAAAACATGGAACTTTGAAACACGTCAGATACACATTGGTCAGGAACAGGCGGACCCCGCAACAGATTCAAGAGCTGTTCCGATTTATGCAACAACAGCATACGTTTTCCATGATGCTCAGCATGCCGCTGACCGATTTGGACTTCGTGATGCAGGCAACATCTATGGCAGGCTTACAAATCCTACACAAAGTGTTTTTGAGGAGAGAATTGCCTCACTTGAGGGCGGTTCGGCTGCACTTGCAGTAGCATCGGGAGCTGCTGCAATCAACTATACTATTGCCGCACTTGCAAAAAGCGGTGAACATATAGTTGCATCAAAGACAATTTACGGCGGAACATATAATCTTTTGGCACATACTCTGCCGCTTTCATCAGGAATTACAGCAACCTTTGTTGACCCTGAAATTGAAGGTTCATTTGAAGCTGCAATTCAGGATAATACCAAAGCAATATTTATTGAAACCCTTGGAAATCCGAATTCAAACATTGCTGACATTGAAGAAATAGCAAAAATTGCACATAAACATAACATTCCGCTTGTTGTTGACTCAACATTTGCAACTCCATATCTTGTTCGTCCAATTGAATATGGTGCAGATATTGTAATTCATTCTGCTACGAAATTTATCGGCGGTCATGGAACTGCAATCGGCGGAGTTATAGTTGAATCCGGCAATTTTGACTGGAAGTCATCAGGAAAGTACCCATGGATTTCAGAACCTAACCCCAGCTATCATGGAATTTCATTCGCTGATGCCGCAAAAGGAGCTGCATTTGTAACATATATCAGAGCAATTCTTCTTCGTGATACAGGTTCAACTCTATCACCGTTCCATGCTTTCCTCTTTTTGCAGGGACTTGAAACTCTTTCACTTCGTGTAGAGCGTCACGTTGAAAATGCACTGAAAATTGTAGATTTTCTTTCCAAGCATCCGCAGGTTGAGGCTGTTCATCACCCGTCACTGCCAACAGAGTCAAGTCATAAGCTTTATAAAAAGTATTTTCCGAACGGCGGCGGTTCGATTTTCACATTTGAAATTAAAGGTGACGCTGAAACAGCAAAGAAATTTATTGATAATCTTGCTATTTTCTCACTTCTTGCAAATGTTGCGGACGTTAAATCGCTGGTAATTCACCCTGCAAGCACAACACATTCACAGCTTACCGAGGCTGAACTGCTTGACCAGGGCATTAAGCCGAACACTATTCGTCTTTCAATCGGTATTGAAAATGCTGATGATCTTATTGCCGCACTTGATGCTGCATTTAAGGCAGTTGAATAAAAAATTATAAAATCAAGCCTGAGAGGATTTAATTCTTCTCAGGCTTTAGTGTTTGTCTAAAGTGTTTTACAATTGCATATATGACATGAAAAATAATACTTATCAGAGTAAATCCACCTATTGTAGAAAAAGCGTAAATACTTTGCACGTCATAAACTTGCA
>DJPR01000028.1:0-8863 GCA_002438605.1 Ruminococcus sp. UBA6407
TGCTTTCTTATTATATCACTTCATCAACTCTTTGTCAACACTTATGCTTGTACAATGATTTGACATTTTTCTATGTTTTTTTGTGTATATCCACCTTGCGTTGCATTTTATTCATAATTTATATATATTTTATTAGAATTTATTTTATTTACCCCCTTTTCAAATTACATTTGTTGTGGTATAATGTATTTATATATTATTAGGAGGTTTTTTTATGTCAGAATTAGAATTGTACAAACTTTGGTGCGAAAACGCTAATGAAGATCCCGACCTTCAGAATGAACTCAAAAGCATTACTGATGATATGGATGCAATTCGTGATAGATTTTACCGTAACCTTGAATTCGGTACAGGTGGTTTGCGTGGAGTTATCGGTGCAGGAACAAACCGTATGAACATTTATACTGTAAGACATGCAACTCAGGGTCTTGCAAATTATGTTAATGAGGAATATTCCAATCCAAGTGTTGCTATTGCATATGACAGCCGTATCAAATCAGATATATTTGCTAAAAATGCTGCATCAGTTCTTGCAGCAAACGGTATTAAAGTATATATATATAATGAGTTAATGCCAACTCCTATGCTTTCTTATGCTGTGAGAGCTTTAAAGTGTCAAGCCGGCATAGTTGTTACTGCAAGTCACAATCCTGCAAAATACAATGGTTATAAAGTTTATGGAGATGATGGCTGCCAGATTACACTTAAAGGTGCAGCCGCAGTTCTTGAAAAAATCAATGAACTTGATGTCTTCAATGATATAAAAATGTCTTCCTTTGACGATGGTTTGGCAAATGGTTCAATATCATACATTGGCGAAGATATAATCAACAGTTATTTCGACAGTGTTTTAACTCAAGGAATAAATATTGACCTTTGTGCTGAAAGCGGACTTAAAGTTGTATATACTCCTCTTAATGGTACAGGAAACAAGCCTGTTCGTACAATTCTTTCAAAAATCGGTATAAAAGATGTTACAGTAGTTGAGGAACAGGAAATGCCTGATGGCAATTTTACAACTTGTCCGTATCCAAACCCTGAAATCAGAGAAGCACTTGAGCTTGGACTAAAAAAATGCGAAGAAGTTAAACCTGATCTGCTTCTCGCAACTGATCCTGACTGCGACCGTGTTGGTATTGCAGTTCCTTCGGATAATGGTTATGTTCTTTTCAGCGGTAATGAAGTCGGTGCAATGCTCCTTGAATATATATGCTCAGAAAGAACCAAAAAAGGTACAATGCCAAAAAATCCTATCGCAGTAAAAACAATAGTTACTACTGATATTGTAAATGAAATAGGCAAGGCATATAATGTAGAAATTATTGACGTTCTTACAGGCTTCAAGTTTATCGGCGAACAAATAGGTCTGCTGGAGAAAAAAGGTGAAGAAGAAAGATATATATTCGGTTTTGAAGAGAGTTACGGTTATCTTTCAGGCGGATATGTTCGTGACAAAGACGCTGTAAATGCTTCAATGCTTATTTGTGAAATGGCTGCTTATTACAGAACTCAGGGCATTACACTTCTTCAGGCAAGAGAGAATTTGTACAAAAAATATGGCGTTTATTATCACTCGCTCCACAGCTTCACTTTTGAGGGCGAAAGTGGAATGATTAAAATGAACAATATTATGAATACTCTCAGAAATGACCATTTAGCTGAGATTGCAGGACTTAAAGTTGTAAGAATTGATGATTACAAATTAAGCATCTCCAAAGATGTTATTACAGGTGTTTCATCAGACATCACACTTCCTAAGTCTGATGTACTTGCTTTCTTCCTTGAAGGCGGAGCAAAGGTCATAGTAAGACCTTCAGGTACAGAGCCGAAAATTAAGACATATTATACAGCTAAAGCTCCAACTTATAAAGAAGCAACTGCTCTTGAAGCTAAGCTTAGCGATGGTTTCAGCAAGCTTTTTCTTGACTAATTAATTTCACTCAATATATAAAAAGCCGTGTATCAGCTGATGCATGGCTTTTTAAGTCAACACAGTATAATCTTTGTACGGTGTTGACTTAAAATAAATAATAAAATTATTCCTGTAAATACTTGAATTATGTTTATTTATCTGATATAATAAATTGTAACTGTGTGGCTGAAACACAAATATTTTTAAATTTATGAAAAGAGGAAATAAAATGCCTGCTAATATTGTTGTCGGAACTCAGTGGGGAGATGAGGGAAAAGGTAAGATTATTGATATTCTTGCTTCCCGTGCAGAAGTTGTCGTGCGTTCACAGGGCGGTAATAATGCCGGTCATACTGTAGTTAATAACGGTGAAACATATAAGCTTCATCTTATCCCGTCAGGAATACTTTATCCGAATACACTTTGTCTTATCGGTGCCGGCGTAGTTCTCGACCCAAAAGACTTCATAAGCGAGCTTGACGGCTTGCAGGAAAGAGGTATTTCAACTGCTAATCTTAAAATTGACCCAAGAGCTCATATAGTTATGCCTTGGCATATTGCACTTGACGGTCTTTCTGAACAATTCAGAGGAAATTCTGATATCGGTACTACTAAAAGAGGTATCGGGCCTACATATATGGATAAATATGAAAGATGCGGCATAAGAATGTATGATCTCGTACATCCTGAAGTCCTTGCAGAAAAGATAAAGTCAACAGGAACTCTCAAAAATAAGATTATTACTGAAGTTTACGGCGGAACTGCTTTTGACCTTGACGCTGTAACCGCTGAATATACTGAATACGGCAAACGTCTTTTTCCTTTTATGGACGATGTTTCCGTTCTTACATTTGAAGCTCACAAAGCAGGTAAAACTATTATGTTTGAGGGTGCTCAGGCTACTCTCCTTGATATTGATTTCGGTACATATCCATATGTAACATCTTCACATCCGCTTTCAGCAGGTGTATGTGTAGGTACAGGCGTTGGTCCGAGAGTTATTTCAAATATAATCGGTGTAGCAAAAGCTTATACAACAAGAGTTGGCAAAGGTCCTTTCCCGACTGAACTTGACGATGAGATCGGTGATAAAATCAGAAATGTCGGCGGTGAATTCGGTACTACAACAGGCAGACCAAGAAGAACAGGCTGGTTTGACGCTGTAATTGTCCGTCACTCTGTCAGAGTTAACGGCCTTGATGCGCTTGCAATTAACAAGCTGGATACTCTTGCAAATATCGATACACTTAAAATATGTGTTGCATACAAGAAGCTGGACGGAACAATTATAAATCATTTTCCGGCTGCTTTGGAAGAACTTGAAGGCTGTACTCCTGTATATGAAGAAGCTGAGGGCTTTACTGAGGATATTTCATCATGCAGAAGCTTTGATGAACTTCCTGAAAGCTGTAAAAAGTATATCGAAAGACTTGAAGAACTTTGCGGCTGTCCAATAAAAATGGTTGGCGTGGGTCCTGACAGAAGTCAGATAATCGAAAGATAATTAATAAAATCTAAATTTCAACAGCACCATACAAAAAATATTTTTGTATGGTGTATGTTTATTAAAATGAGGTGAGAAAATGAATAACGAAGATAAAAAGCTTCAGAATGTTTCAGCTCCAATTCTTGATGATATTGACTATACGCCTTCTTCACCAAAACGTGAAGGACCTCAGGGTGTTTCAGCTCCTGTTCTTGACGATATGAATTCATATATACCAAACACGTCAAAAAAGGACGGTCCGCAGGGAGTTACAGCACCTATACTTGATAATCTTGACAGCTACACTCCAAAAGAAAAGCAAACACCTAAGCAAGACCCTTACGATGATTCGCTTATATTAAAATTCACTCCGGAGCAGCAAAAAGCATTTGACCAGCTTACCCCTGAACAGCAGTCACAGGTTATAGAAATGAGAAAGCAGCAGCTTGCTCAGCAAAGAGGATATGATGCTCCGATTCAAGCTCCAAAACTTGATGATGATAATTATGTTCCGCCTGTCAAGGAAGAAAAAAAGGATGTTCAACCGCAGGAACCGATTTCTGCTCCTATTCTTGATGATGAACCTGCACCGGCACGTTATGTACCTAAATATGTTGATGAGGATTTGGAGCGTGCAAAAAAAGAAGCTGCAAAAAGGTCAGTTGCAGATCAGCTTACCTCCAAGCAGAAAGACGAAAAGGAAAGTCTAAGAATGATGCAGGAGCTTCGACGTGAACGTGAAGCAAAAGCAGCTCAAAAGGGATTTATAATCACAATTGTTATTGCTGTTGTCGGAGTTATTGCAGCAGTACTATTTACAATTTTTGCATCTGGAGAAGCCTTGGGACTTAAATATAAGGACGCTGATGCTGTAGGATTCAGAAAATTTGTATCCAATTCTGCTCTTTACCTCGGAATAATATCAGGTATTTCATCACTGCTGCTTCTCACAGGCATCAGAGGACTGAAAAGTCTTGCATCATTTGTATTCTTTGTATATTCCATTATAATTTTGATTGCAGGAATAGTTGTTCTGCCGCAAAAAGATGGACACATGGCATTGAATACATTGATTTACGGACTTTCTCTTGTTGGTTCAATTGCAGTATTTATAACACTTTCAGTAAGTGAGTGTGTTGCTCAGCATTTCAAAAAAGAACATTATTAAACATAAATTAAAATCTACTATTATATAACCGCAGAATAATTGAGGGAAACCCTTTTGAAAAAGGGCTTCCCTCAAACTCCATTCCTAAAACTTTCTATGATTTTTTCGAATGGGCATATGCCCATTCGAAAAAATGGTACAAAAGTCTTTGGAAAGGGGTCTGGGGAAGAACCTTTCTTCAGAAAGGTTTGCCCCAGTTAATCAGCAATTTATAATAGTAGATTTTAATTTATTCGGCAGAATAATCCTTAAAGCTGATGTTCAGGTCAACGTCGCCTGAAATCCCGGGAATTTTTCCTGTACATGAATACTGCCATATTTCATAGTCATAATAATATGTTGCCTTATCACTATATTCTGCCAACCAAAAGTCATAATCCTGCAAACGAGGCAAATCAAGTTTAAACAAAGTTGTTCCCTTATTCTGATAAACCATAGGAGTATACCCTGCTGACTTTACACGTTCACAAAATGATATACAGCAATCTGTAAGCACATCAACAGGTATATTATCCGTACGGGCTTTATCGTCATAAATTAATTCCCAGTCGTAAACAACAGGATATGTTATATTATACTTTGAAATAACGTCTAACAGAGCATCAGCTTCCTGTATTGCCTCCTCTGTATTTGTTGCCTGTGAAAAGAAATAAACTCCAACATTTATTCCTGCTTCTATGGCTTTCTGTGCATTTTCCTCAAATGCCTCATCAATGTTGATTTCACCTGAGCCATACGTTCTATAGCCAGCACGCAATATTGCAAACTCAACACCTGCATTTTTCACCTGCTGCCAGTCAATAGTTCCCTGATGAACTGAAACATCAATACCAAAATGAGACTTTATCTGTCCATCTTTTTTATAAAATGTATATCCGTTTCTTGTAACCATAGAATTAAGGTCATACGTACATGCGTCAACATTTTCATAAACAGGAAGATAAATTTGACCATATGTAGGGTCAGAAAGAAGAATTTTCTTACCGTCAACCTGATAATATCCTTCCTCTTTTTCTATAACCGCTTTTGTTCTAACTTCACTGTCCTGATTTATTTTAGCTGATGTAAAAACGCTTTTCGGAGATGTATCCCTAAAAATCCATGTACAAGCCAATATAACTATAAGAATTAAAATTATTAATGCTTCTGTAACAGCAAGAAATCCAAGACGATTTCTTCTTACTTTTCTTTTATCCATTTAAACCTCCTGAAAATCAGTTCTTCTTTTTTATAATACCACATCTAATTGATTTTGTAAATGCTTTTTGTAATTAAATAGAAAAATATGAAAAAATAGTTAATTTAATATTATTTTCTTGACTTATATATATTTTTTTGATATAATTATACAAAAGGAGCGTGACCAATATGGAAAACAGAACCATAAAAATTAAATCAAAAACCAACAATAATGTAAGAATCAACATTATTCCCGGACATTTTGCTACTAATCATTCGCATGTAAATTACTATATAGACATGACATCACTTAAAACAAGTTATAGAATGGCAAGAGATGCAGCAGGCGAACTGGCTATGGCTTATGCTCACACAACTCATATTGACACTATAATTTGCCTTGAGGGTACTGAAACTGTAGGAGCATTCCTTGCTGAAAAGCTTGGACATCATGGAAGTGGAATAAACGAGGGCAATGACATAAGAGTAATTACACCTGAATCAAATGCAAATAATCAATTGATTTTCAGAGATAATATTCAGAATAAAATAAGAGATAAGCAGGTATTATTGCTGATAGCATCGGCTTCAACCGGAAAAACAATAAATCGTTCTGTTGAATGTCTTTCATATTACGGAGGTCAGCTTGCCGGAATTGCAGCAATTTTCAGTGCTATTGACGAATATAATGGTATAAAAATTGCATCTGTATTTGATGAAAGCAATATTGTTGATAATGATATTGTGTCATACGTTACTTTATCTCCAGGAGAATGTACAATGTGCAAAAATGGTGATAAGGTTGATGCAATCATCAATAGCTATGGTTATTCAAAGTTATAATTAATTATGCATAAATCATTTAAATCCACCTAAAATATAGTCGGGTGAGATTAATGAATAAAATAGAAATGCCTATGGGATTAGGTATGGTTTTGGCACAAAATGAAGCAGCAATGACAAAATTTGCTGCTTTGTCCGAGTCGGAAAAGCAAAAAATCATTGACGGCACTCATTTTGTTGAGTCAAAATCTGAAATGAAACAATATGTTATAAAAAATTTATGCTAATAGCTAAGGCAGTACCGCACAAAATTTGTGTGGTACTGCCTTAAAATTTTCTCAGCATAATCGGAGGACATTTATTTCATATCCTGAATAAGTGAAAACAGCTTTTCAGCCGTTTCAATATTTAATCCTGCGGCTTTTGAAAGTTCTTCAACAGAAGCTTTTTTCAGATTATCCTTAGTTTTAAAGGTCAGCATAAGCTTAGCTGCTTTTTTATCTCCAATTCCCTTGATTGACGTCAATTCCGAACGATAAGTATTTTTCTTATGCTTAGAGTGCATAAAGCTGACAGAATATCTATGAACCTCGTCTTGTATGCGGGTTAAAAGCATAAATGCCGACTTCATGCCTGAAAGCTGAATTTCCTTATCTCCTGCGGCAATGGCTCTTGTACGATGCTTATTATCTTTAACCATACCAAAAAGCGGAATATCAAGATTAAGCTCATGCAAAATAGGTGCAACTGCATTTACATGTCCCTTTCCTCCGTCAAGTAGAATGAGATCAGGCTTTTTAGAAAAATATTCATCTGTATCACTTGAACCTACTTTAACAAGCCTGCGTCTTAAAACCTCCTGCATACTTCCATAGTCATTCTGATATTCCTGTTCTTTAATATTAAACCTCTTATAAGCCTTTTTCAGCGGTTGACCATTTTCAAAAACAATCATACCAGCTACCATAGCCGTTGATGAAAGGTTTGATATATCATATGCTTCTATATACATCGGAGGTTTTTCAAGTCCGAGAGCCTTTCCAAGCTCCTCAAGTGCAATAACGTCTTTTCCCGTACGTCCGCTGTTTATTGCAATATATTCAGAACTGTTATTTTTGGCAAGCTTAATAAGTTCTGAATACTGTCCCCTTTGAGCCGCCCAAAGTCTGACTTTATGTCCTGACTGCTCTCTCAGCATCTGTTCAATAAGCTCCGAGTCTTCAGGCTGTTCCTCAACAAGAATAACCGGAGGTATGTCACTTTTGCTGTGATAAAACTGCTTTATAAACGATGAAAAAACATCTTCCTCTTTGTCAATGTCATTTAAATTAAACGCCATTTTATCAAACAGACGGCTTTCACGATACATAAGCACTGAAATACATATTCCGTCAGGTGAAACAGCTGCGGCTATTACGTCCGCTGTACTTATTGATGAATTAATGATTTTCTGTTTTTCGGCAGCCTTTTGTATTGCATTAATACGGTCACGAAGAATTGCAGCTCTTTCAAAATCAAGACGTTCTGCCGCTTCAAGCATTTCACTTTCCATTCTCTCTATCGATTGATTACTTCCGTTTTTTATATAATCAACTGCCTGCTGAATAGTTTTATTATAAGATTCAAGACTTATTTTGCCCCTGCAAAGTCCCATACACTGTTTTATATGAAAGTTAAGACAAGGTCTGCCTTTTTTAAATTCCTGCGGAAAATGCTTATGACACGTTGGCAGCATGAAAACTTTATTTACTTCATTAACAGTTTCTTTAGTTATAAAACCGCTTGTATACGGCCCAAGATAAGTACCGCCATCAAGCGTGTTTTTTTCTGCTGTAATGCGTGGATACTTCTCGTCTGATATTCTTATATAATGGTAGCCCTTATCATCTTTAAGCAAAATATTATATTTAGGCTTATGCTGTTTTATAAGACTGCATTCAAGAAGCAAAGCCTCATATTCGCTGTCTGTTACAATAAAATCATAGTCAAAAACATTTAAAACCATTGCTGCAACCTTTGGCGTATGGTCAGGATTTTCACGGAAATAGCTTGTAACCCTGTTTTTTAAGTTTTTTGCCTTACCAATGTATATTATGTTCTTATCTTTGTTTTTCATGATATACACGCCGGGAGATGCAGTTAATTTTGATGTTTTGTCACGCAAAAATGGTAAACGAGGATTCATAGCTATTCACTCCTTGCAGACAGATACGAAATTTTTATATTGCATTAGAAATTTGGGCGACTTAATGTCGCCCAATCAAAATGACTAAAAATATAATTAATAATAATGGGTTTCCAAAGGGTTTGCTAACCCTTTGGTCAGGTCAAGGGC
>DJPR01000028.1:8879-14885 GCA_002438605.1 Ruminococcus sp. UBA6407
AGGGTGTGGGACAGAGTCCCACTTTAGCCTTTAGACGCTCCGCAAAGGGTGAATTAAAATCAGTCCTTTGGACTGATTTTAAGAGGGAACGCCCTGCAAGAGAGGGCGTTCCCTTGCTTTGTTTAATTTTCTCAATGCTCTAATTGGGCGACTTAATGTCGCCCAATTTTATTTTGTACACTATTCAAGCAAAAATGCAGATGCTTTTTAAGGCAAATTATTAATCAAAAAACGAACTCCGATATTCCTTTACGGTTGCTTTATCGCCCTTGCAGTCAATATCAAGAACTTCCTTGCTTATCAAGCGTATTATTGACACAAACATGAAAATATAAGAAATTGCATTTATCAATATACTGAAATATATCCTTATTCTAAGAATATTTCCAAACATTCCTGCAAGCATAATTGAAACAGATATAATAACTACAACTTCAAGCTGTGTTTGTGAAGGATCAAGTGATAAAAATGAAAAACATACGGCTGCTGATATAATTGAATGAACAATAGCAAGCGGCAAAGAGTATGGTTCATAAAAATCAAGTTTAAATGAATTAAGCTCTAAGACCATGAATACAAGCTCCATAAGAATATATATACTGAAGCTTACTTTCATAATCCTTCTGTGCCGTACAACGTGACACAGCTCAACTATCATAACAATCATGAAGAAAAATCCCATTGCTTCTGATGTATACGCCAATGCTTCAATCCATACAACTACGGTATTTTTGTCACCGTATGCTGCATAATAAAACAAGCATATAAGACTGAATAAAACAAAAAAGCAATTGCCGATTAATCCGTATTTAAAGCAGCTCGGCAGTCTGTCATGCATAATTTACCTCTTAGTTAAGAGCCTTTAATGCTCTTTGACCAATGTCTTTTCTGTAATGAGCATTTTCAAAGCTGATTTTGCTTACTCCTGCATAAGCTTTATCCAATGCTGACTGTAAATTCTCCGCATTTGCTGTTACACCTATAACACGTCCGCCGTTTGTAAGAAACTTTCCGTCATCTGAAAGCTTAGTGCCTGCATGATATACAAAGCAGCCGTCAATCTGTCCCTTTTCATCAAACCCAAACATTTCTATGCCCTTTGGATAGCTTTGCGGATATCCTCCGCTTGCCATTACAACACAAGCACAGCTTCCGTCCTTTATGCCGATATTAACCTTATCAAGCTCATGATTGTAAATTGCTTCAAAAACTTCATATAAATCAGCGTCAAGCATTGGCAGAACTACTTGTGTTTCAGGGTCACCGAATCTACAGTTATACTCGATTACCTTTGGGCCGTTCGGAGTGAGCATAAGACCGAAATAAAGACAACCCTCAAATGTTCTGCCCTCAGCATTCATTGCATTTACTGTAGGAATAAAAATTTTTTCCATACATTCCGCAGCAATTTCCTTTGTATAGTATGGGTTTGGCGATACAGTTCCCATACCGCCTGTATTAAGTCCTTCGTCATTGTCATATGCTCTTTTATGATCCATTGAAGAAATCATCGGAACAATAGTTTTTCCGTCTGTAAATGCAAGAACAGAAACTTCAGGACCCGTAAGAAATTCCTCAACAACAACTCTGCTTCCGCTTTCTCCGAATTTCTTGTCATTTATCATTGAATTTACAGCATCAACAGCCTCCTGCTCATTCTGAGCAATAATAACGCCCTTTCCTAACGCAAGACCGTCAGCTTTAATTACAGCAGGATAAATATTCTGTTTTTTGAGATATTCTATAGCTTTTTCACTGTCTGTAAAGACTTCATAAAAAGCTGTCGGAATATTATATTTCTTCATAAGGTCTTTTGAAAAAACCTTTGAACCCTCTATAATAGCGGCATTTTTCTTAGGTCCAAAAGTCATAAAGCCTTCTTCACGAAGAGCGTCAACCATACCGAGAACAAGCGGATCATCAGGAGCAACCACAACCATATCAGGCTTTATTTTCTTTGCAAGAGCAATTACACCGTCTATATCAGTTGCACTCACATCAAAACATTCTGCATATTTTGATATTCCCCCATTGCCCGGAGTACAGTAAAGCTTACCTATATGCCTGCTTTCTGCAAGCTTCATGATTATAGCATGTTCACGTCCGCCGCCGCCGACTACAAGTACATTTTTCACAGAGAAATAACCTCCTATTGCAAGCGGATAATATCCGCCGTAAATTTATCAGACGAACTTAAATGAGTCAATTACCTCATTAATATCATCAATAAGTGAATCATAATTTTCAGTTGGAACAGTGGCATTTATGATATAAATTTTATTTTCCTTTTCCGCAATCATTTGCAGCAAATACGTTGACACATCAGAAATATTTACGCTTACAAGCAGTTTATAGCAGTCAATACCGTCAAGAGTTGTTTTTTCATTTGTCTTTACCTCACAGCCCTCATAGCTGTTTGTATAGCTTGCAACAGTCTGGTCTATAAGCTCCTGAAAAGTAATGTCGCTCGGCATATCTGTAACAGTTACTCCGACAGTTGTGTCTATCTCCTTGCCGTTTACCTTTTCTTTGTATTTAAAGGTACATTCACTGCTTTCATCATCTTCCGAATGACTCCACTTGCTGTTCGCTGATATTGTAAATGTATCTCCCTTATATGTATAGCCTGAATTTTTCTGACCTTCTGAAACAGATGTCAGATTACCCTTGCTGTCAGTTTCCTTTTCAGTGCATGAAGCAAATGTGAAAAGCATGGACGCTGAAAGGAAAAATGCAATTAACTTTTTCACAGCTAAACCTCCGAATTAATGATGGAAAAGTCTTATTCCTGTAAATGCCATAGCAATATTGTATTTATTACATGTTTCAATTACGTTGTCATCACGGATAGAACCGCCCGGCTGTGCAATATATGCAACACCGCTTTTCTTTGCTCTTTCTACGTTATCGCCAAACGGGAAAAATGCATCTGAACCAAGACAAACATCTGTATTTTTAGCAAGCCATTCCTTCTGCTCTTCCTTAGTGAATACAGCAGGCTTTTCCTTAAAGATGTTTTCCCATGTTCCGTCAGCAAGAACGTCCATATATTCATCAGAAATATAAACGTCAATAGCATTATCTCTGTCAGCACGTCTGATATTGTCTACAAACTTGAGGTTAAGTACCTGCGGTGCCTGTCTGAGCCACCAGATATCCGCCTTATTTCCTGCAAGACGTGTACAGTGTATTCTTGACTGCTGTCCTGCACCGATTCCGATTGCCTGACCGTTCTTTACATAGCATACAGAGTTTGACTGTGTGTATTTCAATGTAATAAGAGCGATAACGAGGTCACGTTTCTTATCGTCAGGGATATTTTTATTATTTGTAACAACGTTTTCAAGCATCTCATTATCAATTTTAAGTTCATTTCTTCCCTGTTCAAAAGAAATTCCGTAAACCTGCTTTGTTTCAATTGGTGCAGGAGTATAATTCGGGTCAATCTTTATAATATTGTATGTTCCCTTTCTCTTTGACTTGAGAATTTCAAGTGCTTCAGGAGTGTAATCAGGAGCAATAATTCCGTCTGAAACTTCACGCTGAATCATTTTTGCTGTACAAGCATCGCAAGTATCGGAAAGAGCAATGAAGTCACCGTATGATGACATTCTGTCAGCACCTCTTGCTCTTGCATAAGCACAGGCTAAAGGTGAAAGCTCACCCAAATCATCAACGAAATATATTTTCTTTAACGTATCTGAAAGAGGCTCACCCACTGCTGCACCTGCCGGAGAAACGTGCTTGAATGATGTTGCAGCACACATACCTGTTGAAGCTTTAAGCTCCTTAACGAGCTGCCAGCCGTTAAAAGCATCGAGAAGATTGATATATCCCGGCTTTCCGTTTAAAACTTCAATAGGAAGCTCACCGTTTTCAATATATATTCTTGAAGGCTTCTGATTTGGATTACAGCCATATTTCAACTGCATTTCACTTGACATAATTATGTCCTCCTTATATTAATTGTTCTTGTTTACAATTCTGGTTTCTTCAGTACCGTCAGCAATATTGATAAATCTTACAAAAAGTGAAACCTTGTTTTCTTCATTAAGATTATCCCATAAAAGATTGGTAAAATCATCAATTTTGTTTGGAATACCGATAAGCTTAGGTTCACCCTCAAAGCTTGGGAGAGGATTTCCGTCACCCATATATGTATGAATGAAATGACCCTCACCATTTATCGAATTATTGTATGAGAATGTATATCTCTGACATGAATCAGGATTTCCGTTTGCACTTTTCAGAATAGACATTGCATAATTAAAACCGTTTTCTTCAAGTCTTATAATACCCGAAATACGAGGTGTATAGTTTGGAGCATCAGGCTCAAATTCTCTTGTTCTGAGAGCCTGCTCAAAAGTATACTGCTTGTCCATAAGCTCATAAATTGTATCTGTCTGGTCACCGTTTGTAACTATAGTTTTATTTCCAAGAACTCTTACAGGTGAATAAATTATAAGACTCGGATCAACAAGCTTGCTTGGATCAAAAGCCTCTGTACGAAGTCCCTTGCCGTCTCTTGTAAAAACTCTGTTGCGGCTGTTTTCACTTCTGCCCATAATAAAATAAGCAGTTACAGCTGAAAAACCGTCCTCAGACTTGCCTATAATTATTCCTCTGCCCGGATAAGAATTGCTGCTAAGCTCCTTAGCTATATCAAGTTTAACCATGGTGTTACCTCCATTATTTTTTGAAAATAAATCATTCCCAAACTGATTATACAGGGAATATAAATTTCAGCATCATTTTAAAATAAATGTATAAAAGCAGTCCGCCGCTATAACTATCAGCAAAATTGCGGAGATAATATTAACTGCCTTTTTGCTTGCCCTTGAGAGAATCCAGTCCAGAAACGGCTGGATTACATATAAGAAAATTGTGCCGCCAAGCCCGAATCTCAAAGAAGTTGAAAGAGCAATTCTGGCTTGGAAGTTATATTTGTATTCAGCATACGTCTGCCATGGCCATGAGCCTGTAAGCAATTCAAGAATATAGCTTGCAGCAAGCTCTATTGCTGTAGCAATAACCATACAGCCAAGAAAAATAAGAACAGGCTTTATTATATTAAGCCATTTTATATCCTTTTTGCTCATAAGCTTTCCAAGGCACAAAATAAAAGTTAAAGCTCCCACTCCATATACTGGACAATACGGTCCAAACAGCACACCCCTGTTTGAAAATCCCCATTTATATATAAAAGTTTCAAGTATAACCTCATAGCACCAGCCTAATATGGCATATATCAAAAAACATATAAACAGCTTCTTAACAGGTTGGTTCTGCTTTGTTACACTCTCGCTCATTTTATATATGCCTTTCCATCTGAGATTTCAATTTTATCCTGACAGAAAAGCGAAACTGCCTGAGGAAGTATTTTCCACTCTGCCTGTTCCATTATACGCCTTTGCAGAATTTCAGGTGTATCATCTCTCAAAACCTCAACAGGCTTTTGCAGGATAATTGCTCCTGCATCTGCCTCCTCATTTACAAAATGGACAGTTGCACCGCTGTATTTTACACCGTATGCCAATGCCGCCTCATGAACTTTAAGTCCATAATAGCCCTCTCCGCAAAATGACGGAATTAATGCAGGATGGACATTTATTATTTTGTAAGCATATGCTTTTGTAACGCACTCATCCAAAATAGTCATAAAGCCTGCAAGCACTATAAGGTCTGCTTTTTCCTCATTGAGTGCATTCAAAATTGCCTGACTGTATGATGTTGCATCTGAATATTCTTTCCTTGGAATGATTCTTGCTGCAATACCATTGTTCTTTGCACGTTCAAGAGCATAAGCATTCGGATTTGATGAAATTACACAGGTAATTTTTCCGCCTTGAATAGCTCCTGACTTTTCAGCGTCAATGAGTGCCTGAAGATTAGTTCCTCCGCCTGAAACCAGCACAATTATATTTTTCATTGTATTCCTCCATATTCTGCAAATAAAGGCAGCACCGCACAAAGCACGTCAAACAACTTTGCACGTCATAAACTTGC
>DJPR01000028.1:14961-53021 GCA_002438605.1 Ruminococcus sp. UBA6407
TCTATGCAATCTGACGAAAAATATATCTGCGTTTCTGCCGCACAAGCTTTGTGCGGTGCTGCCTAAAGTTTTTCGCAGAATTATAGACTGTTGTATTCAGTAAATACAGGTCTTAGCAGATAATAACGCCTTCTTCAGATTCAACAAGCTCACCGAGAATATATGCTTCCTCACCTGATGCATTAAGGATTTGAAGTGCCTTATCAGCATCATTCTTATCAACGGAAACAATCATGCCTACACCCATGTTGAATGTGTTGAACATATCACGTTCAGGAATATTGCCTGTTCTTGCAATAAGGTCAAAAATAGGAAGAACCTGAACTGCATTTCTTTCGATTTTTGCTGCAAGATTTTTAGGAAGTGAACGTGGAATGTTTTCATAAAATCCGCCGCCTGTAATATGTGAAATAGACTTTACCTTTACTTCATCAAGCAGACTCATAACAGCTTTAACATAAATCTTTGTTGGTGTAAGCAGGCAGTCGCCAAGTGTTGTACCCAAATCTGAAAAATGTCTTGCAAGGTTCTGTTCATTTACAGTAAATACGTTTCTTACAAGTGAGAAACCATTTGAATGAACACCGCTTGACTTCAAAGCAATAAGCACATCACCTGCTTTTTGTGTATCAGGCTGCAAAATCTTATCCTTATCAACCACACCTACTGAAAATCCTGCGAGGTCATATTCATCTACAGGGTAGAAACCCGGCATTTCAGCAGTTTCTCCGCCTATTAATGCACAGCCTGACTGTACACAGCCCTCAGCAACACCTGAAACAATTTCAGCAATTTTTTCAGGATAGTTCTTTCCTACTGCAATATAGTCAAGGAAAAACTGCGGCTTTGCTCCACAGCAGATTATGTCGTTTACACACATTGCAACACAGTCAATACCAACTGTATTATGCTTGTTCATAAGAAATGCAATTTTAAGCTTTGTACCAACACCGTCTGTACCCGAAACGAGAACAGGCTTTTTGATTCCTGTCATATCAAGCTCAAAAAGTCCGCCAAAGCCGCCAATTCCTGATAAAGCACCGCTTGTCATTGTCTTGGCGATATGTGACTTCATAAGCTCAACAGCTTTATATCCGGCAGTTACATCAACGCCTGCTTTTTTATAGCTTTCAGAATAGCTTTTCATATTTTTCATCTCCAGTCTGTATGCATACTGCATACAGTTACCGCTTTTCGGCAGCGGTATGCCGTATTTATAATTGCAGGATAACACCGTACAAAAACCGTCAAAAGTCTTTGTACGGTGATTTCTAATCAATATAATTTATTCATTTCCGTCCCAGCAGTAGCTGCACAAATTGCATGAAGGCAAACCGATAGCCTTAACTGTACCCTCAAGTGACTGGAACTCCAATGATGTAAGTTTAAGACGCCTACATATTTCATTTCTGAGTTTCTGACCTCTTTCGGTATTTGTATCACTGTATTCGGAAATATATTTAACGCCCTCAGCCCCTTCAAATTCATCAATAATTTTACGGGCAATAAGCTCAAGCTCGGAGGTGCTTCTTGAGAAATTAAGATATTTACAGCCGTACATTATCGGAGGACAAGCTGAACGCATATGAACTTCCTTTGCACCGTTTGCATAAAGAAATTCAACTGTTTCTCTAAGCTGAGTTCCTCTTACAATACTGTCATCTACAAAGAGGAGCTTTTTGCCCTCGATAAGCTCATGGACAGGAATAAGCTTCATTTTCGCAACCTGATTTCTTATAGACTGATTTTGCGGCATAAAGCTTCTCGGCCATGTCGGAGTATATTTAATGAAAGGTCTTGCAAAAGGAATACCGCTTTTATTTGCATAACCGATTGCATGAGGAACTCCTGAATCGGGTATGCCGCAAACGTAGTCAACGTCAGGCAGCTTTCCGTTTTTCATATCAAGCTCCGCCATTATTTCACCGTTGCGTGTTCTCATTGTTTCAACGGTAACTCCCTCATAAACTGAGTTCGGATAGCCATAATATGTCCATAAGAATGAACAAATCTTCATTTTATCATTTTTGCCTTCAAGAACTTCATATCCGTCAGATGTAACCTTGACAATTTCACCTGAACCAAGTTCATAACAGGTTTCATATCCAAGCTTCTGGAAAGCAAATGACTCAAATGAAAGACAATATCCGTCATCACGCTTGCCTATGATAATAGGCAGCTTTCCTGATTTATCACGAGCTGCAATAATGCAGTTATCAGTCAGAATAAGAAGTGAAACAGTACCGTCAATTTTATCCTGAGCATATTTAATGCCGTCCTTAAAAGAGCTTTTCTGAGCAATTAAAGCTCCGACCAAATCACTGGAGTTTATTTTTCCGCTGCTCATTGTTTCAAAGCTGGCACATCCGCTGTCAAGAAGTTCATTTTCAAGCTGTCTTGCATTGTTAATGATTCCGATTGTGCATACAGCATAAAGACCAAGCTTTGAACGAACCATAATCGGCTGAGGGTCAGTATCGCTTATACAGCCGATGCAGAGTCCGCCTGACATTGTTTCAATATCGTGTTCAAACTTTGTTCTGAACGGTGAATTTTCAATACTATGTATACTTCTCTGAAATCCCTTATCATCAGAATAAGATGTCATGCCGCCTCGTCTTGTGCCAAGGTGTGAATGATAGTCAGTACCGAAAAAAACATCAGCTATGCAGTCGTTTTTAGAGGCTGCTCCAAAAAATCCACCCATAAAATTATTCTCCTAAAAGACGCTTCATAATTTCCTGATATGCTTCTTCCACGCCGCCCATATCTCTGCGGAAACGGTCCTTGTCGAGCTTTTCGTGTGTTGTGCTGTCCCAGAAACGACATGTATCAGGAGAAATTTCATCAGCAAGAATAATAGTTCCGTCAGCTGTCTTACCAAATTCAATCTTGAAGTCAATAAGGTCTATGTTAAGCTTCTTGAAGAAATCAACCATAAAATTATTTACCATGAAAGCATATTTTGAAATTGTGTCGATTTCTTCTTTAGTAGCAAGACCAAGTCCGAGAGCATAGTAATCATTAATGAAAGGATCGCCGAGATCGTCATTTTTATAGCTGAATTCAAGAGTAGGAGTTTTAAGAGGAGTACCTTCAGCAATACCGAGTTTTTTAGAAAAACTGCCTGCTGCCACATTTCTTACAATAACTTCAAGCGGAACAATCTCTACTTTTTTTACGATAGTTTCACGATCGCTGATTTCCTCTACAAGATGTGTAGGAACGCCTGCTTTTTCAAGAAGACCAAACATATAATTTGTCATTTTGTTGTTTATAACGCCTTTGCCTGAAATTGTACCTTTCTTTTCGCCGTTAAAAGCAGTAGCATCATCTTTGTAATCAACAATAACAAGATTAGGATCATTAGTAGCGTAAACCTTTTTAGCCTTTCCCTCATAAAGCTGTTCCTTTTTAACAATATTTTCCATTGTTTTACCTCCTGAATTATATATGTAAATAGTATTATCAACCCCTGTAATGCGGGGGATTTTGCAATAAGAAAACTCTGCACAACAATTATGTATCGATATATAAGTTTATTTAAATTCTTTGCTGATTTCTTCCTGCAATGCAGCATCCTTGGCTTTTACACCTTCAGCCATAGCCTTTTTAGACTCAGCAAGCTTTTCAGCAAGTGCTTCATCTGAAACAGCAAGTATCTGAACAGCAAGAATTGCAGCATTTTTAGCTCCGTTTATCCCAACTGCAGCAACAGGAACTCCCGGCGGCATCATAACAGTAGAAAGAAGTGCATCCATGCCGTCAAGAACTGATGATTTCATTGGTATTCCTATAACAGGAAGTGTTGTGTGGCCTGCAATTACTCCTGCAAGATGGGCCGCCATGCCTGCTGCACAAATGATAACACCAAAGCCCTCAGCCTTTGCTTTATCAGCAAAATCAGCTGCTTCAACAGGTGTTCTGTGAGCACTCATTACACGACATTCAAAAGGAATATCATATGATTTAAGTTCAGCAAGAGCTGACTTTACAACAGGAAAATCACTGTCGCTGCCCATAATAATAGCTACTTTTTTAGACATAAAAAATCTCCGTTCTGCCGCAGTAATAAATATATTTATCATAAATCAAACTCATATTTGCGGCTTTTATGAGTTCTCGTTATCAGCAGGTTTAGTAACTGCTTCCGGAGGAATATCCGGAATAAATGTCATGTTTTCAATATCGCCTGAAATCATACCTATCGTGGAATTAGTATATTTAAATTTTACTTTAAAGGTATAATCTCTGGACGCAGTTTTCACAGCTCCGTTTTCATCATACTTCACTTTAGCGTTTATAACAGCAGAAGCATAAAGATATTGTGAACCGTCAGCTTCCTTTAAATTATACACATTTATATTGCTTATTTTCTCAGGTAATGCACTTATGTAGACAGGCGAATCCGGTTCAAAAAGCTTATATGCAGGCTGAGATGAATTATCAGCATTATCCAGAATAAATGAAAAGTCATCTGTAAATGCATATGATATATAAGCACCAAGATTATCTGATACTTTTTCAAGCATTGAAAAATTCAGTTTAGAAAGCATAACTCTGCTTGACAAATCAATAGTATAATCTGTATCCAAAGCCTGTCCCTTGACGGAGGCATTTTTTAAAATCATACCATTGCTGTTTACAGCATAAACATATGTGTTGTCATTATAAGATAAAATAAGTTTATTTTGTTCTATGTCAACCGATTGCCATGTACGATTAAAACATGGAATAAAATTTTCATTATAAATAATGTAACATTCACTTTCTTTTACAGAAGCAATGTAGTATACAGTATCATTTATATTTTTGTTTTCTATTTTATCGAAAACAAAAGGAACTACAATATTTTCCTCAAAATCAAGGCAGCCTGTAAGGAGCTTTCCATTCACAAAGCCTGATGCAATGCAGATGTTATTACCTGCAAAACTCAGCTTTTTCCAATGAGACTCTATAATAATGCGTTCATTTCTGTCTGCAACGCCAAATAAACCGTCATCATTTTTAAATATTCTGTTCCCTGAATAATCGGTATCAGTAAAGCTGACAATTTCATCAGGTTCTGCAATAATTCCGGTTTTTTGAGATGTATCAAAATTAAAGCTTGTAATTCCTATTGCAAGAATAATTATAACAATGAAAAGTACAGAAACCAACAGCTTAATATGCTTATTCACTGATTTCCGCACCTCCTGAAATTATTTCTCTTTATTCTTATTGTTTCGGTATATTTCTTCGGTTTCTCTTGTTATGTAAATCGGTCTTGATTTTGTTTCAAGGTATGTTTTAGCCAAGTAATGTCCCAGTATGCCTGTGCAGAACAGCTGAAGTCCTCCCACAAGGAAAATCGCACATATAATTGTCGGAAATCCCGCAACGCTCTCTCCAAAAACAAGTGTTTTTACAACCACAACAATTGCCATAATAAATGCAATAATACAGCTTATTATTCCAAGAAGTGAAGCCATTGCCAGCGGAACAGTGGAAAATGCCATGATTCCCTCAAGAGAATATTTGAAAAGTCCCCAGAACGACCATGCGGTTGTGCCTGCTGCACGTTCAACATTCTCATATTCTATATATTTTACCCTGAATCCGACCCAGCTGAATATACCCTTTGAAAAGCGGTTATATTCTGTCATTTTCAGAATGGAATCAACCATCTGTCTTGTCATAAATCTGAAATCCTGTGCTCCGTCCACAATTTCCGTTTGAGAAATTTTATTCATTATACTGTAAAACTTTCTCGCAAACCATGAACGTACCTTTGATTCTCCCTTACGGCTTACACGTCTTGTAGTTGCACAGTCATACTCACCGTTCATCACATATTCATACATTTTCGGAAGGAATGAAGGCGGATGCTGCAAATCTGCGTCCATTACAACAACATAATCGCCTTTTGCATTTTCAAGTCCGGCATACATTCCGGCTTCCTTTCCAAAATTTCTTGAAAAAGAAATAAATCTTACTCTGGAGTCTTTATCTGCAAGAGCATGAAATCCCTCAAGTGTTTTATCTTTAGAGCCGTCATCGACGAAGAGAAATTCAAATTCCAGTTCATTATGAGCAGCTTTCATTTCATTAGTGACTCTTGTAATCTCATTATAAAATAAAGGAAGAACCTCTTCCTCGTTGTAGCAGGGAACTACTATTGAAACGAGTTTCATCAAACTCCTCCTAACATAAATAATACACTACTAATAATACAACAAAATTACAAATAATGCAATAGTAAATTATCAGTTTTCTCTTTTTATAAGTGAAATTTTTAGATTTTGAGGTCTTGTAACTTTTTATAAAGTTAATTTTTGCATAAGTTTGAATTACAAGCATCACCGCACAAAGTCTTTTTTGACGTGCTTTGTGCAGTGATGACTATAATATGCATTATTAATCATACAAAAATACAATTAACATTTTGTTGTATTTTGATAAAAAATTAAAAAACGTATAAATTACGGCATTAATTTTTAATAAAGTGTTGATTTTTCTTTCAGCATAATGTATAATAGAAGTATCTTATATAAAATCATTCCACACGCTAGCATTTTTTGGTGTTTTATTACATTCGTTTCAGCTGCTTTTCTCTACATCTGTGTAATGATTTTACGAATACTTATTGTTCGATATTGTTTGGTTAATTTTAATTATGATTGGGAGGATTCAGATGGAAATTACACTGATAAAATCTGTTAACGGTAATGAAATCCATGGTACTGAAAATAATAAAAAAACCGGCTGTGGAATTAACCTTACCAAACCTGAAAATATTGGCCGATACATTCCAAACGGGGTAATGACTGACCTTATAGATATGAACTGTGAAAAATGCAGAGAAGTTCTTGCTAAAAAAATGATCAAGGCTGATAAAAAGGAAAGAGCAAGGATTCTCAGAGAGGAAAAAATGCTTGAAAAAAGAGGAATTATTGATGAAAATATTGTTCCTCTCGGCGGTACATCTGCAAAAATCACAGGAAGCTCGGAAAACAGTTTAAATTATTCAAGTCCTGCACAAACATATCAGAAAAGCACAGCAGCTTCAGTATCTGCACCCATAAATACAGTAAACTCTGTAAATACACCCATATCACCTGCATCAAATAATAATTCAGCTCAACATGATGATATTATGTCACAATTTGCAATTCCTTCACCAAACGCACAACAGCCTGTACATACACCAAGCAACAGTGAAAAAGCTGATGATGTGTTATCACAATTTGCTATACCTTCTCCGAATAAAGCTGTAAATGATACTCCACCGGAAACATCAAAGCCAATCGCTTCAAATATAGATGAGGCTTTGGCACAATTTGCTATACCTGTTCCGCAAATGAACAATTTTAAGGTAGAATCAAATATTCAGAAGCCTGCACCACAAGATAATACAAGTGTTGATATGAATGATACTCTTGCTCAATTTGCAATTCCAAATCCTAACACAAATACAGCAAGCATTAATACAGTTCCAAATTCAAATTACATTGATAATGATATTGAAGTGATTGGTGAAACTCCGAAAGAAACTACACTTTATAATGATGATGAAGTTGTGGATATTGATGAAATGACACATATAAACGGAAAGCCTGTTTCCGATATATCGGTTAAAGAAATTTCAGACACTATTGAAGATGACTTGGCTGAAATCAAAAACCAATGGGAAGCATTTGCAAGCGACTTTTTCAGCGGAAATGACTATACGGAACCCAAAAATACTTCAACTGTTTCCAATGTTAATGATGAAATTCAGTCAGCTGATAATCTTTCTGCATCAGAAATTTCAGAAAATAATGAATTAAATTCACAGTATGATGAGCCTGCTCATGATGAAATCAATTCGACATTCAGCGGTTTTGATTCTGTTGACAGTGAAATCGCAGAACCGGAGATTGCAGAAGAAATTCCAGAAGAAGTCATTGAAGAACCAACAATTTCTGAAATTGATAATATCTCAGAAACTTATGAAAATTCTGAGCCTGTCATCAATGAAATTCCAAAAACAAATTCAAATCAATATCATTACACTTCTCCATTTGAGGAAACAGAACAGCAAACACAAGCTGCTGATATTCATAGGTATACTGCACCTGTATTTTCTGATGAAGTAAACACTTCACCAATGGAAGAAATTAAAATTCCTAATACATTCAATAATGAAAACACCGTTAATACAGCTCAGAACATACCAAATATTCCTGTACAGCCTGTTATGCCACAGCAGCAATTTGCAGCAATTCCGCAGTTAGTTGGATATGACCCTAACGGTCAGCCGCTTTATGCATATGTCCAACAGCCTATTGTCGGATATGACCAGAATGGTCAGCCTATTTTCGCCCCAATTCAGCCAATGCAGCAGATAACACCTGTTCAGCAGATTTCACCAATGCCAAATGCTGTACCTATTCAGCCGATTGTTCAGAATACAGTTTCCCCTGTTCAGAATATTGCTCCAATGCAAAGCATTGAACCTGTCCAGCAGACTGTTCAAAATACAGTTCCTCATGTTCAGAATATTGCTCCAATGCAGAGTATTGAACCTGTTCAGCAGACTGTTCAGAATACAGTTCCCCCTGTTCAGAATATTGCTCCAATGCAGAGTATTGAGCCTGTTCAGCAAACTGTTCAAAATACAGTTCCACCTGTTCAGAATATTGCTCCAATGCAGAGTATTGAACCTGTTCAACCAACCGAAAACCTGCAAAATGCTGATTTTACAAGAACAGCACATACTTCCGGCAATGTTCAAATGCCGCAAACTGAGGAAATTCAGATTCCGCAAACTATTGAACAAGCAGTAGAGGCTATGCAGAATGGCACTCCAATGCGTAGTAATATAACAGAATTACACCCTGAGCAAATTCATCTTTCTACCGTTGAAGATAATAATAAACAAATTCCTGATTCAGTAGCTTCTGCTATGGCAAAATCAAGGGAAAAACAAAAGACTAACATTTTTGACATGCAGGGTATTGAAATGCCCGTTATAGATTCAATTGAAGATGCTCTTTCACAAATGGGCGGAAATGTAAAAAAGAAAGAGCAAACCATGCAGGACACAGTAGTTCCTATATTTGAGGAATATAAAGCTCCGCCGAAAAATCCGCCAAGAACTCTTCCTAAAGAAAATAAAGAGAAAGAACCTGAAAGACCGCTTACAAAAGCTGAAATCAAGCGACGCAAAAAGCAGGACAAAATTGATGCTAAATTTAAAAAAGACCTTGCTAAAAGAGGTTTTTAGCAATTATTATAATGTTATATGTAAGACTTCCGGAACATGAAGGATTACGGAAAAGAGGATTAAAATGGCACTTTTAACCGCTAAAGAAATATTGAAAGTTAAACTTACAGGCAATTACGAAAAAGACAGAGCTTTTCTTATAAGTGAAAGCGAAAAAATGATGGCAGAAGGCAATAGAGAGGGTGCAAACGCTGCTGCTGAATTGGTTTTTGAAATAATGCCTGACTCAGAAAAAAAGAAGATTGAAAATTATGTTTACATAAACGGAAAACGTCTTGATACATATTATAATGAACTAAGAGCATTAATAAAAGAAAATAAAAAAGATGAAGCAAGAGAAATGGCAAAAGCTCTTTATGAAAAGATTATTTCAGTTTATCAGGAGGACGAAAAAAGCAAATTTGTCAGCCTGAGAAATAAATTTGAAGAAAACGTTTATCAATTTCTGCTCAAGCCTGAAAAGGTACTGCAAATTGCTCCTTTTGATTTCGTTTCCATGATTTCAACTTATGGTTATCTCCTGGTTGATTGTCATGACTTCGATGAAGCGATCAAGGTTCTTAATAAGGCTATGGAATACAATGAGATTGACTGCGGTGCAAAATTTGAGCTTGCAGAAGCGTATAAGCTTATGGGAAAAAATGATGAGCTTTTAGCAATCACTAAAGAAACACTGAAGGTTGCATCATCGCCTTATGCTATTTCACGCTGTTACTGCAATCTGGGTTTCTATTGCTTCAATATCGGGGACTTTGACAGTGCTGCTGTTTTCTATTATTCAAGTTTGCTTTTTGCACCTCACCCTGCTGTAGAGATGGAATTAAGAAACATTGCACAGCGTACTCATAAGGAACTGAAACCTCCGACAGAAGCTGATATCGACAGAGTATTCAAGAAATATGACGTTCAAAGAGGTCCAAATGAGGTTCTTGTCAGCATTGCCGCACAGCTTGCAAACAATGCACTTGAAAATAATGATACAACCGAGGCACTTCTTTACCTTAAAATTCTTTTTGGACTTACCAATGACCCTGAAATTGAAAAAATCATTCTGAAATATGAGCCTGACGCTAAAGAAAAAGCCAAAGCAAGATTTGGTATTGAGGATTAAAAATATTTATAGCAATGCAATAAATCAACACCGCACAAAGCACATCAAAAGACTTTGCAAGTCATAAACTCGCTAATCGTTGTGCGGTATGACCTTAAAAAATCACCTCTGATTATTAAAAAATCAGAGGTGATTTTTACCTTTACTGAACGGTTTAAAAGCAAGCTGCCCTAAAGTTATTTAACAGCAATCCATATTTCACAATAATAATCAGGATTATCTACATCTGCTGACGGATATACTTCAAATTCCACACCATTGCCGTACTCATAACCGCTTTGCGGGAAAAATTCAGTACAAATTTTCTTATATGTTTCTGCAAATGCATCGGGCATTTTGCCCTTAACACTGAATACAGCATATGTATTTGAAGGAATATCAATAATTTCAAGACCGTCAGGTACTTCAGATACTCCATCATACTCTGTACCTATTCCGTATGGGAATTTATCAGCTGTTGCAGCGAAATCAAAACAAATACCCAAAAGTCCGCAAAGCTTAGGCTTTTCAGGAATAAGCTCAACTATCTTCTTTATAGTTCCGTCTGCATGACATTCATTCCAAAAAATCGGAATTTTGCTGTTGGTATACTCTTCATTCGGCTTTGCAAATTCTTTTCTTTTGCATATTATTTTGAGTGCATCCAATTTTTCAATTCTGTAATCCATCGTATTTCCTCCGCTTAAAATTAATTTTACGGAGAGCTTGGAATAGGATTTGATTTTAGCTCCGTTTTTGGCTTCCTTAGGTGTTACACCATGAAAACGTGTAAATGCTCTGGTAAAGCTTTCAGGAGTTTCATAGCCGTATTTAAGTGCAATATCAATAACCTTTGAATGATTTTTTATAAGCTCCTCACCTGCTGATGAAAGGCGACGGCATCTTATATAATCACCAAGTGTAAAGCCGCATAAAATTGAAAAAAGTCTTTGAAAGTGAAAGCTTGACGTATATGCACATTTTGCAGCAGTTTCATAGCTTATTTCATTTGTTAAATTAGCTTCAATATAGTCAATTGCCCTTTGAATACCTGATATGTAATCCATTTCTTTCCCTCCGTTGTCTATATTTTAGCATTTAACAAGGATTATTTCCTGACATTTTTTGCTGACTTGTGAAAACTTAAGGCAACACCGAACGAATTGACTCAATTATATCACCAAACGGCATTTTATTTTCTGAGCTTTCCTCATAGCTCCATGCATTAAAGCTGTCTGTCAGTGCTTTCTTTTTTTCGTTGTCAGACAAGCTGTCATAAAAGCCGTCCATATTACTTGATGCACTTGTGCATGGAATTGGTTTTATATTTGTTTTGCAAAGAGCCAATGACGAAAAATAGCTATCATACTTCTCCAAAAATTCTTCACGAGTTACAGTGCTTACCTCATCTGAACCTTCATAATCAGGCTCGTATAAAAATCCTGAAGCAGTTTCCTTAAAATAAAAAATATCATTTATTGCAAATGACGCAGTACCTGTTTTTACAAATTCACTTATATAATAATCTGTACCGGACGCATTTCCGTCTGTTACAGGATAAACATAAACAAATGAATTGCCGGCAGTATTCTTATATAATTGACAGCTGAATCCACCATGTCCACCCTCAAGGTTCGTTCCCCAGAACATCATCTCACCATTGCCGTCTACATTTTTCATATGCTCAAGCTGATTATTTCTATAACTGTATATATTGAAAATTCTGGAATCATGAGCTCCCAATGAAGCTCCGCCAACAATAAATTCAGGAGTTCCGTCCATATTCATATCCTGAAACCAACACTCATTAAATCCATTAGAAGATATACTGCCTGCATCATTAAGCCAGACGTCCTCACTATCCATTACAGCCTGAACAATTGCATCACAGACTGCATTATCTTGACTGCTGTTTTCAGAAATATCATCAGAACCGGTTTCAGAAGTTGAGTCTTCATATTCTGTTTTGCTGTCAGCCATACTGCTGTTTAACGTTTCAGAACTATTCTTAGAATCTTTAATATTATCACAAGAATACAAACCACTGCATATTAATGATATAAATATTAAACAAAGCAACTTTCTTCTCATAGCTTACCTCCTATATTCAGACAATACACGCAAAATTCTTATGCGATGCTGCTTTAAATCATTATATCACAATGATTTTCGAATTTCAATATGTTGACATTTAAAAAAATTAAGCGTATACTTGAACATATCTTAAGGCGATACAGCAAATGACTTATGTTGTCTTGATTATGTTTTTTATGAAAGGTAAATGATTATATGGCAAACAAAAAACATGAAATTGATATGTGCAGCGGCCCTATTTTGCCAAAGCTCCTCCAACTTACACTACCGCTTATGCTTTCAAGTGTTTTGCAGCTTTTTTTCAATGCAGCAGACATAATAGTTGTAGGAAATTTTGCAGGTGACAATTCTCTTGCAGCAGTAGGCTCTACAACAGCACTTGTAAATTTAATGACCAATCTTTTTCTTGGACTTTCAACAAGTGCAAACGTCCTTACATCTATGTTTATGGGTGCAGGAAAAAATGAAAGAGTAAACAAAACAATACATACATCAATATACTTAAGCATTGTAAGCGGACTGATTATGACTGTTATAGGAGTTGTTTTTGCTGATAAACTGCTTATTCTTATGAAAGCTCCTACTGAAACGCTGCATCTCTCAACACTTTACCTGAGGATTTATTTTGCAGGTATGATTGCAATGATGATATATGACTTTGGAAGCTCCATACTTCGTTCTAAAGGTGATACAAAACGTCCGCTTTATTTTCTTGCCTTTGCAGGTGTAATTAATATTATTTTAAATCTAATATTTGTAATTTTATTTAAAATGGACGTTGCAGGTGTTGCCCTTGCAACAGTTATTTCCCAGTGCATTTCAGCATTTCTTATCATACGCTGTCTTATGAAAGAATCAGAGCCATTTAAATTTGAATTCAAAAAGTTAAAGCTTGATACTAAAATAGCAGTAAGAATACTGAAAATAGGCATTCCTGCCGGATTTCAAGGAGTTGTCTTTTCTCTTTCAAATGTAGTAATACAATCCTCAATAAACAGTTTCGGCCCGATAGTTATGGCAGGAAGTGCTGCAGCGGCAAGTATAGAGGGCTTTATATGGGTATCAATGAATTCATTTTCACAAGGAGCTTTAACGTTTACAAGTCAGAATATAGGTGCAAAAAAATACAGCCGAATAAATAAAATTGCAATTATAACCTGTGCCTGCAGTGCGGTCACAGGATTGATTCTAGGAAATCTTGCTTATCTGTTCGGCACTCCCCTTTTAAGCATATACGATTCACGTCCTAAGGTTATTGATGCAGGGCTTATAAGAATGGGACTTGTATGCTGTTTCTATTGCACATGCGGACTTATGGACTGCATTGTCGGCAACATCAGAGGTATGGGATACGCTGTAACTCCAACAATTGTATCTCTTATCGGTGCTTGCGGTTTGAGAATTATCTGGATTTTTACAATTTTCAGAATACCCGAATTTCATAATGAATTTGTTTTGTTCTTATCATACCCTGTCACATGGGTAATTACTTTCCTTGCACACCTGATATGCTATTACTTTATGCGAAAACATTTTCCAAAAGAGGATGCTGTTATAGAAAAAAATGCAATTTAAGGCAGTCCTTTATAAACTTTATAAATTTCAGATAACACCGTACAAAGTCTTTTGCCGTGCTTTGTACGGTATTGCCTTTATACAGCATTTTTTGGTTGCATTGCTATAGAAAATCATTTTAAAGGTACTTTATGCGGTTATTTTTTAAAAAATTGTAGACAAAATCAAAAAAATAGGTTATAATAATAAAAGATGTATTATTATAATGAAATACACATTAATTGCATGTATTTATGTTCTGAGGTGAGTAAAATGAGAGTAATTACCGGTTCTGCAAGAGGAAGACGTCTTATCGCTCCGGACGGCTTGGACGTAAGACCAACTACAGATAAAGTTAAAGAGGGAATATTCTCTGCCCTCCAGTTTGAGCTGGAAAATACCTATGTCCTCGACCTTTTTGCAGGCAGCGGACAAATGGGTATTGAAGCTTTGAGCAGAGGTGCTTCACGCTGTGTTTTTGTTGACAGCTCACAGCGTTCAATCAGAGCAATTAATGAAAATCTGAGAACTACTAAATTGGAAAAGTATTCAGAAGTCATTAATCGTGACAGCTATGATTATATTAAGCATACTGCCCGTTCTTTTGACATTATTATACTTGATCCGCCGTACAGGCATAATCATATTGACAATATCCTGCCTTTTGCTGCTGCAAAGCTGAATGACGGAGGATTTATTGTCTGCGAATATGAAAAGGAAGCTGATGAACCTGCCGTACCTGAAGGTCTTGTTCTTAGAAAAACATATAAGTACGGAAAAATAAGTGTTACAATATTATGCAAATCATTTCCGGAGGACGAAGAAGAATGAGAAGAATTGCTGTTTGCCCCGGAAGCTTTGACCCTGTAACGCTTGGGCATCTTGACATAATAACAAGAGCTTCTAAGCTTTTTGATAAGGTTATTGTACTTATTTCCCGAAATGCAGGAAAAAATCAGCCAAGCTTTACTGCTACGGAAAGAATGATTATGATTCAGTCTGCAACAAAAGGTCTTGATAATGTGGTAATAGATATCCTTGACGGCCTTTTGGCTGATTACGTTCGTGAAGTAAATGCTATAGCCATTGTTAAGGGTTTAAGAGCTGTAAGCGACTTTGAATATGAATTTCAAATGGCACTCGCCAATAAAAAGCTTTATGCAGGAGCCGAAACAGTTTTCCTTACAACAAGTGCGGAAAATATGTATCTCAGCTCCAGTGTAGTAAAACAAATCGCATATTTCGGCGGAGATATAAGTCATTTTGTTCCGGAATGTATTTTAGATGATATAAAAGAAAGATTAGTAAAAGAGAGGTAATTAACGATGAGTATTGATGAAATTCTTGAAGAAATGGATGAACTTCTTGACAAAGCATCATCTATGCCTTTAATAGCACATAAAAAGGTTGTTGACGGCGACAGATTAAGAGAGCTTATAAATGATGTAAGACTCAATCTCCCTCACGAGCTTAAAGAAGCAAAGAAAATTGAATTTGACTGTCAGCGTATTATGAACGAGGCAAAGTCAAAATCAGAAGCAATCATCAGAAAAGCAGAGGAAAGAGCTGCTCAGATAGTATCACAGGAAGCTATCGTTGTTGAAGCTAAGAAAAAAGCTGTTGACATGATTACAAAGGCTCAGCAGACTGCTCAGAATATTCAGAAAACTGCCATGGCTTCACTTACAAAAATGCTTACTGAAACCGAAAGTTTTTATACCAAGAACCTTCAGGAAATAAAATCAGTAAAAAGCAGACTTTCTGCATCTAAGAAATAATAAAATCATACAACACCTGATATTATGACAAAATATAAATTATCATACCCGATATTTTGCAGATATGTTATTGAATTTACATTATGCGGAATTTGCGGGTGGATATACGAAACTCTGCTTACATCATATTTGTGGGGTGAATATGCCGAAAGAGGTTTTCTGCATATACCCGTTCTCCCGATTTATGGAGTTTTTGCTTTTCTGCTGCTGCCTGTTTTCAGAAAGCATAACGGTTTTTTTACAGTTTTCTTTGGCAGCATGGCAATAACTACTGTTCTTGAACTGATAAGTTCTTATCTTATTGAGGCGATACTTCATAAAAGACTATGGAATTACAGCTCGTGGGACTTTAATTTCTTTGATGGCAGAATTGCACTTTACAGCAGTCTTATTTTTGGTTTGCTCAGCCTTATATTAATAAAAGTCGTACATCCGGCAGTTGATAAATTTGCAAAAAAGCATTCTGAGAAAACAATATCTATAATCGGCAGTATATGTTGGATAACAATTCTGGTTGATTTCATTGTTACATTTACAGGAATCGTAAATTAAAGCCGTAAAGCCGTTTTATATTTATTATTTTAAGTCGGGAAACAGAAAATTAAGAATTCAGTAATATAATATTCATAAATATATGATATTATATCATCAATTAAATAACGCAATGAGGCGTAGCTATTTTACTAACATTAAGTCAGTATAGCTACGCCTTTTTACTTATGGAGGTTAAATGTTATGGACAAAATTGATTCAATGCTTATCAGTTTACTTCAAAAAAATGCCCGTACTCCTTTAAAAGTGCTTGCATCAAAGGTTTATTTGTCTGCCCCCGCAGTTTCATCAAGAATTGACAAGCTTGAAAAGCAAGGTGTGATTTTAGGCTATAACGCAGAAATCGACAAACAAAAGCTTGGTTACCATATAACAGCTTTTATTAATCTGGAGCTTTCTGCAAATCAAAAGCCTGAATTTTATCCTTTTATTACTAAGTGTCCTAATGTTCTTGAATGTAATTGTGTAACCGGAAATTACTCAATGCTTATAAAAGTAGCATTTATGAGTACACAGGAGCTTGATAATTTTATCGGTGAGCTCCAGCGTTTTGGGAAAACATCAACTCAAATCGTATTTTCCACACCCGTTCCTCATAGGGAAATTCAAATTGATTAAAGGCAGTTTCTAGCCTTTGCCCTTTAAAATCGGCTTCAGCCTTTTGATATATAATAATTTGCAGATTTTTAAGTCCAAATCATAAAACGGAAAGAAAAGGTTGGCAAGAATTAATAATGATAAGCCGCCGTATTTGCCAAATTCATTCATTTCATCCAGCATTGCAGTAAATCCAAAAATATAAACGGTAAGTCCGAAAAACGATAAAATACATACATTATAAACTGCAAACTTTACCGCTATCCTAAGTGGAAAAAATTTAATTTTTTCAAAATACGGCTTGATAAGCGGATAATGTCCGAAAAACATAATAAAAATCAATGCAGCTTCCTTGTCAAAAGTAAAAAATAATGATAAAATACTTACAGTTACATAAGTAAGCAATCCCCATGACGTATTTACTTCATCGGCAATTATCATCATAAGCACTCCTGAAATCATTGGCAGTGCAAGGTAGAGTGCAGGAATAATGCCTGCAAGAAACATACACATAAGACATAATGCGGACATTACTCCGCCCAGTGCCACCTTATAGACATTATTTTTCATTTTATTTAAGCTTCTTTTTCTGAATTGTATATGTTACAGATGAAAGTATTTTTTCAGGAGCAAGCTTTGCTCCAAGAACACCAAGCTTCATTTTAAATGTAGGAATAATTACAGTTCTTCCGCTTAAAGCATTGTCTATCGCATATTTAGCGGCAAAATCAGCAGAAATCGGCTTTACGCTGAACACAACACCTGCCCTGTTATTAAAGTTTGTATCAACAGGTCCGGGACAAAAAATTGATATTCTAACCTTTGACTTTGTTTTTTTCAATTCTTGTGCTATCGCTAGTGAAAGCCGAACAACGTAATTTTTAGACGCATAATATGATGATAAAAGCGGACCTGTCATAAAGCCTGCACTTGATGCAACATTGAGTATTATTCCCCTGTTCTTTTTCTTAAAGTCACGAAGAAACAGCTTTGTAAGAATATGGAGTGCGGTAATATTTACATTAAGCATATTCAGTTCATCTTCAATATCAGTTTCGTCAAATCTTCCGAAAATGCCATAGCCTGCATTGTTAATCAGCATATCTATATCATGAAGCTTACAGTAATGATATACCTTGAAAACTTCTTCTTTTTCAGAAAGGTCGGCAGGTATAATATATACATTTGTGTTCAATTCTGACTTCAGATTTTCAAGAGCATTTTTATTTCGTCCGGTCAGCACAAGCTCCCAACCCATACTGCATAAGTATTTTGCCATGCTCATTCCAATTCCTGATGTAGCTCCTGTAATAAGTGCCTTCATGTACATTCCCTCCATTATTCATAATAAACACTGCACAAAACACATCAAAAGACTTTGTACGGTGTTACCTTAAATTTAATTATACCACATTTTATAAATAAAATCTACGGATTTTTTGTAACATTTGTGATAAAAAGAAAAAAATTTTTGTAAGGTATAGACTTTATTAAAATAATATAGTATAATAGTATAGAATTTGAATAAATCAGGCTGACGCCGTATAACGCTCGGTGTAAATTTGTCTTGTACGGCTTTTTGCCTTAAATTACGGAGGATTAAATAATGAAGTTATTTAAAAAGTGTGCCGCTTTAGCAACATCTGCCGCACTTGCCGGTTCTATGCTTGCTTCATGCAGTAATACAAAATATGCTATGACAATTGACGGATATGAAGTGAGAGCAGGTATATTTATTTTCTATACTATTTCTTCATATTATGAAGCTACTGAAATTATATCTAAAGACGGTACTGATGTAAGCAATATTGACAATGTAAAAAATGCAATGATTGACAATATCTCCTCTACTGAGTGGATTCAGAATAAAGCAACTGAATACTGTCAGGATTTTGTGGCTGTTGAAAGAAAGTTTGATGAAATAGGTGCAGAGCTTTCCGAGGAAGATGAGGACGAAGTAGAAAGTACGCTTAGTTATTTCCTTGAAAAAAATGAAGATCTCTGCAAAAACAATGGTATAAGCGAAGAATCATTAAGAGATATTCTTGAATACGAACATAAATGGCAGTATGTATTTGATTATTATTATGGCTTTGACAGCGAAAAAGGCATGAGTGAAGATGAACTCAAGGATTATTATAATGATAATTATGCTCGTGTTAAATACATTAAAATTGACCTTAAAGATTCTGACGGAAACCTCCTTAAAGGAGATGATAAAAACGAACTTATAAAGCTTGCAAACAGTTATGCCGATAAAGTTAATGCCAAGTCCTCACAAATGGACAAGCTTTATGAAATGAATGAAGTTAAGGAAGAATACGACACTTACGTTGAAGAAAAGGCAGCTGAAGAAGCTGAAGCAAAAGGCGAAACTACTGCCGCAACTACTACAACCACCGCTGTTACAACTTCCGTTGGTCAGACAACTGTAACTACAACGACAAATCCATATGAAAATGAAACAATTATTCAGCTTGTAACCGAAGCGTCCACAACTGCTGCTAAACAGAATGAAAATGATTTAGCTGATGAAACCAAAACAACTACAACTGCAAGTGAAGTAAACTATATTCCTTCCAAGGTAACTAATGACTTCATTTTCAACAAGGCAAAAATTGGCGTTGCAGAAGTTGTAGAAGAAGCAGAGGCTGTATATGTAATCTTTAAGGCTGACCTTTATGAGAGAATGAATGCAGATGACCTGTGGAATGAAAATACAATTCAAAAGCTGCAGCTTGCTAATTATGAAGAGGATTTCGGCGATTATCTTGATGAAATTGTTAACACATATACTTTTGAAAAGAATGAAAAGTCATATAAGCGTTACTCTCCGTTTAAGCTCGATTTTGAATAATCCTGCACTGTTTTTTACACAAACTCAATAATAAAAATCAAAAACCCCTGAACTTTACAGTTCAGGGGTTTTTCTATTATTTTTTCTTTGTTTTATTATTCTTATTTGTATTCTGCTTTGGTTCTGACTCTTCCTTTTTTTCTGAAATGTCCTCTTTTTTATCTTCTGCGTCCTCTTTTTTGTTGTCCTCTGACTCATCGTCGCTGTCGTCAGCATCTTTTTCTTCAATCATGGAATTTTTCTTTGAATAAGCATTAACAACGGCAGTACAAATATAAATTACAAAGATAAGAGCCTCAATTATGAATGCAGGCTTTAAAGCACTGCTTATCAGATTCATAATAAATCCTGTTGCTGAATTAGTTGCAGGAACGAGAATATTGTATGCATTTTCAAATGAAACTGTTTCATAGTATTCTTCAGCAGTAACATTTACTTTTTCAAGAAGATTATTTATCTTTTCATTTACAGCTGCAAGCTTTGCTTCAACATTCTCCTTCTGCTGATCTGAACCTGTCGGTTTACTTTGAAGAGCCTTTATTCTTGTGTTGCAATAATCAATCTGCTGTGCGGCAGTTGAAACATCTTCCTGAGTTGAAATTTTCTGTTTAATAAGTGCATCATACTGTTCAGAGGACTGATTTGCGCTAGTTTCCATGCTGTCACTGAATACCATAACAGTATCCTTTTCGTATGAATCAAATGACTCCTTTATACTTGCAAGCTTTTCTTCTGCAATCAGCTTACTTCTTGTCAGGGATTCTATTCTGTACTGATAATAGTTTATTGAAGCGTCCTTATCCTTTGTTATGTTGTTGATAGAGATGTATGATGAAATCATATCAAGGTCAATATTCTGGATAGTTTTAAGGGCTTCTGAAAGGTCTGAAAATGTATATCCTGTTTCAACTGAACGGAATCTTGTACTGTCATCATTTGCAAGCTGAGAAACATAGCTTCTTAATGAGGAAATTGTTGAACTGAAAACATCAAGTGCCTCAGAATAATCATAGTCGTTATAGTCAATAGCAGTAACTGCACTGCCAAGTGCTTTATTATAGCCGTATTCTTCAAAAAAGTAATCACGATATGATTCAAGAACTGTATTGATAACCTCTATAGCTTCAGATGACTTATAATCAGTATCAGCATAATTAAATGTAACCTTATACTGTGTTGGGTAATAAGTTACATCAAGCATAGCCTGAGCTGCTGACAAGCCATTTGTGCTTGCTGCCTCATAAACACTTTTGTATGTAGTAATTCTGTCAATTGCATCACTTGGAATAATTCCCTCAATGCTTATATTTTTTCTGATGTTTTCAAGTTCTTCAAGTGGGCGGTCAAGTTTAGTTAACGCAGCCTCGATTACAGTAGGACTTTTCAATGTATTTACATCAAAGCTTCTTCCGGCAGGGTCTTTGCCTGATTCAATGCCCTTATAAGTAAAGCTTACTAATGAAGTAACTGTTTTATACTCATCACCTGCAAAAAGTGCAGTACCTACAAGTGTAAGGACGCCTGAAATTACAACTGCAAGAACCCATGTTAAAAAGTATTTTTTCAGTCCTCCGAGAATATCTCTGAATGAAATGGTAAGCTCGTGTTTCTTATCATTTGCTTTTTGCAAAGTGATATTGATATTTTTATTATCCATTTTACAACTCCATATTCTTTAAACAGCTCATATACTGCTGTTTTTATTTTTCTGAATTTCTTATTCATCACAAAAAAGCCGTTTAAAGACGTTATTTCATGCTTAAATAAGACAATTCCTTTTTTATTATACCATATTGATTTAAAAAGTAAATAAACAGCTTTCTTTTCTACCTTTTAAACATTTTCTTTCAATTACAGAACAAATAAAAAGCAATTAGTTACAAAATAATATATAAATCATCTTAAATTTTCTTTCCTCTGTAAAAGCGTCCCATAACCATTTTAAGCACAGGAGAATTTATGCGTTTGAGATAGATAACCATTACAGCACAATAGAATAATGCGCCGCATGCAATCTGAATACACAAAGTCACCCAGCTGCAAGTCATATAGTGACCAATAACTCTGATTATAACAAACATCACAGCTCCTGTTAAAAACGGAATTAATGCACCTTTCAGGTATACAGAAACGGGAAGTTCTTTTTTTGCATAATAGGTCTGCACAAGCGAAACAACGAAATAAGAAACATTTGTCGTAAGTGCCGCACCTAAAGCTCCAATAAAGTGAATAAGAACCAGATTTAGTGCAACATTGACTATCGCACCTGCCCAGACTGCCTTAACATATTCCTTGTCTTTGCACTGCGGCATAAGATACTGTGTTCTGATTACGTTATTCCACGACATAAACAGCAATGATGCACTCATTGATAAAATCAATGTTCCTGTAAACTCGTATTCTTTTCCGTAAAACAAAACAGAAAAGTTATCGGAAACAGCCGCAAGTCCGAAAGCAATTGCTGATGCAAATATCATTACGGCCTCCATTGACTTCTGTATCAATGAATGAACATTTTTCTTGCTGTCATTATTATACATATTTGAAGTCTTTGAAAGCATTACCATTCCGACTGCGGTAATAATACTCAAAGGCATACGGATTATTTTATCCGCATATTCAAAACAGCCAAGGTCAGAAAGTGCATCTGTCATTCCAAGCATTGTTTTGCTTATCATTCTGTAAAGGCTTGTTGCTATTACAGATACAAAAAGCACACACATAGGCTTAAAATGCTTTAAAACCTCTTTTAACGGAACCTTTACAAATCTTGCATACTTTCTAAGGAATATCCATACAAATGATTGACTTATAAATGTTCCCAACGCCATTATGGTTATATAAACAACAAGGTCGTCCTTATCCTTTACGAAAAGGAAAATTGAAGCAATCGTCAAAAGCTTAACTACCATATTTCTTGTAACGGTAATCTTGAACTGCTCCATTCCAAAGAAAAACCAGTTTATATTAAATATTTCCGCTATAATATATAATGTCTGAATTAAAGCAAAAACTCTGTAAATCGGCTTGCTTATGAAACAAGCATATATTAAATATACAACAAGACAGACTGCCGAAACAATCAAATGACAGTAAAAGATACTGGAAAATGCTTCATTTGTAAGCTTTTTATCATTTCTTACTTTTGATACGGTTCGTGTACCATATGTTTCAATACCAAGAAGTGCCGCAAGCATAAAATAGTTTACATTAGTATATGTATATGAGTAAATGCCGACATTCTCACTTCCAAGAACTCTTGATACATATGGAGCAGTTATAAACGGCAGGATTAGTGCAAGAATCTGATAGGCTGTCTGATAAATAACATTTCTTTTTGTACTGCTCATTAGCTCCTATCCCCCACATTCTTACATGGAACTTTGCCCCGTCCTGAAAGTACAGGTATATATGCATTGACAAATACAGAAGCGATAAGACATAATGCTATAGTTACTGCAAGTATTAAAATCAATGCAATAATGCCGTTTAAATTAATACGCTTACACAATGGCTGCATTAAATGAATAAATGGCTTCTGCAATATAAATATCATCATTGTATTCTGTCCGATAAAAGCCATAAGTTTTTGGAATGACTTTATTTTTACTTTTTCAAGCAGCAGACATATACATATAAATAAAACTGAACCAGCCGCTGCACAAATCAGGTAAATCGGATAAAAGCCATACCTTGCCTCAGCAGACATAACGTATCCGCCGGGCATACTTACATTTTTATAAGCAAGAGAAGTCAATGCAGCAGATATAACAGCAACCATTCCCAGAATTACCAATACAAACTTATCCTTTTCAGCCTTTTCCCGTATACTCTTTATCTTTGGGAATACAAGATAACCAATTGAAGTAAAAGCGAAGCACTGTACAGCCACATCAAGCTCAAAAGGCCACCCCTTTGACAAATGAGGTATAAAAGCTGTTATTGCCAGAGCAAGTATTGTAAAAATCAGTATAAATATGTTTTGATTCTTTAACTTTGCAGAGATGAACAAAATTATCTCGAAAATAACGTCAACAGTAAAAATGCATGGCAAAAACCACAATGAAGTCAGGCTGCCTGCAAGCGACAAGCTTTCATGACTTCCATAAGCAATTTTTATGACATTTTCAGGACTGTAGCCTGCATAAATAAATGCCCATACTGCATACGGAATAAGAAAAGCTACAAACTTTTTATTCAGAAATTCTCCGAATTGTGAAAGCTTTTTCACTCTCCATTTGTATACCATACCATGAGCTATAAAAAATAATGGAATTGAAAATGACATTGTCCATATTTTTAAATTCTCATTATAGGCATTTATATGACTTAAAACTACTAAAATAATTGCAAAAGCCTTTATATAATCAATAAAGGCTATTCTCTCTTTTTTTATAATATTTTGATTTTCCAAAAAGCAAATCCACCCTTTCAAACAATAATTTACAGCTATATTTTCAGCTTTTCCAGAACTCTTTTACAGAAGTCACAGGATTCATTATTTGTTGCTGACTTTACTCTTTTTCTGTCATCAGAATATTTATCAATTCCGTTTTTCAGGTCTGAAACAAAGCTTTCAAGTCCTTCATAATCAAAAATATGCTCACCGGGCATATTTTCAAGAGGATTTTCAAAAACAAAACCTCTTGTTTTTTTATACTGTTCATAATCATCCAGCGTAAAACCAATCGGCTTGTCAACCAAGAGATAGTCAATTGCAGCTGATGAATAGTCAGTTATCAAAGCATCAGTGAAAGGCAGAAACTCATACATCTGTACGCCGATTTCCTTAAAAAAGTCATTTCCTATCATAAGTATATTGGTAAAATCCTTGCTCTTATTGGCAAAATCCACTTGATACTGATGCTTTTTTATGAGAACTATTATATTGTTTTCTCTGCAAAAGCTGTCAAATCTATGCATATCATCAACAGACTGAAAAATAGGAAGTTCAAATTTATACTCTATATTTTCTTCAGGATACTTATTTTTTCCCGTTTTTCTGAAAGTAGGCATCCAGATAATAAGCTTTGTATTGCTGTCCTTTTTCAAATTTTCTGCAGCCTCTGCGGCTTTTGGATTATTTGAAAAAAGCAAATCACTTCTCGGATAACCTATAGGAAGAAAATGCGATTCACTGCATCCGAAAAACTCAGATTTAGTCTTAACAAAGACATCTCCCGGAACAAGACAGTAATCAAACGCATCATTCCAAGCAAGATGCTGAGTATCCTTATATCCGCAGCCATGCCACAGGTTTATTATTGTTTGACCTGTATTGCGTTTTCTTACTCTGCTTTGCCTTACATGAGTACCCATGAAATATTTTGCTTTCATAAGACTTTCCATTGCCTTAAAGCACATTCTTTTATTTTTGTCACGATACTGAACAAATACAGTGTTTTTATACTTTTTTTGTTCCTCAGAAAACTTTTTCGGTTCTGAAACTAGCCATACAAAATGATATTTTTCTGCATATCCGTTTTTCTGCATATATTCAAACAAAACAAATGCATTATCTGAAAAATCAGGTTCACTTGAAAAAACAATAAGTGAATCATCAACGCTTACAAAATGGTTTCCGTAAAATTCATAACCTATTGTCATGCCCTTATGCCATACCTTTTCAAACAGGGCTGAACAACTGCTCATGCACATACCTCCTAAATATGATTTGCATATTCCCACATAAATTACAGCTCTATATCATAATCCAACATGACTCGTTCAAGCAGATTATCAGATTTCCAGTCATAAACAAGAACAAACGGAAGCATAAGAAGTAATGGATTGTATGTTATACTTACCCATGAATTGTTTGAAACATTGAAAATCAAAACTGATAACGACCATATCATAATCATTTTATTTGCACTTACAGCTGAATACCTGATAATAATAGTATATGCCGCTATAAGCATTATGAAAAACAGCAGTCCATAACCCAGTATACCGTAAATATAGCCTGAGTCTATATAAAAGTAATCCTCAAAGTTACTGTCATCAAAATGAACTGTTGTATTGCCTACCATTTTGATATTCTGCCCAAGTAACTTTATATCGTAAAGCTGAATAGCTGTTTTTCCCATAAGAAGTCTGTTAGCAAGAGCATCGTTAAGTTTTTCCATAATTTCATTACGCTCATTATAGCCGAAATGCAAGAACATACAAAATGCTGAAACAAGCACAAATGAAATATCCGAAAGAAATACTATAAATTTTGCTCTTATATCAATTAAATCGTACTTTATCAATATTATATAAAGGAATATAGCAAAAAGAGTCAGCAAAAAGCTGAGTCTTGTCGTTGTAACCTTGTAAACACCATATGATATTGCTGCCAAAAAGCCTATTTTCAGCCAGCCCATTTTTTCTTTCTGGAGATACATATACATAATAACTGCATACATAGCAAAATACGAGATTGAACTGTAATGTCCAAATCCATACGAGTGAGCTACAATGCCATCATGATCATATACATAATCCTGAATAACACCAACCTTGCATAATGCAATAATTGCTGCAACAGATATGGTTGTAGTAATAAGCGAGGTCTGTACTATTCTTCTGAACGTTGTACATCGTGCATTTATTAAAAGTACAGCATAAACCATCAGAAACGTTCGGTCAGTCATAAATGCGGATATAAAGAAAACCGAACAGAATACTACATAAAAAATAAGCTGTTTTATACTTAAATTTCTGAAAAGAGCAAGAAATATCATTATGAGCACCGAACCGTAGTTTATAACGGTTTTAAGTATTCCCAATGATAACAATGATGAATCCGCAATTGTTGCAAAGATAAAAACAGCATATGTTATCAAATATAAAAATTCATTTTCTTTAAATTTCAAAGTTTTTATCGTCATATTGCTTTCCTTATACACCTGACTTCTTTTTGCCGCATGCGAATCTGAAAATATTTCTGAAAAGATAATTATTTATCATTGTTTCAGTAGCCCTTGTTTTTATTTTTTCTTTCTTGGAAATTTCATTCAAGCCGTAATAAGATTTTCTATTTCCCAGAATATGTGTTCTGATTTCATTCAGGGCATTTTTATCGCCGATTTTAACAGCAAGAGAAGCATTTTTTATAAGTCTTATATATGCTTTTCCCTGTGCAAGCTTAACAGCCTCAGGCCAGAATTTTTTTGCCTGTTCTGCTACTGCCTCACGAGCATATATTTCAGAAAGTCTTGCCTTAGTAAAGCTTTCAATATTAATCGCACTGTCACTTCTTATTATATAGTGATAATATGATTTTGAAGTATATGCAACCTTTTTATAAGGCTTCATCATACGCATCAACCATTCACAGTCCTCACCGACTGCATAAGCTGTATTCATTTCAGGAATTTCAATAACTCCGTTTTTCTTCCAGTTTTCAGTAGAAAAAACTTTATTCCAGATTTGTCCCGCATAACCGTTGTTGATTTTCAATATCTGCTTGACTGCGTCACTTGCGTCACCAACACCGTCTTTTCTTTTTACGAAACTGCTTGTTTTTCCTGATTCATATTCACGAGTCCAGCCGAAAAAGCATGCATCTGCATTTTTTTCGTTCATGTACTCCATAATTTCAGAATAAGCATTGCTGTCTATATAATCATCAGAATCAATAAATGTAATGTAATCTCCTGTTACATATTTAAATGCGGCATTTCTTGCTGAACATACGCCGCCGTTTGCCTTATGGATTATCTTTATGCGGCTGTCTTTTGCCGCATATCTGTCACAAATCTCTCCGCTTCTGTCGGTTGAGCCGTCATCTGCAAGAATAAGCTCAATATTTTTATATGTCTGATTTAAAACGCTGTCAAGACACTTTTCAATGTGCTTTTCAACATTATATATTGGAATAACAATTGAAATCATTTTCACCTGTTTCAAAAATCAAACACTCCTTATTTTTGAGATGCCGCCTTAAATTGACTTTTCCATAAATCAATATTTTTCTGATTAAGCACAATTTCTGTTTTAAAATTGCTGTTTATCATTTCATCTAATTTTTCAATCTCACTTCGTTCAAGAGTAACAATGTTATTTGTCTGTTTAAAACCTCTTGCTCTGTGGTCTATGGAAATAATAACTGAACGTACCTTGTGCTGCATTGCAAAAACACCGCCATGCAGACGTGTTCCTATATAATCTATATCTCCTTCATCAAGCAGTCTGCCTAAAACATCAAGACTGTATATTCTCGGAATTTTTACTGTATCTGCAAATGTATCAAGATACTTTTCATCTTCTGTTGTCTGACACCAGAAATATATTTTATCATAATTTTTTCTGATAATCTCAAGCATTTTTCCGTCCTGAGTTCTGTCGAGCTGGTCTTTGAAACCGCTGAGTGAAAATACAGCTCTTGAAGCCTTATTTTGCGGAATTTGACTGCAATGCTCAGGAGTAAGCTTCCATAATGTCGGACAGCCTGTGTTTATTGCCTTAAACCCCATACTCTGAAGTAGCTCACAGCTTTCATCATCTCTTACCGAATGAATTATATCCTTGCTGAGAACCTTTTTATAAATCCACTTTGTATAAAGAGTGGGCTTTCTTTTACCCTGTGTTGTACCAACTCCCGCAACAACAACATTTTTATATAAAGGCCATGTCAATGCACCTATCTGCCATTGACGTCTTGTATTGAAAATATCATATGAGAGAAGATTTGTGCCCATTATGAATTTATAGTCACATTCATTTGCATACCTTCTCTTTGCACGAAGTCTTAAATATGTAAGAAAATTGAAATTCTTTAAATGCGTGGCATATCTTACCACGAAGCAGTTTTCAAGAAGAAAATCAAGCTGATTTTCAAGGCTTTCAAGAATTACAATATCCCCCAGATTAGAAGTTCCGATTGCAGTATCAAAAACAATTACTTTTTTCATAAACCAAAATTTATTCCTTACTATCAATATTCCATGCTGCAATCATACGCTTATACATTTCAGAAAGACCTGTTTCAGCCCTCCAGCCAAGACTGCGAAGCAGCGATGTATCCAAATTCATTTTTAAGATCGGAGCATATCCGAATTTTGCTGTATCCTCAACTATACACTTTACGTCAATTTTACCGTCTGCACAATTATCAGCTACGAGGTGTGCCATTTCGTAAATTGAACAATATGTTTCTTCATTTGCCGCATTATATGCAGTACCGTTTTCACCGTTAAGCAACACGGTAAGAATAGCTCTTACTGCATCTGAAACATAAAGATAGTTTCTTTTTGTTTCACCTTTTGTATGAAGAATGATGTCCCTGCCCTCAACTGCACATCGTGCAAATTCAGCAAAAACTCTGCCGTCATCATACTTAACCCCCGAACCGAATGTCTGAGTAAGACGAACAGCCTTTACGGGAACATTATATTCCGATGCATATGCACAGCATAAGTTCTCACAAGCTCTTTTGCTTTCCGGATAACATGAACGAACTGCCATTGTATTAAGATTAGTTGCGGCAGTTTCGCTGATTTTTTCATCAGTTTCAGGAGCTCCGTAAACCTCCATGCTTGAAAGATAAACCATGCTCTCACATTTTTTATTGCTGGCAAGCTCCAGCATTTTTCTCGTTCCGTCAAGAGCAGTAACAAATGTTTCAACAGGATTATTTACAAACATCCTGCTGTCTGTTACGCTTGCTCCATGGATAATAAAATCAATATGTCCATTTATTTCAGGCATATTAACAATATCCCCGATTATAAATGTCAGATTTTCATTTTTGCCGAAAAGCTTTAACGCTTTTTCTTCATTTCTCACAGCTGCAGCAATCTTAACTTTGCCGAAATTAAGCAGACTTTTAACAAGAAGCTGCCCGATAAGACCTGTTGCACCTGTAACGAGAATTGTTTTTCCAGTCAATCTGCTCCAATCAATATTATTATCAGAGCAGATATTTTTAATATCCTCGTCTACTATGATATTTGTATTACTCATAATACTTAACCCCATATCTGCGAACTTTCATTTGCATCAAGAATTGCCTTGAAAATATAATAATCAGACGGCGTAGTTATTTTGATATTTTCCGGCTTGCCCTCCACAGGAAATATTGCTGTATTATAGTTCAGCATAAGGCTTGCAGAATCAATAAAGTCATCTCTGCCTTCCTCCTGAGCCTTTAAATGAGCAGAATAAATATCGCCAAGCTTAAAGCACTGAGGAGCTTTTGCAATCCAACAGCTCTGCCTGTTCATAATGTTATGTATAGTATTGTCATCCTTTAAAGCAATTGTTTCGATGGCAGGAGTTACTGTAACGGCATTTCCGTTTTTCTTAGCACATTCTATATTTGCTGAAATAAGCTCTGCATCAATAAGCGGCCTTACGCCGTCATGGATAAGCAGAACAGTATCATCATCATACAGCTCATGTGCCTTTGAAATACCTGCAAAAATTGACTGTTGACCAGTTGTGCCTCCGCTTACAACAGCTTTTACCTTGGTTACGCCATATCTTTGAAGCAAAGATTCAAGATACCCTATCCAGCTTTCAAGACATACAACAATTATACCGTCTATATCAGAATGGTGTTCAAAATGCTCTAATGTATATATAATAATCGGTTTCCCGTGAACTTCAAGGAATTGCTTAGGTTTAACCGCAGACGTCATTCTTTGACCTGTCCCGCCTGCAAATATAATGGCTATATTCATTATTTTTCATCCTCCTTATTTACCGCATTCGCTCATTATAATATCGGTTATCTGCTTACAAGCGCTGCCCTTTTCATAACTTCCCATATCCTCATGATATTTTTTTACTGCCTGACGATATTCCTCGTCATTATAAGACAGTATTTTTTCATTAAGCTCATCATTATTTTCAGCCAGTATAAACGGCCATGTATGTATATCGCTGTAAAAATCTCTTTCATTCTGATATTCTTTAAGGTCGGTAGCAAACAAAAAGCAAGGCTTATAGGTCAGGGAGAAATCCCACATACTTGATGAATAATCAGTCATAAGAATATCTGAAACCCATAACAGCTCTTGCATATCATTATAATCAGATACATTGATTACGTCGTGGCTTTCGGAATCAAAAGAACACTTCAGCATTGGATGAAGTCTGTAAAGGATAACCCAATTGCCGCCAAAACGCTCCTCAAGAGAATGCTTTAATCGCTTTTCGTCAAGAAGATAATCAGTGTATTTAATTATTTGTCTGTATGTAGGTGCATAAATAAGGATTTTTGCATCCTCAGGAACACCTATTTTTTGTTTTATTTGTTTTGCCTTTTCATTATTTTCTGTAAACAGAATATCATTTCTCGGCATACCTGAATTAACAATTCTGCCCTTGTATGAAAACGAACCAAGAATAGTATCGTTTGTAAATGTAGCAGAGCTTGAAATAAATGCATCTGTTCTAAGATTAAAATAGGAACGACGCTTTAATACAAGCTTGCTTACGTTCTTAGTACAGTTCCCAACCTTTTTATATGAACCTCCGCCATGCCATGTCTGCACTATATACTGTCCCTTGCGGAATCTGACATAGGAAAGGTAGTCAACATTTGTCACAATAATTTTAGATGTAAGAAGATATTTATAAAACTTCATTGTTCCATGCTTAATTACATGGACATTTTTGTTTATTATTCCATCGTATGTTTCAGGGTTATCAAGTCCCCAGATAATATCAAATTTATCAGGATAATTGCTTAAAATATACTCTGAAACTGCTTTTGGATTGCATGAATACTGCGAACCCTTATAGCTTATAAATGCTATTCTGTTGTTTTTTATTGGAAATATATAAAAAATACAGAAAAAAGCACGACAAATCCAAAACATTAAAAGCTTTATAAAATCAACCAACATTCTTATCTCCTAAAAAATATTTTATACTAATCCACAACCTGCTGACTGACAAAAACATGCCGGTTATTTCATTTAGAGTCAGGTCAAAACCGCACAGATTTTATGCGATGCTGCCTTAAATTTATACTGTACTGTCCTTACTGCGAACCTTTATAACCTTTGCAGGAACTCCTGCCGCAACCGAATTATCAGGAATGGACTTTGTTACAACAGCACCTGCTGCAATAATACAGCCGTTTCCGATTTTTACACCGTCAAGAATGACAGCCTTTGCACCGATCCAGCAATTTGAGCCGATTTCAATGCCTTTTCTTGAAGAAGGCTGCTGCCTTATAAGCGTATCCATATCCCTGAATGTGTGATTTTCAGCATGAATACTGCAATATGGCCCAATAATTGTATCACTTCCTATTGAAACACTGCCTCTTACACCAATGAACGATTTTGCCGATATACCAACGTTATCTCCAATCACAAGCCCTTCTCCGAGTTCACTTATAACTCCGCTGCATTCTATAATGCAGTCAGACCCTAATGTAAAGTTGCGTCCAATAGTAATACCGCTTTTTGATAAGGCATTCACTCTGCATCTTGAATGGAGAGTTGAGCCTGAACCTATCCTGATTTTTTTACCGCTTTGAATTTTTACAGACTTTCCTACAAAAAGTATTCCGTCCGACTTCTTCAAAAACGGTTTTCTTATAATTCCTCTTATAAACATGAAGCCTCTGTCAGATATAATTCCGAGCAGTTCTCCGCCGCTTATAGCCTCGTCAAGACTGTAGTCACTCTTTTTTATCCTGCTTATAAGACCTGAAACAAGCTTGTTTCCAAAACTTCTTTTGCCCATTATATTTTACCCAGAACCTTCTCGTACTCATCAACAATATAGTCCCAGCTGTACCAATCAGCAATACGCTTTTTAGCTGCCGCACCATATGATGCAATCTGTTCTTCACTCATAGCGTCAGCAGAATTAATGAGCTTTGCAAGACTTCCGTTTCGCTTATCCCAGTATAATGCCGCATCTTCGCCAACCTCACGATTAAATCCGACATTGAGAAGAAGATTTAAGTCTGTTGAACCAAGGGCCTCAAGCAGACTCGGATTTGTACCGCCAACCTCATGTCCATGAAAATATCCGTACGCATTTTCACGAATTTTTTTAAGCAGTTCCTGGTCATAAACAGTTCCAACAAACTTAATTCTTTTATCCTTGCTGAAATCAAGCTTCTCATTAAGCTCGTTAAGGAATTTATCGTCAGCAGTTGTAATTATAGCAAAATTCTTCTCTGTTTTAGATGCCATGAATTCCCTTATCATTGTTTCAAAGTTGTTTTCAGGAACGAAACGTCCTACAACAAGATAATATTCCTTAGCTTTAAGTCCCTTTGATTTATACCAATCAAGGAGCTTTGCATCATCATCAGCAAGCTTTGATTTAACCGTATCAGAGCCATAAGCAATAAACGTAGTCTTTGGATTATACTGACTGTATTCTGTTTTTATATACTTCTCAATGTTTTTGCTGTCACAAATAAGCAGGTCAGCATGCTTAACCATGAGCTGTTCTGAATACTTCCAATACTTGCGGACAGGCTTGCTCCATTTTGCTCTTTTCCACTCGTGTCCGTCAGGATTTACATAGAGCTTTCCTCCAAGCTGCTCAATCTGTCTTTTATATTTTGCAACAAATATGCCTATACGGCAGGCAAGCACATATACAATCGGATGCTTGATATTATGCTTTTTAATATATTCAATAGAATACTTGAGAGCGTCTGTATCATAGAAAATCGCTCTTGCAGCACCTAATTTTTTCCACTTTATATTAAAGCAATGTGCATTATTATATGTAAATTCGGCTTTATCCTCATCAACTGCACATGCAACGTGATACTTCATTTTATCACTTTTTCTGTATTCTGTAAGTTTATCAACAAACGTTTCAAATCCACCATAATTAGCAGGAATCCCCTTACATCCCACTATAAACACATGCTGTATATTATCATTACTACTCAAAGCAATTTACTCCTCTTTCAGAACTTAAAAGTATCTTTAATGCCAACCCATTTTTTATCTTTATCACTAAGGTTGAGCTTTGTGGCATCGGAAAGCATATATCCCTCAGAATCAGCACTTCCGCTGTATTCTCCAACAAGCTGCGGCCATTTAATGTCAATTTCAGGGTCATTCCATGCAAGTCCGCCCTCATCACCGGGGTGGTAGAAATCAGTACATTTATAGCAAAATTCAGCAATATCGGAAAGAACAAGGAAACCGTGTGCAAAGCCCTCCGGAATATAAAACTGCTTTTTATTTTCCTCTGTAAGCTCAACACCAAACCATTTGCCGTAGGTTTCAGAATCACTTCTGAGGTCAACAGCAACATCAAAAACACTGCCCTTAATTACACGAACGAGCTTTCCCTGAGGAAACTGTTTTTGAAAATGAAGTCCTCTGAGAACTCCTTTGACGGAACATGACTGATTGTCCTGAACAAACACCATATCCAGACCGGCTTCATTCATGTCATTCTGATTATATGTTTCCATAAAGTAGCCTCGGTTATCTCCATGAACCGCAGGTTCTATAATACAAAGGCCATTTATGCCCCCGACATTTTTTTCAACCTTTATTTGTCCCATCAGACCTCTATCTCCTTTAAATATCTTTCAAGAGCATTCTGCCATGACGGCAGCGGCTCAAAGCCGTTTTCAGTCAGCTTGCTTTTATCCATTCTGCTGTTTGACGGACGTTTTGCTTTTGCAGGATAACAATCCGCACTTACAGGACTTACACTGACTTTTTTATAAATCGGATTTATATTTCCTGCCTGTCTGAAAATCTCACAGGCAAAATCATACCAGCTTATATATCCGCCCTCGTTTGTAGCATGATAACGTCCGTACTTATCGGATTCTGCCATATCAACAAGCAGTCTTGCCAGGTCATAAGTATATGTAGGCGTTCCTATCTGGTCATTTACTACAGTAAGGGAGTCTCTTGATTTTCCGAGATTAAGCATTGTTTTAATAAAATTCTTGCCGTTTACTCCAAAAACCCACGCTATTCTTACTATGAAAAACTTTTCAAGATTTTTTTCAACAGCAAGCTCACCCTCATACTTAGTCTGACCATAAACATTCAGCGGACTTCTTTCATCATCAGGTTTCCACGGATTTTCACCCTGACCGTCAAAAACATAGTCAGTTGAAATATAAATCATTTTGCAGTCAAGCTTTTTGCATGCTTTAGCAATATTTTCAGTACCGTCTGCATTTACAGCCCTTACTTTATCAATATTTTCTTCATCTTCAGCAGCATCAACAGCAGTCCATGCTGCACAATGTATAACCGCATCCGGATTTACCCTGCTGATAAACTCATCAACAGCTTCAGCGTCAGTTATATCCAATTCCTCAACATCAGTTCCGACAGCTTCATGTCCTCTTTTTTCAAGCTCATTCATAACATCAAAGCCAAGCTGTCCCTTTATTCCTGTTACAAAAACCTTCATTTTTCCTCCGAATCACTTATCCGCTGACTTTATTTTCTTTAACGGTACGCAGTTCGGTTGAAGATATATCAGGAGTATGCGGAAGATAAACCACATCTATCCCGTAAGACGAAAGTTCTGATTCTGTCTTGTTCCAGCGTTCCGAGTCTTTCCAGTCATCACCGATAAAAACTGCATCAAATTTAAGTTTTTTGAATATCTCCACCTTATCAAGAGTGGATACAACAACCGCTTTATCAACCGCTTTAATATTTTCAACGATTTTTCGGCGATCTTCCTGACAAATTACAGGAACTTTATTTTTATAGCTCTGCACAAGCTCGTCTGCATTAACTCCGACTATAAGATAATCACAATACTGCTTTGCAGAATTTATTAAATTCAAATGACCTATATGAAACATATCATATACGCCCTGAGTGTATCCAATTTTATATCTTTTCATGTCCATATTTCCCTTTAATCAGCTTATACGGCCATTATCCTTATACATCTTGTCAAAATACTTCTGATATTCACCTGAAATTATGTCCTGCCACCATTTTTTATTTTCAAGATACCATTTTATTGTAAGCTTGATTCCCTCTTCAAAAGATGTTTCAGGAGTCCAGCCAAGCTCACTCTGAATTTTTGCAGGGTCAATTGCATAACGCATATCATGTCCCGGTCTGTCCGTAACATAAGTTATAAGACTTTCAGGCTTTCCAAGTTCTTTAAGAATAGTTTTTACAACGTCAATATTCGACCTTTCGTTATGACCGCCGACATTATAAACCTCACCTTCTCTGCCATTACGCATAACAAGGTCTATTGCTTTACAATGGTCTTTAACATAAAGCCAGTCACGAACATTCTCACCCTTGCCGTAAACCGGAAGCGACTCATCAGCCAAAGCTCTGCTTATCATAAGCGGAATCAGCTTTTCGGGAAAATGATACGGGCCGTAATTGTTTGAACATCTAGTAATGGAAACCGGAAGTTTATACGTTCTGTAATATGCCAGCACTAACAAGTCAGCACCTGCTTTTGATGAACTGTAAGGACTGCTTGTATGTATAGGCGTATCCTCAGTAAAGAAAAGGTCAGGTCTGTCTAGAGGAAGATCACCGTAAACCTCATCAGTCGACACCTGATGATAACGCTTTATGCCATACTTGCGGCAAGCATCCATAAGAACCTGAGTTCCCATAATATTTGTTTGCAGGAAAATTTCAGGATTTTCAATAGAACGGTCAACATGAGATTCAGCCGCAAAGTTAACGACAATATCAGGCTTTTCTTCTTCAAAAAGCTGTTCAACTGCTTTTCTGTCAGCAATATCAGCCTTTACAAATCTGAAGTTCGGAAGCTTCATTGCTGCTTCAAGTGTTGAAAGATTACCCGCATAAGTCAGCTTGTCAAGACAAATTATTCTGTCCTCAGGATGATTTTCAAGCTGATAATATACAAAATTCGAGCCGATAAAACCGGCTCCGCCTGTAACGATAATATTCATTTAATACTCCTACTCCCCTGTTATTAGTGAAGAACATCAAGATATTTGCCGCTGATTACGTCCATAAGATATTGACCATATTGGTTTTTTTTCAAGGTTTCATAAGCGGCAAGCACATCATCTTTTGTAATCCAGCCGTTAAGATAAGCTATTTCCTCAAGACAAGCAATTTTTCTATGCTGATGGTCTTCAACGGTTTTCACAAAATTTGAAGCTTCTACAAGGCTTTCGTGAGTACCCGTATCAAGCCAGGTAAATCCTTGTCCGAGAAGTTCTACTGAAAGTCCGTTATTTTCAAGATAAATTCTATTAAGATCTGTAATTTCAAGTTCATTTCTTGCTGAGGGTTTAAGTCCTTTTGCATACTCAACCACTCTGTTATCATAAAAATAAAGTCCTGTAACGCAATAGTTGCTCTTTGGCTTTTCAGGCTTTTCCTCAATTGAAATTGCCTTGCCGTTCTCATCAAATTCAACAATTCCGAATCTCTCAGGATCGTCAACATAATAACCGAAAACTGTTGCAAGATTTTGTTTTTCTGCTCTTTCAACAGCCTGACGAAGTCTTTTTTTCAAGCCATGTCCTGCAAAAATATTATCTCCGAGAATCATTGCTGCACAGTCTTCACCAATAAAATCCTCAGCTATTATAAAAGCCTGAGCCAATCCGTCCGGTGACGGCTGAACCTTATATGAAAGAGATATTCCGAACTGACTGCCGTCACCCAAAAGCTCCTGAAATCTTGGAGTATCACTTGGTGTACTTATTATAAGTATGTCACGTATTCCGGCATTCATAAGAACTGACATCGGATAATATATCATCGGCTTATCATAAACAGGAAGAAGCTGTTTGGAAGTTACTCTCGTCAAAGGATAGAGTCTTGTTCCTGAGCCTCCGGAAAGAATTATACCTTTCATTATTAATCCCCCGTATATTTAAAGTTCTATAAAAATACTGCATTTTGCTTTGTAAACTAAAAATATGCTTATTGCCTTAACATAATTAATCATGTTCAAAAAATCTGCAATAAGCTATACCATTTACTATTATAGCATGCCTCTTTCTTAAAGTCAACAAAAAACTCCTTTTTCCAATAAATCAACAAATTGCTCATATAATACTATATTTAAATTTGTGAATTAAACTTAAAGCAACAGCAACTAATATAACATTTCAAATTACAGAAAGCAGCTTAAAATCGACATTATGCACAAAATATCAGTCCTAACAATGTGCATATAAACAAATTTTTAAAACAAACGCTTATTTTTTTCTATTCCCTTTGACTTTTTGTAAAATAATGCTATAATGTATTAAAAGATTTAATGTAGTTTGCATAAATTTTAAATCTCAGTTTTCATATAGCATTTTTAAGGCACACCCTATTAAGGCAATACCGCACAAAGATTGTGCGGCAGAAACGCAGATAT
>DJPR01000028.1:53134-59416 GCA_002438605.1 Ruminococcus sp. UBA6407
GCTTTGTGCGGTATTGCCTTAAGTGCTGCCTTTAATCTTAAGAAAAGGATGAACGAAGTATGACTGAAAATATTATTAATATTGCTGTAGTAGTAGCAGGTATTGATGAAGAATATCAGAATAATATAATATGTGGAATTAATAAATATACAAGAGAAAGTAAAATCAATACTTCATATTTTGCCACGTTCGGAGGGGTATTGAGCAACAGCAGATATGATGCAGGTGAATATAATATCTACAACCTTATTAATATCAACGAGTTTGACGGTATACTGTTGATGACAAATACCATAAGTGCTCCGAATGAAAAATTAAAAATTATTGAGAGGGTAAAGGAATCTGGCATTCCGGCAGTTGTATTTGACTGTGGTGATTATCCGGAGTTTTACAATGTCAGCATTGATAATGTTAAGGCTATGAGCGATATTGTAAAGCACGTTATTCAAAAGCATAATGCAAAAACCATTAATTACATCTCAGGCCCTCTTGCAAATCCGGAGGCTTTCGACCGTTACAATGCATTTTTAAGCGTTATGAAGGAAAACAGTCTTTATGTTGATAACAGACGCATATATTATGGTGAATTTCGCAGTGTGGACGGAAAAAATGCAATTGATAAATTTCTATCTGACGGAATAGAGCTTCCTGACGCTTTCATTTGTGCGAATGACGCAATGGCTCTTGCCGCTATTACAGAACTCGAAAAAAATGGCATACACGTCCCTGACGACGTTATTGTTACAGGCTTCGACAATACCTACAAGGCACGCAATTTTATTCCTGAGCTTACTTCTGTAAAGCGTCCGTTATTTGAAGTGGGATACAAAGCCTGCGAAATGATACATAAAATAATCAGCGGAGATTCTGTTGATAAAAATGTTGTTCTTGAGGCTTCTCCTGTTTTTTCACAAAGCTGTAAATGCAAGGAAAAAGAAATGGTTGAGGATTTCAATCTTTACAAAAAAACTACTTATCAAAAGCTCGATAACTGCGGAGTTGATATTTCCATCCTTAACCGCTTAACAACTGCACTGGTCGATACAGAAAGTATAGATGAAGTTATGAATTCCATAAGTAATTTCATCTCAGAGCTTGAATGTGAAAAATTCTATATATGCCTTTGCGTTGACTGGCAGGGTGGTGTAATCAGTTCAAAGGACGAAGTTATTCTCAATAAGCCCGGATATCAGATTTCAGGCTATACCAAAAGTATGAGTGCTCCTCTTGTGTGGGAAAACGGAATCAAAAAGCAGATTGAATTTTTCAGCAGCAAAAAAATGTTTCCTGAAAAATTTGAACATGGCGGTAATATAAGCTATTTCTTCCCTATACATTTTCGTGAAAGATGTCTTGGATACTGCATTTTTGTCAACAGTGAATTTCCTATTAAAAGTATGCTGTGTCACTCGCTTCTTTTGAACATATGCAACTCCATTGAAAATATACGAAAGCTTCATCAGCTCAATGGAGCTATTTCTGAACTTGATAAGCTCTATGTCATTGACCCATTGTGCAATATTTATAACAGAAACGGTTTTATTCGTGCTACGGATAAAATCTTCAAACAGTGTATCGCAGAAAACCGCAAAATTATGATTATGTTTATAGATATGGACGGTCTGAAAATAATAAATGATAATTATGGTCATAAAGAGGGTGACTTTGCTATTCAGCGTCTTGCGGAAGTAATTCGTGACTGCTGTATGGCTAATAATACCTGTGCAAGATTCGGCGGTGACGAATTTCTAATTTTCGGATATGATATGGACGAAGATGACGCTGACGAATTAAGAGCAAGATTTATAACAAAACTCAATGAAATAAACAGAATTGTAAATAAACCGTATCAGATTGCAGCAAGTCTTGGAAGCTATATAACCGAAGCTGACGAAGATACTCCTATGTTCAAGCTTATAACAAAGGCTGATGAAGTTATGTACGAAGAAAAAAAGCGAAAAAAAACATCAAGATATATCAGACATTAATAAAACAACACCATACAAAGTCTTTTTGGCATTCTTTGTATGGTGTTACTTTTTGGGAGTGATACAATTATGCTTTGCATCACTCCTTGTTTTATTCAGCAGCTTCATTTGCATTTCCATGCATTATATTAACCACATTCTTCATCATGTCAAAAGGACGTACCTTTGGCTTGATTTTCACCGAAATATATGGAACAGATATGCTGTTGAACGTAATTATACCCTTATACGCAGCGGAAAGTGCAGAAATTTGCTGCATATTCGGATGCTCAATGTAGAAATACATCGCTCCGTTTCTTTGTGTTATCTCTGTAATTCCAAGATGTGCCGCTTTATTTCTCAAAAGTGAAACTTCAATGAGTCCGATTACAGATTTCGGCGGTTCACCATATCTGTCTATAAGTTCATCAATAAGCTCCATGCGGTCATTATCCTCAGTAATCAGCATGATTTTTCTATATACATCTATTCGCTGATTAAGGCTTGAAATGTAGCTTTCAGGTATATGAGCGTCAATCTGGATATCAACTGTACATTCAAGTGCCTTTTCCGGCTTTTCACCTTTTTCCTCCGAAATGGCTTCTGAAAGCAGTTTGAGGTACATATCATAACCGACTGCTTCCATATGGCCATGCTGTTTTCCTCCAAGAATACTTCCTGCCCCTCTGATTTCAAGGTCACGCAAAGCAATCCTGAAACCGCTTCCGAATTGAGTAAACTCCCTCATTGCATTAAGACGCTTTGTAGCTATTTCTGTAAGCACCTTGTCTTTTTTAAACGTAAAATATGCATACCCGCGTCTGTTGGAACGTCCTACACGTCCTCTGAGCTGATAAAGCTGAGAAAGTCCAAAGCGGTCAGAATCTTCAATAATAAGCGTATTGACATTTGGAACATCAACACCTGTTTCAATAATTGTAGTGCAGACGAGAATATCTATTTCATGTTCAACAAGCTGCCGCCATATATCAGACATCTGCTCCTCCGGCATCTGACCATGTGCAAATGCAATTTTCGCATCAGGCAGCAATTGTGAAAGCTTTGAAGCACATGACTGTATGGTTTCAACTCTGTTATGGATGTAATAAACCTGTCCGCCTCGTTTTAGTTCACGAGCAATAGCCTGCAAAATTACAGCCTGATTAAATTCAACAACATACGTTTGTACAGGATGTCTGTCCTGCGGCGGTTCTTCAATTACAGACATATCTCTTATTCCGCTCATAGCCATATTGAGCGTTCTTGGAATCGGTGTTGCAGAAAGTGTAAGAACGTCAATTCCGCTGAAAGTCTGCTTGAATTTCTCCTTATGTGCAACTCCGAAACGCTGTTCTTCATCTATAATTGCAAGTCCGAGGTCTTTGAACACAACGCTTTTCTGAATTATTTTATGAGTCCCTATCAAAATATCAATTGAACCTTTTTTAAGCTTTTCTATAATTTCAGTCTGCTGTTTCGGACTTCTATAACGTGACAAAAGTTCAATATTAACAGGAAAATGCTCAAATCTTCTCAATGCAGTCTGATAATGCTGCCATGCAAGAACGGTCGTAGGAACTAAAATTGCACACTGCTTTCCGCTTAAAACACACTTCATTGCTGCCCTGAGAGCAACTTCTGTCTTACCAAAGCCGACATCTCCGCAGAGAAGTCTGTCCATAGGACGAATACGCTCCATATCTGCTTTGATTTCATTAATACTCTGCATCTGGTCGTCCGTTTCAACGTAAGGGAAACGTTCCTCAAAATCACGCTGTATTTCATCATCAGCATAAAAAGCAAATCCCTTGCTCTGCTCTCTTTTGGCATAAAGCTCAATAAGCTCGTGTGCCATATCCTTTACAGCACGTTTTACGTTGTTTCTTGTTCTCTGCCAATCATTAGAGGAAAGTTTGTTGAGCTTTACTCCCGAATCATCACGAGGTCCGATATATTTGGAAACCATGTCAAGCTGAGTTACCGGTATATACAGCTTATCTGTTCCTGCATATTGTATAGTAATATAGTCTTTTACAACATCATCAAACTCCAGCTTTTTTATACCTATAAAGCGTCCTATACCATGGCTTGAATGGACTACCAAATCGCCTTCTGTTATATCGGCAAGACTTCTTATTTCCTCGCCTTTTTTTCTTCTTCTAGTCTTTTTTGAGGACTTCATTGCTTTTGCCTGAGTAATAAGAACTGTCTTATTTTCAGGATATTCAAATCCTCCGCTAAGACTTCCGGTTGTAAGAAGTACCTGTCCCTTGCTTATTTCATCAGATTCGCCGGCAAGTTTACAGTAAATGCCATTTTCTTCAAGGTCATGCTTGATTATCGGCAGAGTTTTTTCACTTCCTGCCATAAGAATCATTCGATAACCGTTTTTGCAGTAAGCCTCCAGGTCCTCATTAAGCTGACGCATTTCTCCGCCCCATGCAGCAGTCTGCAATGCCTCAAAGCTAATCAGCCGTTTAAATTCTATTCTTTCTCCGCCCTGCATAAACGAGCTTACATAAAGCTGATTTTTATTTTCTGCAAAGCTGTGAATCTGCGGCATTTCAAAATAATAACCATCAAGTCCCTTGCAAAGCTGACCGTCCTCAATAAGAATTTTAATATCTTCCTTATGCTGGGCAAGAACTCCTGAGGCTGTATCCATTATCTCTGAATATTCGCAAAAAAATACAGCACCATTAATATAATCAAAAACAGATGATGGCTTATCATAAATCAACGGATAGTATTTATGACCTGTCGCAAGGATTTCTCCGCTTTCCAGACGGCTTACATCACCGCTTAAATTCTCCCTTACCAAATCAGCTTTTTTACCCCTGAGATTTTTCAGCATACTTTTTATTTTTTCTGCCAAATCATTATTGTCGTACAATACTTCACATGCAGGAGAAATGTCAGCTTTTTCAATTGTATCGCTTCTTCGCTGTGATTCACAGTCAAAGTAGGAAATTGTGTCTATTTCATCTCCCCAAAGCTCTATTCTTATCGGTTTAGAATAATGTACAGGAAAAATATCCACAATTGAACCCCTTACAGAGAACTGTCCTGCACCTTCAACCTTTTCACAGCGTTCGTATCCGCAAATTGAAAGTCGTCTGCAAAGGTCTGATATGTCAATTTCAGTGCCGCTTTCGATGTTTATAATGCTGTCTATAAGCCTGTCAGGTGGAATTGTCGGCTGCATTACGCCCTCAATTCCTGCAACAATTACTGAGCATTTACTGTTTGCCGCCTTAGTAAGTGCAGAAATTCTCATCTGCTCATATTCCGTGCTTGCTCCCTCTGCATAAGTCAGCATAAGCTCCCTTGACGGAAAAAGCACAGCACATTCCCTTTCTGCCATTTGATTTATGTCATCACAAAGCTTTTTAGCCTCTGCTTCACTTCCTGTAATGGCAAGGGATATTTTTTCGGAATTTTCAAGGGCATAAATAAGCTGTACCCTATGAATATGTGAAAGTCCGGTTACAGAAACAGGAGAAATATTCTTCTTTAAAGCTTCTTCAATTCCTTTATATCCTGAAAGCTCTTTGAACAGACTTTTTAATATATCCATATTTCCTCCTTTTACATCAACCGTTAATTATATTTATTCATTGCTTCGTCAACCTTGTTCTGCACAATAAGTTTTACTGCCTCTGACGCATTTTCTGTAGACTGATTCATAAGATTCATTTGTTCCTTTGTAAAATGTCCAAGCACCCAGTCCGCCAAATTATAGTCCGGATGAGGCTTTTTGCCGACTCCTACTTTTACTCTGATAAACTCATCTGTACCAAGCAGATCAATTATGCTTCTCATTCCGTTATGTCCGCCATGACTTCCTTTTCTGCGAATTCTGAGTTTACCGGGTTCAAGTGAAATATCATCATAAATAACAATCAGATTTTCTGATGACAGCTTATAAAAATTCAAAACCTGAGTTACTGATTCTCCGCTGTTATTCATATATGTGGTCGGCTTCAAAAGTATGCAGCGTTTTCCATTTATATCAGCGTCAGCGTAAAGTCCCTTGAATTTCATTTTATCAATCTTAACTCCGAGCGATTCCGCCAATTTATCTATTGTCATAAAGCCTGCATTGTGACGTGTGTTTTCATACTGAAGTCCTGGATTTCCAAGACCTGCAATGACATATTCGACTTTTCCGCCTGAACCTTGCGTTGAAATTTTATCAAACAAATCAAAAATGCTCATATCATACTCCTATAAACAATTATTAGGGTGTCTTAAAAAGACACCCTGAGTCTGTCGAAAATATAATTAAGTAATTAATAATGGGTTTCCAAAGGGT
>DJPR01000038.1:0-2051 GCA_002438605.1 Ruminococcus sp. UBA6407
TGAGAAAATTATGTGTAATATGACGGAAAATTTGCAAGTTTATGACGTACAAAGTCTTTTGACATGCTTTGTGCGGTGTTGCCCCTGTTTTATCTACCCTATATTATATCACAATCACAGTCAAATGTCACCTAATTTTCTTATTTTTTTGCATTTTTTATTAAAAAGTGATGAAAATAGCCATAATCGGAAAATATTTCTTGATTATCGGATATGATTGTATTATAATAGGAAACGGTGTTTTTTCAGGAAATACCAATGACATCACATTGATGCCGAAAGAATTTTACACAGCAAATGATATATTATATCCATCTTGCTGTGCATAACAAATTTCAAAGAAAAAAGGGATGTTTTTGTGTTTTTCAAAAAGTATATCAGTGACCTGAGAAATGAGTTTAAGGGTTACAATGCAAAAAGTTTGTCAAGGGACTTAATGGCAGGTCTTACAGTAGCAGCCGTTGCACTGCCGTTAGCACTTGCTTTCGGTGTAAGCTCAGGTGCAGATGCCGCCGCAGGACTTGTAACTGCTATTTTTGCAGGAATTTTCATCGGCGTATTTTCAGGTGCATCATATCAGATTTCAGGCCCTACAGGAGCTATGTCTGCAATTCTTCTGACTCTTTCCGTAAAATACGGCATACAGGGAGTTCTCCTTGCAGGTTTTATTTCAGGAGCAATTCTTGTAATAGCGGCAGTTCTTAAAATCGGCAGACTTGTTTCATACATTCCCGCACCTGTTATTACAGGCTTTACTTCAGGTATCGCAATCATAATCGCACTCGGACAAATAGATAACTTTTTCGGTACAAAATCAGAGGGCAGTGACGCCGTAGAAAAACTTATTTCCTATGGCAGACTGGGATTTTCACCTAATTGGACTGCTGTGCTTTTCGGAGCAATCGTAGTAGCAATTATGATTGTATATCCGAAAAAACTGGCGGCATTTATACCGTCATCATTGGCGTCCATAATAATTGTACTTATTATAAATATGGTTATGTTCCCTGACGAACCCAAGGTTGCAGAGGTTGGGGCAATTCCAAAACGACTTTTTACAGATGAAGCTCTTATTAAAAAAGGTTTTGATTTAAGCAATATAAAAAATCTTATAGCTCCTGCTGTTTCAATAGCCGCACTCGGCATGATTGAAAGCCTTTTATGCGGTGCAAGTGCAGGAAAAATGAAGAACGAGAAAATTGATGCAGGCAGAGAGCTTGTGGCTCAGGGCATAGGAAATATGATTATTCCTCTTTTTGGCGGAGTTCCTGCTACTGCCGCAATTGCAAGAACCTCAGTTGCCATAAAATCAGGCGGACAGACCAGACTTGTAAGCGTATTTCATTCTGTAACTCTTATTCTTTCAATGTTTCTGCTTGGCGGAGTTATGTCAAGAATACCGCTTTCAGCTCTTGCAGGTGTACTTATGGTAACAGCATGGAGAATGAACGAATGGAGTGCAATAAAGCAAATATTCGGCAAGCATTTAAAGGAATCAAGATTTCAGTTTGCAGTAACAATGGCTGCAACCGTAGTATTTGACCTCACAATTGCAATTGTTGCAGGAGTAGTTGCTGCAATGCTCATATTTATTTTAAAGAGCAGCAAGCTTGAAGTTGCGGTAAGCGGTGTTGATACTGATAAGCTGACTGATAAAGGCGTTTCGGGAGATCATACGGGAACAAGGGTAATATATCTTTCAGGTCCGCTTTTCTTTGGTACACAGGATATTTTAACATTAAAACTGCAGGAGATAGGAAAAGCATCAGCAATTGTACTTTCCATGAGGGGTGTTCCTAATATTGATGACAGTGCTATAAACGAGCTGGATATGATTTACCGTGAACTTAAACAAAAAAGTGTAAATATGGTATTCTGCGGAGTATGCCGCACCGTTATGGGTAAAATGGAACAGGCAGGCTTTGTTGAAAAAATAGGTTCAGGGCATTTTTACTGGGACGCTGTTGAAGCGTTAAAAGGAATTGAAGGCACAGAAGAATTAAGGCAACACCGCACAAAGCACGTCAAAGGACTTTGCACGTCATAAACTT
>DJPR01000038.1:2158-4676 GCA_002438605.1 Ruminococcus sp. UBA6407
CCGCACAATCTTTGTGCGGTGTTACCTTATTATCAGCGTAATTTTTGGTACGGTCTGACTGTCAAAAAATTATAATTAAGCTAAAAAGGGTTTTCAAAGGGTTATTCAACTCTTTGGAAACCCTTTTTTTCAGTATTCCTTGTAAATTATTATGTTCACATAATACCCAAATGCTCAAACAGAATTTTTACTCCTATTAAAATAAGGATAATCCCCCCTGCAAGCTCTGCTTTTGTTTTAAATTTACTGCCAAACCTGTTGCCTATATGTACTCCGACAAAGGAAAGTATAAATGTTGAAATACCTATAATCGAAACAGAACCGACTATATTTACTTTCAAAAACGCAAAGGTAATTCCAACAGCAAGAGCGTCAATACTGGTGGCAATCGCCATTAAAAGAAGCTCCTTAACATCAAGGTTTTCAGCTGTTTCATCATCACCGCACTTTAATGCTTCAATAATCATTTTTCCTCCAAGAAATGCAAGAAGTCCGAATGCAACCCAATGGTCGAACGAGATAATGTAACTTTCAAACTGTCTGCCGAGAATCCAGCCTATAAGCGGCATAACTGCCTGAAAGCTTCCGAAAAAAAGTCCTATAACTACGGCATCAGCCTTGTTTACTTTCTGCATATTTAGTCCTTTGCAGATTGAAACGGCAAAAGCGTCCATAGAAAGACCTATGCCGATTAATAAGATTTCAATAAATCCCATGTTTTCCTCCGTTTGTTTGTTTTAAATAATATATGCAATTCCATGTTGAAAAATACTTCGTGCGGTTCTATTGTGCTGAATATTGATATGTGATATAATTATTTAAGTCAACACCACACAAATATTATAAGGTGTTGACTTATTATTTAACAACGAAAGAGGACAACATATGAAAATAAAAGTAAATAATACAACTAAAATCAGCAAATTTGCATTTCTGTTCATTCTGATAATTCAGGTTTGCTGCCTTTTTTATTTCAATTTTACAAGTTCTGAAGACTTTTTAGACTTTGATTCTTCACTCGCTCTTCGTCATGCAGTTGAAATGTTGAGAAATCACACTATCTTTTTGCCTGATTTTAACCACACATCATCTCTTGAAATAGATTGTGCTTCATTTTTTGCTGCACCGATTTTTCTTTTAACCGGCAACATTTCATTGGCATATGGAATATCTCATGCGGTATTAATTCTGCTTACAATTTACATTGCCAACGAAACCCTGAAGCTTTGGAATGTAGATACAGATGTAAGATGCATCACTCTTTCAATCATTTTAACTCCATATTCTGTTGGACAGCTTGAATATATAAATATGCTCTTTATTTCAGCAGGACAATATATTTTCCGCATACTTACACTATTTTTTATCTTTTATTTTCTCGAAGTTGACATTAAAACCACCTCCAAGAAAAAACTTGCAGCTCTGTTGGTTATATTTGCGGTTATTTTGACTATTACTGCAATTTCATGCGGTATTTATGCGTTAATCGTTATCGCACCATTCTGTCTGGCTCATTTCATAGATTGGATAAATCAGCAGAAAATAAAAATTTCAGACTTTAAAACCATATTTCTGGCTGCAAGCTCTCTTATAGCTGTTATATGTGCTTTGATTCATAATCGAAATATTGAAAACGTAAATAACCGTGGACAAGTTCTCTGCACATATGACGATTTTTCATCTAATTTCCTTGGCTGTTTTACCGGCTTGTTTACTTTTTTAGGAGCAATTCCAAGATACAAAAATATTTCTGTATTCAGCCTTTTCGGAATCGCCACAATAACAAAAATGATATTTGTGATTGCAGCTATATGTATGGTTATATGGAGAATAAAAAAATGCAGACTCAGCAAGTCCAAACCGCTTAACTATGGATTTTGGTGTATATTATGCCACCTTTTTATATTAATAGTAACAAGCTCACATTATAGTGTTCATATTTTTGAAAACAGATACCATATCATATGGATAGAAGCGTTTTTCCTTATTTTCGGATTATGTCTGAACTTCTTTAAACATAATGAAAAAAATCTTTACCTTAAAAACTTTATTTTTATAGCAATTTTCCTGTCTATATCTATAATAAATTACGATGGATTTACAAATATTCGTAATTATACGAAAATAAATTCTGATAGTATAAGCGGACAAATTATTACAATAGCAAACGAACAGGACATTAACACTGTTTTGATTTACGGCGTTAAAAACGGAGGTACTGTTTCACATATTATTCGTGCAAAAGATCCTGATATAAACGGATTTAATATAGAAGATGATTTTAAAAGTGCAGATACTCTGGACTTCTACAAAAATGCTGTTACTGCCGAGAAGCTTGGCAAAACAAACTTGCTTTTCACTAAAAAAGATAAATTTAAGGAGTTGCCTGAAAGCATCAGTAGCAAATACGTTTATCAGGGTGAAATAAACGAAATTTCATATTATCGTACAGACGATAATCCATGTGGATTTTAAGGCAATACCGACGTATGACAATAGCAATGCAATAAAATAATGC
>DJPR01000042.1 GCA_002438605.1 Ruminococcus sp. UBA6407
ACGCTTGAAGGCTTATGCGGGGCTTTGCCCCACACCCCACCAGAGACGCCGTCTCTGGACTCTGCCAAAGGGTTATAAACCCTTTGGAAACCCAGTTTTTATTATTCCTTTGGAAATCCGATTTTACAAATTTCCCTGATTTGCAGAGAAAACGTCAGCAACCTCCGTAATTGAAATATACGCATGAGGGTCTTTGTCATGTACTATTGCCTTGAGTTTTCCTACCTGATACCTGTTCACCACAACGTAAACAAGAGTCTTTTCTGCCTTTGAGTAGTATCCCTGAGCATTGAGCGTTGTAAGTCCGCATTCAAACTCCTTTGAAAGTGCCTTGCAAACCTTTTCAGGTGCAGACGTTATAATTGTTGCCGCTTTTGAACGGTCAAAGCCCTCCACGATAAAGTCAACGGTTTTTAGCGCAGCTCCGTATGTAACTATTGAATAAAGCGGAAGTATCCAGCTGCCAATTACAAATCCGCAAACTATGTAAAGTATAATGTTGTATGCCATCACAAATGTTCCTACGGTAATTCCAAGACGCTTTGCAAAAATAACTGCCATAACCTCAATACCATCCATAGCTCCGCCGAACCTTATCGCCAGACCGCTTCCTATGCCTGAGATAAGACCTCCGAACAAGGCACAAAGCAGTAAGTCCGAACCTGCAAGAGGTGAGGCAACGCTTACGTCAATCGGGAGAGTGTCGGTAATCAGCCATGCCCCTATGGAGTAAATTGCTACTGCATAAATGGCGTAAATGGTGAAAATCGGACCTTGTCTTTTAAGTCCGTACAGAAAAAGGGGGATGTTCAGGATTAGCAAAAATACGGAAAGTGTCATAAAGTCAGGAGTAATTTGCGAGAGAAGTATGGATGTACCTGAAATTCCGCTGTCATACAGGTTTACGGGTGCAAGAAAAACTGTAACGCCGAATGCGTTTATTATTCCTGCAATTGTCAGCAGAAGAAAGTTCTGCATTTTCAGTTTTTTCAGTGTTCTTTTCAGCTTCATATCAATCTCCTTTCGAGGTTGGCGGATGTGCATATATGGGGTGATACCCCCTACATACAATAGTATAACATATATGGCAGATACTGTCAAAGCCGCATAAGCATATCTTAACTGTTTCTTAAGGCAGCACCGCACAAAGATTGTACAGGGTTGATCTTGAACTGTCTAAAATCATGGTTGACATATGATAATTATTATGGTATAATTACGTTAAAGAAATTATATGCGGGTGTGGTGAAACTGGCAGACACGTTAGATTTAGGTTCTAATGCCGAAAGGTGTGCAGGTTCAAGTCCTGTCACCCGTACCAGAAAAACCGGCAGCAACGTTGCCGGTCATTTTTTTAGAACTTGTTCTTATAAGGAGGTGAATTCAGGTGGACTCAATCAGAAAGTATGTTGCGGAGTTTATAGGAGCGTTTGTTCTTGTATTCTTTGCGTGCGGTACGGCAGCTGTAGTTGGCTGCTCTGCTGAAAACGGCACAGGATATCTGCTGACTGCTCTTGCGTTCGGACTTGTTATTGTTGCTATGGCATATTCTATTGGCAACATTTCGGGCTGTCACATAAATCCTGCTGTTTCAATCGCCATGCTCATAAGTGGCAAAATGACTGCTGCTGACTTTATCGGTTATGTTATTGCACAGTTTGCAGGTTCAACCATAGGTGCTGCTGCTTTAATGGCATTTGTCGGAAAAGACAGCGGACTTGGTGCAAATGCACTTTATGATGACGATATTCTGCTTTCAATTTTAATTGAAGTTATTCTGACATTTGTATTTGTAATTGCAGTTTTAGGAGTTACTTCAAAGGAAAGCAACAGTGCAGTTGCAGGTATTGTAATCGGTCTCTCACTTACCCTTGTGCATATCCTCGGAATTTCCTTTACAGGTACTTCTGTAAATCCTGCAAGAAGCTTTGGACCTGCATTGTTTGTCGGTGGTGACGCTCTTTCAAATGTGTGGGTATTCATTATTGCTCCGCTTGCAGGCGGTGCTCTCGCAGCTCTGGTTTACAAATTCCTTTCTGCCAAGGAAAGCAAGTGATTTCAAAATGCCGATGGATTTGCTCTGTCGGCATTATTTTTATTTAAGGAGAGGTGATTTTATGAACGGTTTTGTTCCAGATGCATTAAAAGTATCATCAAAGTGTAAAAAATGTCCATATAAGCGTGATAACGTCAACTTTAAGGAGTCCCCCTGCATTCAGTGCTTATTAAATAACGAAAAGCCACATTCTTTCCCAAATCCCACGATTAAAAGAAATAAATAATGATTTACAGACTATATGGTGACATAATGGAGTATGAGGAGATGCAGGAATGAAAATATATACAATAATAGGCGGCGTATAAAAAAACGTGTGGCAAAAGGCGGCCATGATATTTCGGCGAAAGATGTTCGGCGGCGTTACAGTAAACGCTTTGAGGATTTGGCAAAGATTATTCCTTACTGCAATGAAATGCGGTTCTTTGATAATGAGAATGGCGTCATTGAAAAAGCAGAATACAGGAATGGCTCACTTATCACCAAAGGCAGCAATATTCCCGAGTGGATTAAAGAATTTGCTGAATATCTCAATAACCGCTAAGGCAAAAAAGAACAGGTAGAGGGAGATGAAAAAATGTTTTTCCAAATGAAATGGAAACCACTTGGGAAGAAAAGTTTTCACAAAACTGTAAGGCAACACCACATAAGCTTTATGCAGTATTGCCGTAAGTAGAATTTTCATGCTGACAACCTGATCTTAATTGCTGTGCAGTTTGTGCATTTTTAATGTAAACTTTTTTTAGAACGCTCTTATAGTACTTTATATAAAAATGTATATTTTACACATTTGGCTATACTACGTTATTTCTTTTGTTTGAATCTGTTCAAATTAAAGTTGAATAAAGTCCATGATTATTAGCACAGTAATGAGTTCCGTAATCATCAGAAATATTAGGAATATGAATATCAGAACCGTCCACAGCGTAAAGTCTGTAGCCATGAAAGAAATTTGTCTGAGAGAATGCCTCATTGAATTTATGGAACAGATACTGAAAAGCTGATGGCAGAATCCTTGCTATGTGCTGAACAACAGCCGAAACTGATACTGCTTTTTGCTCAAGACCATGGAACTCCATAAGTTCTTTATCAAGTGTCTGACTACCCATACCAAGAATGAATTTCTCCAATCAGATGTGTATATCTGATTAGCTGTGCCGTACATTTTCGGCTTTTTGTCAATACCTTTTTGCGAAAATTTACAATATACTCATAAAAAGTTGTAAGAGCTTTTCTCTCTTACTTCATTTTCTTAGCTTAATGACATTACGTTATGTGGGACACTGTCCCACACCCTGCAAGGGCTGAAAGCCCTTGACCTGACCAAAGGGTTATCAACCCTTTGGAAACCCAGTTTTATTATTTGGTTTGAAACCCGATTTTTCAGCTATTTACTGTAAATTATCTTATAAACTTTCTGCTCCTGACATATTCCAACGTTCAGAAGCTCATCACCATAATACAATCCTCTGCCGTTATGCTCATTTATATACAATGATGACTGTACCTCTGTTCCAACCTCTGAAAGATGCATAAGTACAGGATAACCGTCATTTATGCTTTCCCCCAAACACCTGAAAAGTACTGTCGGATATTGCGGCAATAAAACTATTCTTGACAAAAAATTCAGCCGCTGAAGCTTCGGATATGCCCCCTTTCCGCTTAAAATAAAAAGCTCACTCGGATACGGACTGCTTTTTACAGGTTCAAAGTAAATGTCCTTTAACTCTGCATGATACGGATAACCGTTATTTTTGTCACTTTCAATAATCCAGTCCAAATTAAACACCTCCGCAGATAAAGCCGATTGACGTCAGATAATCTGCGTCCTTGCACTCCTCTGTAGTAAGACTTTTCAGAAATGAGCTGCCTGAACCTGCTATTGATACCGTTAATCCCAGCACGTCATGGTCATAAAAGCAGACAGATGTACAGTTCTTAATGGTCATGGAAGTAATGCCTGTACCTTTAATAACAAAATAGCTGTTATTAAGATAATCAGCCAAGACAAATCTTACACTGCTGCTCGCTCCCGTATAATTTATTGTTCCTGTAATCATTGTATTGTTTGCACTGCCTTTAACAGCGGTATATGATGAACTACTGTCAAAAAAGGTTAAGTCAAGCCTGATATGACAGTTAAAGCAGTTTCCATTTATGAAATTATAGTTGTAATCCGCTATAATTCTTGTATTTAACGTACTGTCATTAATCTGAACTGCAATATTTCCGCTTATAACACTGAAAGTGCTTGGTGATGATACTTTTTCGGTTCTGAGTTCAGCAGTAATGTTTACATTCGATAAAAATAACTTTATCTCCGTAAAGGACGGCGTTCCTTGTGCCGTTGAACCGTAAAAAAGCGATGCCTGACCATTTGACATTATTACTGCATTTTCAATGTTCAGATTGCTGATATGCAGCTCCGATGAATCTCTTATAAATGCATAGCTTTTTGATACGCTGTTTATAAAAATGTTCCTTATGCAGTGACCGTCGCCGTCCAGAGAATAGCAGTTGAGGTGAACCGCCTCCCACCCCTCTGCATATGGAGTATCATTTGCATCAATGTTTACTCCAAGCTTATAATAGGAATTTTCCCCTCCGCTTATATTAAGGAAGTCCTCAAAGCTTTCGATTATATACGGATCTGTTTGTGTTCCTGTTCCTGTCATATTATCACTCCTGTACAATAACATATAAAACGTTGGGTTCGTGAGCCTTTCGGTTGTACTGCTGCTGAGTAAGCGGTTCAACCTTAGGACGTGCAGTAAGCTCTGCAAGCTGAGCCTCCATATTGTCAAGACGGGCTTCAACCTCGGAAATATCAAAGCTGTCTATAAGCTGCTGAATTTGATTAAGCCCGTCTGAAACTGCCATATCAATTTCGTTCAGCACCTGTTCCCTCACGTCAGGCATTGGCGTATTGTTTCCCAATGGCGATTCTTTTATGAAAATCGGAGCCATATTGTATTTTAATATGAGCCTTTGCCCCGTTCCGCTGTTATCAGCAAGCAGAGCCTTGATTTCAAGCTGAAGCCGACCTGCCGTAACAGTAAAATTATCTGAGATGTTCCAGAATAAAGCGACGCTTTTTTCAAAGACATAAACTGTAAGAACCTGCTCTGCCTCCTCGTTCTTTTCTGTAACGCCTCGTATCAGAAAAGAGCATTTACCGAGGTCTGTTTCATTGTGAAATCTGTCCACCAGAAAAACTATTGTTTCCGAGAACTTTTCTCCTTGAATAAGGAGATTTTTAAATGGATAAGTGTTAATGTTTTTCCCATTTGCTGTAATTTGCATAACTACCTCCGACTATTAGTATTGAGAGCCCGCAGATACCCTCTATAAATAGTCTGAAAAAGCTGTTTTTTTAAATGAAAGCGTTTAAATAAGAAAAAATGTTTACAGAAATTTAACAATATTAAACGAGGAAAATTGACTTTTTTAAAATTATTTCTTTACGAAATAATTTGTTAATTGTATATTAAATATATTATAACATATTGCACATTGACAAATTATGTGAAATTTGCTAAAATATTGTTATAATGCACATATAGTGCATTATTAGAGCAATATTCTAGGGAGGAAAAAATTATGAAGAATTTGTTTGCAAAAAAAGCAGCTGCAAGCCTGTTAAGTGCTGCAATGCTTCGCACATCAGTACCTGTAACTTTTTTAAATCAGACTGTTACAGCTGCTGACCCTGCTGTTATTTTTTCAGCAGATTTTGAGGACGGCGAAAACGCTTTTACAAGAAGAGGTGAGGATGAAACTCTTGAAATCACTGACTCACAGGCTCACGGCGGTACATATTCACTTTGCGTAAGCACAAGAGCTAAAAGCTGGAATGGTCCGCAGATTGCTCTTGATGACCTTATCAATGCAGGTGAGGAATATGTTGTTACAGCTTATGCTAAAACAACATGGTACAGCACACTTACTTTAAGTATGCAGTATGATGACTCTGAGGGAGTTACTCATTACGGCAACATTCTTTCAGGAAACAATGACGGAAGCAGCTGGTCTGCATATGAAAATGTAAAGTTCAGTTTCCCGGCAGACGCAACAAATATGTACCTCTATTTTGAGGCAGGTGATACAGGCGTTGATATTTATGTTGACGATTTTGTAATTACTGAAGCTCCTATGATTGAACCTGAAGATATTCCGGGAATTATTGATGTTTACAAGGGTTACTTCAACATTGGTACAGCAATGACTCCAAGCGGACTTTCATCAAAGTCACTTATGGCTCTTATCGACAAGCATTTTGACGGCTGCTTTACAGTCGGCAATGAATTAAAGCCTGACTATGTTCTGAATAAGAATGCAAGCCTTGCAATGTATGAAGAATCAGGCGATGATACAAACCCACAGGTTACACTTGCAAGCGTAAGACCTCTTCTTGATTACTGTCAGAAAAACAATATCCCTGTAAGGGGACATTGTCTTGTATGGCACAGCCAGACTCCTGACTGGTTCTTCAAGGAAGGATATTCTGATGACGGCGATTGGGTTTCCAAGGACAAGATGATTGAACGTATGGAAAATTACATCAAGAATGTAATGGAAATCATTGCTGAGGAATATCCTGACCTTAATGTTTATGCATGGGACGTTGTAAACGAAGCATGGACTGACGACGGCAAGCCTCGTACAGCAGGCTCTAACAATGTTACAAACGGCAATTCAGCATGGGTACAGGTATTCGGTGACAACTCATTCATTGAATATGCTTTCAAGTTTGCAAGAAAGTATGCTCCTGAAGGCTGTAAGCTTTACTACAACGACTATAATGAATACATGGGTAAGATGAATGCTATTTATGATATGGCTATGGACCTCAAGGAAAAAGGTCTTATTGACGGTATCGGAATGCAGTCACACCTTGACGTAAGCTTCCCATCTGCAAGCATGTATGAAAAGGCTCTTGAAAAGTATGCTTCAACAGGTCTTGATATTCAGGTAACAGAGCTTGATGTTACTACATCAGATACATCAGAAGAAGGCTTTAAAAAGCAGGCTCAGTATTACAGCGATATCATGGACGCTATCGTTAAGTATAAGGATTCAGTTTCAGCTGTAATTTTCTGGGGTGTAACAGACGATTCAAGCTGGAGAGCTGCTAAGTGCCCGCTTCTCTTTGACGCTGATTATAAGGCTAAGCCTGCATACTATTCAATCACTGACGGCATAACACCTGTTGAGCCGACATCAACAGCTACTACACAACCTAAAACAACTACTACTGTTTCTGAAACTACAACATCTTCAGTTACTGCTAAGACTCTCGGAGATGCAAACTGTGACGGTTCAGTAGATATTTCTGACGCTGTTCTCATTAAGTGCTACCTCATTGACAACAACAAGTATCCTATGTCTGAACAGGGTGTAGCAAATTCTGATGTTCAGGGCAGCGGAAACGGAGTTAACGCTCAGGACGCTGTTGCAGTTCAGAAGTATGTAATCGGTATAATCAAGAATTTTGATTAATTTACAGCAATACCGCACAAAGCCGTTCAAAGTGCTTTGTGCGGTACTATTTGTTTTCCCAACTAACTCATTTTTAGAATATTATTTCATATTAAGTATAATAATCGCAGATAAGCTGAATAAAACCTCATTTTTCTGTATTGTTTCAGGTTGCATAACTATAGCAATACAACAAAATGCTGCAACTAATCTGACAATTTAAACCGCATATTACTGAGTTGTCCTCCTCACCATATGATAGTATGCTTTTGTTGTCCGCCTTGTATTATGCGATTTGCTTTTGTCATCTTATGTTACTTTTTTGCATTTCTATAAACAAATTGAAGTTTGGAGGATAATTATTAATGAAGTATTCTTTTAGTACACGAATGTTGACTTGTTTTTATCACAGTGCTGTTAAAAGCGAATTAAAAAAACGTAAATTTCCAAAATGCACAGCACAAAAAATTTTAAAGGAACATAAAGCAATTGTTTCCCGTGCCAAAAGTATAGGAAAGTCAAAATTACTAAGTGCTTACATAATGGGAATTTATTTTATAGCCTTGAATCGCAGTACCGGGAAATCTGCTGAAGAAAACTACGAAATATTCAGGGACGGATTATGTTCTTCAAGATTGTTTCACAAAATAATCGGAGATGCAGATAGTTATCTTAACCCAAAGAAAATGACGGAACGACTGAAATGGTCGCAAGAGAGTCATAAGCGTAAGTATGAAAATGACTGGGTTGTTGATATTCTGCAGAGCAATGGCGAATATGAGCTTGGCTATGATTATCATGAATGTGGTGTATGCAAACTGTGTAAAGATGAGGGCTGCCCCGAACTTGCACCTTTTTTATGCCGAATGGATTATGTTCTTGCCGACATTATGAATATGAAATTGGTGAGAACCAAAACAATTGCAGAGGGTTCAGAACTTTGTGATTTCAGATACAGCAGGAAGTAATGGCAATGCTGAATAAAATCTCATTTTTCTGTATGAAAACCACTGCAACACCGTATTGACAATTTCTGGGAGTTATGATATAATTCTCATGTAAATAATGTTAGGTCATTGTTGCTGCAGCATTATGCTTTTGCATGATGCTGTATTTTAAGCCAATAAGTTAGCTTATACTAACTAGATGCAAAAATATATTTATGACGGGAAATCAGCAGTTTTATGAAGTACAGATTTTTTGACATATTTTGTGCGGCATGCCTTAACCTGTCATAACAAGCGTTATGCAAATGCATGACGCTATATCAAAGCAGGCAAGTTAGCTACAACTAACTTATTAGCCGTACTCCCCTGCATTTCAGGCAACACTGCATAAAGCTTGTGCGGCAGAAACGTAGATATATTTTTGTCAGATTGCATAGAACTTTTGAAAGCATACTGTCATATGGCGAGAAGGTTATGTGTAATATGACTGGAAATCAGCAGCTTTATGAAGTACAAAGTCTTTTGACGTGTTTTTTGTGGTATTGCTTTAAGGATATGCAGTAATCGGGGATATGAAAGGACAGCACCTTACATGGCTTGTTGGGTGAACTATTGAATGAAAGGAAAGTTACATGGTGAAGTATGGATTAAAAATTGTCGGTGCAGGTTATTCTGTTCCGAAAAGAAAGGTATCGACCGAAGAACTTGAAACTATGATGGAGTTTGAAAAGTTCGGGATAAGAAAAGGAATGTCAAAGCTTTTAAGCGGGGTTAGTGAAAGAGGATTTGCAGAGGATAATGAGGATTCATCGGATTATGCCGTAAGAGCAAGCAAAATGGCTCTTGAATCCGCCAATCTCAAACCCGAAGATATAGACCTGCTTATTTTCTGCTCTATTACATCTGATTTTCTTGAGCCTGCAACTGCAATGAAAATTCGTGAGGACCTTGGGTGCAGCAACGCAAACTGCTACGACATCAAAAATGCCTGCAATGCTTTTCTGACGGGTATGGAAATCGCAAATATGTATATTGAAACAGGAAGAGCCAAGAACGTGCTGCTTTGTTCAGGTGAAATTCTTAGCCGTTATCTTAAACTGCACTATGATACTCCTGAAGAAATTGCAAATGCAAATGCAACGTTTTCTCTTGGTGACGCAGGCGGAGCACTCATTGTTTCAGCAAAGGAAATCGTTGATGAAAAGGATAAAATGAAAAGCATATTCCAAACATCATCTGAATTCTGGAATGACGGTATTCTCTGGGGCGGCGGAACTCACTATGCTCATAATCCTGAAATGGCTTACTTCCAGAACGAAACAAGACAAATGATTAAAACCAACTTTGCTAAGGCATCTGCATTTTATGCAAAGGCTTTAAAGGACTTTGATATTAAGATTGATGATGTCGCTTTATTCATTCCGCACCAGATAACAAAGTATCTTACACTGAAAACCTGCGAAATACTCGGACTCCCTGTTGAACGTACTGTTGACCTTATCGGAAATCATGGAAATATCGGCTGTTCATCAATCCCCCTTGCTATTGCACAAAACCTTGAAAACGGAAAACTGAAGCTTGGAAGCGGTCAGCAGCTGGTAATATTCGGATTCGGCAACGGAGTAAGTATGGCACTTATCTCACTGTATCTTTAATTAGGAGGTATGTATGATAAAGTTAGTTACGGAAAATGATATTATTAAACTGATAAAGGGAATGTTCCCCGATATTGAAGAAGTACCCGCAACTATTTCATTTACACAAAGCGGCTTGCTTACTTCATTTGACCTTGTAAATCTCATTTTTGAGCTTGAATCAGAATTCGGTTTGGAATTTGACCTTGAGGAGCTTGACCTCAAGCTTTTTGACTCTCCGATTATGATTGCAGATACCATTAATAACATGAATGGCATAAATAAGATGACATTAAGAAAGCTTTTTGATGATATTTGCTCTCGTGATATGTCAAAGGACGCTCTTACATTTGATGATACAACATATACATACAAGGAAATTTCAGACAAGGTAAAAGGTCTTGCGGCAGGCTTTATTGAAAAAGGAATAAATAAAGGTACTCATACAGTTATTATACTGGATAACTGCATTGAATACATTCTTTCATACTTTGCACTGTTTTATATAGGTGCTGTACCAATTCCTATAAATACAAGATGGAATCCGTCAGAAGCTGTAACTGTTATTAAAGACAGTGAAGCTGAATATTTTATTGCCCGTGAACGCTCAGGAAAGCTTAAATTCTCTGACATAAAAGAAAAATTATCAGCTGATGGCTACAGTATAAAAAAAGTGATTTATTGTGATGCGAATGATGAGGGCATCTCTGAATTTGATTCCTTATGCTCAACCGAATTTCAGGAACTTCCCGACAATATTGCTCCCGAAGATGTTGCAATGATTTCTTATACATCAGGCACGACAGGAACACCAAAGGGCGTAATGCTCCGCCATGTTGATATAGCCAAAATTTCTCTCTATACTCAGCAGGTATGGACAGATTCAGATGACGAATCGTTCTCAATTGCCCCTCTTTATTCAGCACAGGGATTTCTCAGTCTGCTTATCAATTTTTCTATCGGTTCACGCTTTAAGATGATATCAAGCTTTAATACAAATGATATTCTTAAAGAAATCTCAAAGAAAAATGAAACCATTTTCCACACTCAGCCAACTATGTGGACTATGCTGCTTAACAGCAGAATCATTAACTTTGCGGATTTCAGCGGACTTAAAAAGATTGTAGTTTCAGGCTCACTTTGCAGTCCTGAGCTTGCACGCAGAATTGAGGAAAGAATACACTGCCATTTGCTTAATGCGTACGGACTTATAGAAGGCACAAGTGTTGTTACAATGACACGCTATGACGACCCCGAAGATGTGCGTCTTAATACTGTAGGACGTCCGATTCCCGGTGTGGAGATAAAAATTGTGGACGAAGAAAGAAATCCTGTTGCTCATGGTGAAATCGGCGAGCTTGCAATCAGAGGCTATGTAATGGCAGGCTATTACAAGAATGAAGAAAAAACAAATGAAATAATGGATAAGGACGGCTGGCTTTATACGGGCGACCTCGCTAAATATTACGATAAGGAAAATATAAGCATAGTCGGACGCTGCAAGGATATGGTAATAAGAGGCGGATACAACGTATATCCGAGTGATATTGAGGAAATAATCTTACGCATTCCGGAGGTTCAGACAGCAGCAGTTGTCGGCAGACCTCATGACGTGCTTGGTGAGGAGCTTGTTGCATTCGTTGTACTGAGAGCCGGTGAGGAAATTAAGAAAAGTGACATAAACCGCTACATTTTCCAAAATCTTGCGAACTACAAGCTGCCAGACCAGATATATCTTATCAGCGATATGCCTGCAATTCTGGCAGGAAAGATTGATAAAAAGGTTTTAAGGGACTGGGCAGTCAACGGAATCCCTCAAGACAAGCAAATGATGTTTTCTGAATAAAGGAGATTAAAAATGGATATAAAAGAAACGCTTATAGCTTTTCTTTCCGAACGCTATGGCTGGTCGGAAAAGGAAATACTGGAGGCAAAGAGCTTTGAAGATCTGGGGCTTGACTCCCTGAGCCTGTACTCGCTTGTTACCGACTGTGAAGAAAAATTCAAAATTAAATTTGACACAGATGACATGACTGAAATTGATTCGCCTGAAAAATTTATAAAATATGTTATCGAGAGAGTTTAATATGATTTTACCTGATGTAAATAAAAAAATTGATGAGCTTTACTTTGACGGTGCACTTGCACAAAGAGCCATTTCTGTTGAAATTGAGCCGATTGATAATAAAACAGTTATAACTGCATGGCAGTGCAATATGGCAAGCATGAAAACAACAGATTTAAAGCTGCCGACAGTATTAAGAATGGTTCTTGAGGACGGTACGGTAACAGAAGCCGATTTAATGGAAAATTTCAAAGGCTCTCAAGGCATACCGTGTTCGCAGAAATATCTTGACAGAATATTGAAAAAACAGCTTATTGATATTGACTTTGGTGAGGACGATACCGTTTTGCATAATGAACTTATGTTTCATTGCAGACACATATTTGAACTTGTTGCCGCTTCAATAACATTTTATCGGTTTTGCGGTTCTGATATCAAAAAGAAAAACACACTTTTTGATTTTACCAAAGCCTTTCAAGCGGAAAACGGACTTATTGTTACCGATGAATACGAAATCAATGAAGAAAAAACAGTAACCAGGGAAAGCTTTATATTTGCTCCCGGTGATATATCTATGCAGAAAAACGGAAAAATTGCTGCTGTTAAAAAAATGGCTGTTAAAGCTGAAACAGTTTTCAGCAATGGTGAAAAGCTTGACTTTTCTGATGAAATACATGATATTGAGGGCAGCAATAATGTAATTATGAGCGTAATGAAGCTGTTTTCAGGTCTTTGGAAGGGAATTGGGAGAAAAATCGGCATAAGACGAAATTTTTACTTCACAAATCTTCTTCCCTCCTCATTATATGGTGTATTTATACAGGCTGTCGCACTTATGGTTTTCAAGCATAACTACAATTATTTTCAGCATTCTCTTGCAGGCTTGCAGAGAAGTGATGAAAGACCGCTGTGTGTCGGTATGGTTCTTAATATGGACGAACTTAAAAAGTTTTATCCCGAATTCAGAGAGGATGATCTCCTTGGCTGATGTTTATCTTAAGGATTTCGGCTATTTTAAAGGCAAATCCATGAAAATCAGTCAACTTGTATCTGAAAAGCATATACGGAATGATACAGAATACTTATATGCGGAGGGATATGAGGAAGCCGCTGTTGCAGATGAACCGCCAATTGAATTTATTGAAAAAAACATTAATATTCCACATGAAAGTGAGTTGCTGATATATAACGTCACATTTCCAAGCAATACAATACACTGCACAGAAAAGGGAGATGCAGAAGCAAATCTTTTTTATTCAGGGGAAAAGCTGATTACAGATAAGAAAAGAACTGATATGAGGTATATCGGCATATCTCAGCAGGGCTGTACAGGGCTTATGTCCGCTGTTGATATTGGTTCTGCAAGAATACTGCTGAAAAGGAACAGAAATGTAATTTGCATCAGCAATGACATTCTCCCGAAAGGTATTTATCATGATATGAAAAAGCAGAAAATGCTGCTGTCCGATACCGTATCGTATGTCGAGCTTTCAGCTGAACCTGCACCATACCGTCTGCTTAAAGCTGCTGATAAAAGTGTTGCGGCAGCCGATTTTTTCGGCATTGCCGCTGCAACTGAAGCTCTGATTGCTGAGCTTTGTGACGGATTTACCGTACCAAACAAGCTTGAAAACATTATCTTTCCAAATCATTGGCTAAAGGTGTGGAGGTCGTTCCTTTTACGCAGCAAATATAAAAGCAGATTTACTGATTCCTCAATAAAAACCTTAGCTCACGGACTTTCCGCAGACGGAATATGCAATCTGCTGCTTGCTGAAGAAAGAGGGTGCATAACATCGGGGGAAAAACAGGCTGTTATATCCTATGGATATGGCGGACATCTCAGGGGACTTTTAATTGAAAAACAATAAGGACAACACCGTCAGATACGCTTTGTTCTGTGCTGCCTTGAAACATTGAAACAACAGGAGGAAAAAATGATTGAATTTAAATTAGTCAATAAGATTTATCATATGGGTGATGAAACCATAAAGGCTGTTGACAATATAAGCTTTACAATACCCGATGAAACATTTACAGTTATTCTTGGGCCGTCAGGCTCAGGAAAGTCTACAACACTTAACCTGCTTGGCGGAATGGATACAGCTACATCAGGCAAAATTCTGCTTGACGGTGAAGAAATAACAGGCTTGAATGAAAAACAGCTTGAAGAATACCGCCGCAGAAAAATCGGATTTGTATTTCAGTTCTATAATCTGATACCTCAGCTTACGGCAAAGGAGAATGTTGCCATTACAGCAAAAATGATTGATAATGCACTTGATGTTGACGAGGTTATAGAGGGAGTCGGCTTGAAAAAAAGACGAAATCTTTTCCCATCAAATCTTTCAGGCGGCGAGCTTCAGCGTGTGGCAATTGCAAGAGCGTTGGTAAAGCGTCCGAGAATTCTTCTCTGTGACGAACCGACAGGTGCTCTTGACAGCGAAACAGGCAAAAGAATACTTAAGCTGCTGAAAGAAACGGCTAAGGAGAATAAAATTTCCCTTATTGTTGTAACTCATAATGCCAATCTTGAAAAAATTGCAGATCAGGTCATTCGCCTAAAGGACGGAAAAATTCAGAGCTGTTTAATGAACGAACATCCCATGTCAATTGATGAGGTGGAATGGTAATGGAGTTTTTATTCAAAAAAATGCTGCGTGATATTCGCAGCAACTGGACACAGTTTTTCTCAGTTTTTCTTATGGCAACCATTTCTGTGCTTATATTTTCGGGCATGGCTTCTGTCTGGACAGGTCTGAACAGTCAGGTTTCCGCATTTGCCGATGATTCAAATATGGCTGATATATGGGTCAAGGCAGTAGGCATTACAGATGATGACATTAACAAAATAAATGCTGTAAACGGTGTTGATGAGGCTGTTCGCTGTATGAGCCTTTCGCTTTCAGAATCAAACGGAAACGGCGAAATTCAGGTGAATACCGTTGACGGCACTGACATCAGCAAGCCTTGCATCATAAGCGGCATAGAATATGATAAGGATTCAGCCGAGGGTATTTGGCTGGACGCTGAATATGCAAAAGAGCATGATCTTAAAGTCGGTGATAAAATATCTCTTGACGGTCTTATCGGAACCTGCGAATTTGAAATCATGGGTACGGTAATGACTCCCGAATATATTTACTATACAGGAAATATTACAGAAACTGTGCCGAATTATAAAAAATACGGCTATGCTTTTGTTGGAAATACGGCAATGCTTAATCTTACTCCGCAGATAGTGTGGTCACAGGTAAAGCTTATAACCTCCGAGGATATTTCAGACAGCGAATTTGAAAATATATTCGGCGAACGCTTTATTTGTGCACAGGATCGTGATACATATACTCAATTTGCCCGTTCCTCACAGGAAAGCAGTCAGATGCAGAAAATGGCAACTCTCTTTTCCGCTGTTTTTATCCTGCTTTCACTCATGACCATGTATACATCAATGGTTCGATTGGTAAACCGACAAAAAACGCATATCGGAACACTTAAAGCTCTCGGCGTATCAAGCAGCTCAATTCGTCTGCACTATGCCTGCTACGGACTTGTCATTCCGATAGTCGGCGGACTTCTCGGACTTGTGATCGGCAGATTTACTGTTGCAAAGGCACTTATGAAGGTAAAGCAAACCACTATATACCTGCCCGAATGGAAGCTCATTCATTCCAAAGCCAGCTTTTTGCTTATAGGATTTATTGCATTATGCTGTGTATTTGCGTCAGTATGGGCTGCACAAAGATGTTTAAAGGGTATGCCTGTTGAAATTATGAGAAGCACAGACAATTCAAATGAGAAAAATTTAAAGGCATCTGAAAACGGCTCTGAATCCCGAATGTCATATGAATGGAAATGGACCTTCCGTAATATAAAGCAGAACAAAATCAGGTTCATAATGGGCATAGTCGGCGTTATGGGCGGAATGGTTCTTATGATTGCAGGTCTTGGTGTAAAGGACGCCATTAACGGTTCAAACGATTTTGTATTTGAAAAGCAGTTCAAATATAACACAAAGGTTCTTCTCAGTACAGCAGGTGAGGTGTTTGATACTGATGATGCAGGTCAATGGTTACAGGAATCAAATATCGAATTAAAGGCGGATAATCAGGAAACAAAGCAAACTGTCATTACTGTTTGTGATGACGGAGAAATGATGCTTTTCTATGATGACGATGATAATGAAATCAGTCTGCCTCAGGACGGTGCATTAATATCAAGAAAGCTTGCTGATGACCTTGAAATAAAAAGCGGCGATACTGTAAATATAAGATTATTCGGTTCGCAGGATTGGTTCAGCGTTACAATTAAGGAAACCTCAAAAACCTTGTCGCCTCAGTCAATATTCATGTCAAAGGAAGCTTATGAATCACTTAATATGACATTTACCCCCACAACTCTGCTTTCTGCTTCTGATAATTCCGAGTCATTCCTTGAATCCGACAAGGTTAAGAGCGTTATTTCAAAAGAACAGCAGATTGAAAATACTGAAACAGTTGCAGACAGTGTTATGTCTGTTGTTAAGCTTCTTATCATGGCGTCTGTTCTTTTAAGCGTTGTTATTTTGTATAATCTCGGCATTCTCAACTATGTGGAAAGAATAAGGGATTATGCCACAATGAAGGTTCTTGGATTTTATCATAAAGAAATCCGAAGTCTTGCTATAAGAGAATGCATACTTACTACTGCTATAGGCTGGATAATAGGCTTGCCGCTTGGTATGCTGTTCCTGAAACTTTATGTAAAAATCATTTCATTTGACACATTTGAGTGGATAGCGTCAGTCAATGCTTCTACTCTTGCAATTGCATCAGTTGTAATAATCGGCGTATCAATCGTTGTAAACCTTATACTCAGCAGCAAGGTGAGAAAAATTGTTATGGTGGAGGCACTTAAATCTGTTGAGTAGAAACGAATGGAGTTGAGTTTAATTTGAAATCCGATGAAAAAAGAACATTTTATAACCTGCTGAAAAGAAATTCAGAACAGTTTGCCGATATAAATGCACTTATATCAGGTGAATATAAAATCAATTATTCCGAGCTTTTCAAAAAGACCTCGGAGCTTGCCGCAGTTTATCAGAAAAAAGGTTTTTCAGGCAAAAAGATAGACCTTTCTCCTACAATGTCATGCGAATGGATTATTGTATTTTTTGCATTGGTGATGTCGGGAGCAATCGTTGTTCTCCATGAACCGTTTTTAAATGTTTCCGAATACATTGACGATATTTATATTAAATCAGACGCAAATGAGCTTTGCTTCAATGAAACTGCAAATGGTCATACACTTGTACCTCAGGACGAAAATGCAGTATCGCTTATAATTTTTACTTCCGGTACATCGGGCAGACATAAGGGTGTTATGCTTTCACAAAGAAATATTATAAGCAGTGCAATGATAGGCGTTGAAAAGGTGGGCAAAGGACTTTTATATCCCTGCGACAGAAGCATACCTGTTCTTCCGCTGTTTCATATGTTTGGAATTACAGCGTCAATAATTGCACCTATGTCGCTGGGAATGACACTTTATATTATTGACGAGATGAAATATGTAATAAAATCACTTTCATCCATAAAGCCAAAGATATTATTTGCTGTTCCAATGATTATAAAAACCATGCTTAACAGAGCGTTGCTGCTCGAAAAGAAAGGTCTTTCACCGCAAAAAATAAAGGATGAATTTTTCGGCGGACTTACTGCTGTCGTAAGCGGAGGTGCTGCCTTACATCCTGAGCTTATAGAGCAGTATGAAAGGTTTGGAATACAGCTCCTTAACGGATACGGCATAACGGAATGCTCGCCTATTGTTACGGCATCATCTTACAATGATTTTGAAAAGGGGGCAGTCGGCAGAGTTAACGACCTGTGCTGTGCTGAAGTAAAAATTATAGACGGAACGGTGCATGTAAGCGGTGATATTGTTATGCAGGGATATTATAATGATAAATCCGAACCGTTTAAATATATTGAGGGGAAAAAGTGGTTTGATACATTGGATAACGGAACTATAGACAGCAATGGAAACCTTTTTATACAGGGCAGACAATCAAATCTTATTATTCTTGATGACGGAAACAATACTGCTCCTGAGGAGCTTGAGGTAATGTTTGAAAAGTATGATATTATAGGCGATATAATGGTTTACGAAGCTCATGCAGAACTCGGAAATCTTATTGCGGCATCTATATATCCGAATCAGGAATTGGTCTCCGCAATGACTGAAACGGAAGTTTATGCTGAAATTGAGAAAGCAGTAAATGAAGTAAATAGCAAACTTCCCGTATACAAAAGAATAAAAGCATGGAAGATACGCAAAAGTGACTTTCTGCGTACAAGTCTTAAAAAAATTATAAGAACAGGAGTGAACATTGATGAATGAAATGATTACTTTTATCTCCGATTACCTCGGAGTAGATAAATCCGAATTAAATGAAAATACTGACCTTCAAAATGATTTGGGTCTTTCGTCATTTGATGTCATGGATTTAAGCTGTGAGCTTGAAGAAGAATTCAACATTAAAATAGATACGGAAAAGCTGGCTGAGGTGCATAACATCGGCAGTATGGCAAAGCTTTTGCAGAATTGAGGCGGATTATGAAAACAATAGAATATTCAACATCGGAAATTAATGCATCTGATGTAAACGTATTTACAGATATGCTTGCTTATGTTTCCGAATACATCTTTAAAATAACAAGAGAAAACGGCAGAGTCTTATTGGATATTGAGGATACAAAAGAGGACGAGGTGCTTGATAAAATCGCACAGCTCAGAAAAACAATGGAGCTTGACGAGGTGAAAAAGGGACGGGAAGTAACAACAAAAGTTCTTGTCGATAAACGCAGCAATGTTCCGCTTAATACGGATAATATTTTCAGCAAGCTTGTTGAAAGCGGCAGTGTAGTAAAAATGACTGACGGTGCTTATGCTTATACGGGACTTTTTCTTCAGGTTTATCGTTATTTCTGCCGAAAGATAGATGAATTCGGCAAAAAGCACTTCAATGGAATTCAGGAATTTGAGGAGTCTGTTCTTTATCCTGTAAAAGAGTATGAAACAGGCCATTACTTTGAGAGCTTTCCGCATCACATTATGTTTCAGACCACAATGAAAAGTGATGCAGAGCTTTTAGAACGTTTTTCCAAAAACGGCACAAATGACAGCACGATTTTTTCAAATGACAATATGAAGCGTCCCGAAAATGTAGTGCGTCATGCAGCTTGCGTACCGATTTACCCTATGCTCAAGGACGCATATATCCCTGCTGATTCACCAAAATATTACCTTATTTCCGGAAAATGCTTTCGCAATGAGGGAGCTAATGTATATGAGCTTGCACGCCTTAATGAGTTCTACATGAAGGAATTTGTGTGTATCGGTACTCTTGAGCAAACCCTTGATATGATTAAATCTGCGAGAGCATTATGGGAAGAATGGATTGATACATTTAATCTGAATTGTACCATTGAAACCGCAAATGACTCTTTCTTTGCAAGCAATTACAAGAAGCTTAAAATATTCCAGATTCTTGGAGATTCCAAACAGGAATTTCGTGTATACATTCCTGACGGTGATTTCTTCTGTGCTGTAAGCTCATCAAATGTACACAGAACGCATTTTACCAAAACCTATAATATCCATAATGACAATTCATTCTGTCAAAGCTCCTGCTTTGCATTCGGTGTTGAAAGACTATCCTATGCACTTCTTTCACAAAAGGGTGTGGATATAGATAAATGGGATGAGGCAACAAGAAAGGAAATTTTCGGATAACTCATATGAACTGTAAATATGTTGTAACAGGAACGGGGAGTCTTGCTGTAAAAATAGCCGAATATCTTTCAGAAAACGGAATAGTTCCATTGGTTTATGAAAAACCGTATACTTCACATTCTACTGTTCAAAGTCTTTGTGAAGCTAAAAGCATAGCTTATGAAAGGTTTACTTCGCAGGAGCTTACAGAACGTCTGCTAAGTATGCTTAGTGAACAGCCTGTCAAGGTGATAAGTGCTATAAATACATATATTTTTCCAAAGGAAGTTGTTGAAAACCCAAACTTCAGCGGAATTAATTATCATAATGCACTTTTACCGCATCATAGAGGAATGAATGCAGAGGCATGGTCGATTTTTTCCATGGACAAAACAACAGGAATAACATGGCACGAAATAGCAGCATCTGTAGATAAAGGCGGAATAATAGCTCAAAGGGAAATACCGCTTGATGATAAAATAACATCATTCAAACTGCTGAACATTCAGCTTGAAGCTGCTTATAAAGCTTTTACGGAATTTGCTCCCGATTTTATTAACGGCAAACTCAAAATAACTCCTCAGGATAAGCAACCTTCTGAATTTCACTATATAAAAGATGTACCAAATAACGGCATTATAAATTCAGATTGGAGCATGGATAAAATATCAGCATTTTTGCGTGCTATGGATTACGGAATGTTTTATACTCTCGGAAAGCCTGTTTTAGAATATAACGGCAAAAGGTACAGCTGCGGAAGATACAGAATTTCCGAAACATCAGATGTAGTTTCAGATGAAGTGATTTTAATGGATAATAACACCGTTACCATAAAGAAGCAAGGCAGTAATATTATTGTAAAGCTCCTAAACATCAAGGAGATCAGCAAATAATTTAATATCGGTATAAAGCCGTTTGCAGAATAAATGCAAACGGCTTGGCTTTTGCAGAAAGTAATTCTTCAATGAAACACAATAAGTATAAACACCGCACAAAGCCGTTTGACATGCTTTGTGCGGTGTTTCCTTAAATATGTTTTGTGCGGTAATTTTCAAATGATGTTCTGATGTCATTATACATATAAAGCGAACCAACGGCTAAAATCGGCAGATGCGTCCTTACTGCATAATCATATGCAGCTTCTGCGGCAGAATTTATGCTGTCATAATAAGACGCCTCAACGCCGTATCCACTGAAAACCTCTGCCAGCACTTTACTGCTCAATGCTCTGGGATTATTCGGCGTAACTGTAAACACACGCTGAGAAACTCCGCTCAGCTGTCCTGCAAGATTTTTGTAGTCCTTATCAGCCATTACTCCCATAAGAACGATTACCTTGCTGTTGAAGTAACTTTTTATGCTGTTTACTGTATATTCCATTCCATGAGGATTGTGTGAACCGTCAAATATAATAAGCGGCTTTCTGCACAATATTTCAAATCTGCCATTCCATACGGCATTGGAAAGTCCGCTGTAAACGGCTTCATTGCTGATATTCAGACCGTATTTTCGCAGAATGTCAATCGCAGTAAGGACTGCGGCACAATTCTGTGGCTGATAAAGTCCGAGCAATGAAAGTCTGATATTTTTGTAGCTGCCGAAATCAAGTAATGTACCTTCCAATGAAAAGTCCTTTACTGCAAGCTGACTGTAATCTGCATGAAAAAGCTCCGAATTCATTTTTTCAGCCTTTTCCATTATGACCTTATCGGCATCTGCGTCCGTTCCTGCAAAAAGCAGAGGACGGTCTTTTTTTATTATGCCTGCTTTATGAACTGCAATTTCCGCCGTAGTTTTGCCGAGAAATGAGGAATGGTCAACTGCCACATTTGTAATTACCGAAAGCAGAGGAGCTTCAATTACATTGGTGGAGTCTGCATCTCCGCCCATTCCGCACTCAATTACTGCAATATCACATTTACTGCGATAAAAGTATTCAAATGCGGCGGCAGTAAGAATTTCAAATTCTGTCGGAGGGTCGTCCATACTTTCAGCAAGCGGATAAATAAAGCCTATTATTTCAGCAAACAGCAGGTCGGGGATTTCCCTGCTGTTTATCTGTATGCTTTCGTTTATACGGGTAATGTAAGGCGATGCAAAAAGTCCTGTTTTACAGTCCTGAGCCTGCAAAATCGAGGTCAGCATACGGCATACCGAGCCTTTTCCGTTTGTTCCCGTTACATGAATGACTTTGGTTTTTCTTTGCGGATTATCCATAAGCTCCAGAAGTTCAATAATTCTTGAAAGTCCCAGACGGCTTCCCCTTGAAAGTGTATTTTTCAGATAATCAACAGCATCTTCATAATTCATTATCTTCTGCATATTCTGTTATATTGTGCGGCAAAAGCCTTGTTGTTCATAATCAGGCTTATTATGATAAATTCTATAGTACCTATCGCAAGGTAAAGCGGAACTCTGAGGAGCAGTACCTTCAGCGGCGAACCGTAGTAAACATGAAGTCCGTATGACTTTACTATCATTGAGCCTATTATATGTGCGGCCGCAACTGCAAAGGCAATGTTCAGGGTTTTGTTCTTTTTGAAAAGGTACATTGAAAAAAGTCCTGAGAAAAATCCGACACAGCCTGCACCAAGCGTTATTATCGGACTTATCGTATAGCCGACCATAAGACAGCCGATAATATCTGCCCCGACTCCAACAGCAAGACCTATCAGCGGTCCGAACATAATTCCTGCCATAAGAATGGTCAGGTTTTCAAGGCTTATTCTGATTGCCCCTACAGTAAATGACAGATATTTTCCGAGAACTATACTTGCCGCAATAAAAAGTGCAGACAGTATAAGAACTCTTGTGTTTCCGAAAAATCGGACACTTCCTATTGCCTGTGATTTGGTTTCCTTGCTTAATAACATAAAAAAATACCTCCTTTTCCTCACCCATACGGCAAGAAAAGAAGGTGCGTGGACTGCACTATCTGTATTTGATGCCCTATGAAGCGGGATGCAAAACACGAACCGCAAATCCATAGGATTTTTCGTTTGACCGACAACTCCCCGTTCAGCCAACACTTAACGCCCGTATTTTTACTCTTCAAACGCTGACTTTTGATTTTAAGAAACATTATACAATGTTTTCCTAAGTCAACAGCTATATTATACACTTAATTTTTATTGATGTCAATAGAAAATTTTAAGGCAGCAGCATAATATATGATAATAAAGCGTTATCGTTGTGCAATTATACAAAATTATATAAATGCAATGTCAGCTTTATGTTACATATTGATTTTTAATTGCATTAATGTTAAAATTAAATTTAGAAATTCTATCTATAAGTATTTGTTTCTTAATGCTGAACAGTATTACAATACAAGCTTTTGGTAAGTATAATCAATCGAAAAGTGATATAATAAATATATTATTTATTATATTAGGAGGGTTCATATGGGAGATAATAATGCTTTGTTAATAAAAGGTTCTGTATTTGTAAGATTTCAAAAAAGCTGTATTATAGAAAAAACACAGAAAGGTTCAATTTATATGAATAGTCTGCAACAATTTAGAAAGCTATATAAAGATAGTGGAGATGAAACAATTGGAGATCCTTATGAGGGAAAATTGTATATATATATAATGCTGATTGTTTTATACCTGATAAAGGACATAATGAACATTTATCTAATTATGCTTTACAGAAAAAAATGAAAATGATTTTGTTTATTGTCTTTTTAACATTAATATTGATAAGTACAATTTTTTTCAATTTGGAAATGAAATAAAAGATAAGTTGCCTAAAGAGTATGATAAAGCATTAATTATTACAAATCCAGAGGAATTTTTTAAAAGATTAATAAAAAAAGCCAAAGATGATGGAATAGAACTTCATCATGGTTGCGTGAATTATTATGATGAAGAAGACGATTTACGGCGGTTATATTCTTTGCTATCTAATGGAACAAAGAATGTTGCTTTTCATAAAAGAAAACAGTATGCATATCAACAAGAATATCGTTTTGTTTCTCCAAATCCAGAAAAGCTTGATCATATTGAATTAAAAATAGGTGATATTAGCGGTATAAGCTATGCAATCGAAACGAAAAAATTTTTATGTTCAACTTGTTTTCGAGAAAAATAATTGATTTGAACTGAATTTTATTTGTAAATAGTGAAATTCAAATTCTGACAAGAACATAGATATTGCGGATGCTGTATTAATGTACTCGTATATTTCAAGTCATGAAGTAACTGTCGGCTTTGAAGCTGACCTCACCAAAGACGGTATAATTGACACTTTTGATATGGCAGCTATAAGGAAAAGGTTAGTTTCTAACAGATAATACAAAAATTCGTCTACCTATTTTAAAAGTCAACTGTCATTTCAGCATTTCAAACTGCAAAACTAAAAACTAATTATTCAAGTACAAAAAAGCCTGTACTTCAGCATTTCCACTTAATACAGGCTTTTCATATCTGGCAGGGGCAGAAGGACTTGAACCCTCGGCACGCGGTTTTGGAGACCGCTGCTCTACCAACTGAGCTATACCCCTACATAAAAATTATTTAAAATTATATCCTAACGACTTATATATTATATCATTAGAGAAATAAAAAGTCAATACATTTTCTAGATATTTAAAATATAAAATTTATTAAGCCTTGATTAACAATACGAAAATCCAATAACACACAAAGATTGTACGGAACTGTCTACATGGCAACAGCATTTACTTTTAATGGAAAGGAGTGAATCAATATAGCAACTATTTGTAAAAGAGGCAATGACTCTTATCAAATAAAAATATCTTGTGGTTATGGTGTTGAAGGTAAATAGCATTCACAGTACAAGACCTGGAAACCTGACGAAAATATGACACAGCGTCAGATTGAAAAGGCACTGTAAAGACAGGCAGTACTCTTTGAAGAACAGGTAAGTCATGGGTACAAGGCAACTGCTGTGAATTTTAAGGAGTTTGCAGAGGAATGGTTTGAAGAATATGCCAAACTCAATCTCTGCAGTATCACCTATAAAAGAATGAAATAGCTGACACACAGAGTATACCCTGCAATCGGTCATCTGCGTATGGATAAAATAACAGCAAGAACAATTCAGAATTTTATAACAGACCTTACAAGGAACGGAAAAGCTTCAAAACAGGTAAGACAGTTGTTCATCACCTGAGCTTTATTTCCGATGTATTCAACTATGCAATCCGTATGGATATGCTGACTGATAATCCATGCAGGGGAGTTATTCCGTCGAAAGAAAATGCTGTTGAAAAGGAGTATTACACGCTTAAAGAAGTTGAAAAGCTGTTTGAATTGTTGAAAGGTGAACCTTTAAAATATCAGGTTTTCTTCAATCTTGCAATATACAGTGGATTCCGCAGGGGTGAACTTCTTGGTTTGGAATGGGAAGATATCTAATGGAAAACAGGTGCAATAAGCGTCAGAAGAACTTCCAACTACAATGCCAAACGAGGTACATACACCGACACTACAAAAACAAAACGATCTCAGCGTGTGCTGAAAATTTCACCTTACATCATGGGGATTCTCAAAGAACTAAAAGATGAACAGGACAAGGAGATACTTCGCCTTGGTGACAAGTGGGTGGAAACAGACAGACTTTTTGTGAAATAGAACAATCTGCCTATGAATCCGCAGACGCCTTACGCTGGCTGAAAGAATTCTGCGAAAAGAATGAGCACCTTATAATTATTGTTACAAAATCAATTATGCCATTGCTATAAATGCCTGCATCAGATTCTTTTATTCCACTCACGCAGATTTTTCTGCTTTAGAAAAGCTAATAGCAAGAAACAAGTGCCTGTCAGACCCGATCGTGTTTCTGAAAGACAAACTCGTTATCATTATGCTATCGGCTTCAATTACAGATTATCATAATTCTTTCTTGCTTTTGTTAACATTTTCTTTACTCATTCAAAAACCCTGATTTTTAGTCTTAAACTTGTTGACAATTATTGTTAAAATTGCTATAATATATTTGTAGATAACGATAAAATATATTAACTTTTTGTGAATACGGGAGGGAATTGTGTGAATAACTTATTAAAAAAATGCACTGGCATTTTTACTGCAGCTATACTGACAGCAGGCATTACACCTGTCAATATTAATGCTGCTGACCTATTAAATCAGGATAATACAGCAGTCTGGGACGGTACTGCTGATATATCATGGTACAATGACGAGGATACTGTATTTTACATATCAAGCAGTCAGGAGCTTGCAGGATTTGCTCAGCTTGTAAACGAGGGCAACAGCTTTAAGGATAAAACAGTTACATTAAAAAATGACATAACCTTGAATGCGGAAGATTTAGACGGCTGGAATGAAACTGAAAGTACCGTCCAATTGTGGACTCCAATAGGCTCAGATGAAGAAAATTATTTTGCAGGAACTTTTGACGGTGCATTCTTTTCAATTTACGGCTTGTCAGTTAATAAGATTGATAATGCAGGACTTTTCGGATATGCCAAAGGTGCGTCAATCAAAAACCTTGGAGCAGAAGCTTTGTTTGTAATAGAAGGAGAACAAAATGCCGGTGGAATTTGCGGATATGCTGTTGATACTGAATTTTCTGAATGTGTGAATTATGCGGTAATAAAATCCTCAGCAACAGCAGGCGGCATTGCCGGTTTTGCCAAGGACTGCAGCTTTGAAAGCTGCTTTAACAGCGGACATATTCTTGTGCAAAGTCAAGATAAAAAAGTAAATTCGGGCGGAATTGCAGGAATTGCCGAGGGTTCATTTATAAATGACTGCGGAAGCTATTCCAGTATTATTGGATGCCGTTCAAACGGTGAAAACGTATACAGCGGAGGTATATGCGGTTCGGGAGCTGTAAAAATTACAAATTGCAGCAACAGCTGCAATGTGGTTGCATTTCCTGCAAGGTCAGAAAAAGCGTATATTGGAGGAATTATAGGCATTGGTTCGTCTGCAGTGTATGATGTGCAAATTGAAAACTGCTCAAATTTTGGTACATGCGGCGGAATTTGTTATCAGGAATTACTGCCTGAATCCTCAGAAACAGAAGTGCAGGAAGCGTCTGAAGTTTATGCAGGAGGCATATGCGGATATGGTGCTGACATTTACAATTGTTATAATATTCATGCAGTAGGTGGAGGCGTATATAAGAAGAATACAGAAGAAAATGAAGAATTTGTTTTTGAGGGAAACAGCACAGAAGAAACTGAAAAGTACGAAGAAATTAATATGAATGTTTGTGCCGGAGGAATAGGCGGCTGTAATGTAAATATAACAAACTGCTATAATGTTGGAAGTGTGCAGATTGATGAGGGAATAGAATCCACTGTTGGCGGATTGATTGGAAGAAATGAAGAAACAAAAATCATAGACAACAGCTATTATCTGGAGCTTACTGCCGATACAGCAGTAGGAGAAGGTTATTCTGAGGATATGTCAGCTATGATAAAAACAGCATCGGATATAAGCTCGCCTGAATTTGCGGAGCTTATGGGCAATGAATTTAAATATGTCTTTGGCAGATCTCCACAGCTCAGTACCGTAAGATTTACTGAAACACTCGTTGTTCCGGGAGATGCAAATGGTGACGGATATACGGATATTTCAGACGCTGCTGCAATGAAGCTTTATCTGCTCAATTCTCAGCAGTATCCTTTAAATGTATACGAAAAGAAAAATGCAGACATTCATGGCTCAAATGGAATAAATGCACAGGACGTTGTAACACTTCAAAAGCATTTGCTTGGAATACCTGTTAAAATGACTTGTCAGGGAACAACGTTTAGCAGAAGCAGTTCATCAGGCTCAAATAATATATACAAATATGCTGTGGCAAAAATAACAGATATAGACTAAATACGGAATAGCAATAAAAGCAAAAAAAGTGTGGTACTTGTGTCACCTTAAAATATTTGCTTATTTTACCAAAAATGTCGGTAAATTTAATCTTGAAATTATAAAATTTGAATACAATCTAACTTATTGAAGTTTTGTGAATATTTTTATAAAGTACTTGATTTTTTCTGAAAATATGATAAAATAAATATAGATAAGAAAATATCTTATCAATAAAAATGGAGGTGCTCACAAATGGCATATAAAATTTCTGATGATTGCATCAGCTGTGGTGCTTGCGAAAGCGAATGTCCTGTAAATGCTATTTCTGCTGGCGATGGCAAGTATGAAATTGATGCAGATACATGCGTAGAATGCGGTGCTTGTGCAGGTGTATGTCCTGTATCAGCTCCAAGTGCTGAATAATTATAATACATAGACAGCTTTTCTGCATATTGCGGAGAAGCTGTTTATTTTTGTTTATACTCACCGTTAATGTATTGCTCCTCCAAAAAGTCTTTTGAGAACAAGTTCTTAGATAGCCCTTGATTTTTTTTATACATTATGATATAATAAATACACTTATTAAAGGCATGGTGCAAAAATCTTTTATGGCATTTATACAATTGCTATGGATTGGAGATAATTATGAAAAAATTCAGAGTTGCTGCACTTTTTTTAGCAGCTGTTTTAATGCTTTCCTCTGTTACGGCATGTAAGGACAAGAAGAAAAAGGAAAGCTCTGTCAATATGATTGAGGTTTCACAGACTACCCCTGATGAGCTTATCGGTTCAAATAAAATTCCTGCAAAGCTTTATGAATCTGTAAGTGTCGGCGATACTGTTTTTACAGTCAACAATGTAATTGACGTAAATAATATTACAGAAAACGGCAGGTATATTTATATAGACTATACTATTGAGAACAAGTCTGATAAGGACTTCCCTACTGATGCCGTTAATAACTTCTGTATTAATATAAACGGCGAAGAGATTGTTTATGATGTTCGTGCGGACGTTTATGCAAAGAGATTTATAAACGGATATTCTTCAAAGTTTACTGTTGAACCTAAGTCTACTGTTACCAACTATATCGGATTTGTAATTCCTGAGGATACAAAGTCATTTTCTGTCGGATATTATGCAACAGGTTCGGAAAATGACAAGACAAGCATTGTTCTTTGTGATGTATCGTCAAGTGATTTTGTAGCTCCGCCAGCCGGACTTATCAAGGAAAGTGAATGATTAAGGCAATACCGCACAAAGCACGTCAAAAGACTTTGTGCGGTGTCGCATTAAACTTGCTGAAAAACGGGTTTTCAAAGGATTAGCAAATTCTTTGGAAACCCAATTTTAATTTAATGTACAAAATGTTCGTCAAAGTGTTTAAAAAACATATGTTCTTTATTTGGTTTTAGTGCATGTATACAAAAATGAATAAACCCCTTGACATTTGCAGATAATAGTGTTAAATTATAGTTAGCACTCAAGAGGTGAGAGTGCTAAACAGATGAAAGGTTGTGTATAGCGTGGACGATAGGAAGCTGAAAATCTTAGCTGCTGTGGTTGACGAGTATATTAAAACCGGTGAACCTGTCGGCTCAAAAGCCATAGCCGCATTAATCGACATCAAGGTTTCTGCTGCCACTATCAGAAATGATATGGCTGCTCTTGAACAGCTCGGTTATCTGGAACAGCCGCACACCTCAGCAGGCCGTATTCCTACATTTAAAGGCTACAGACTTTATATTGATGAGTTGATGACAGTTCAGTCCCTGCCGGAAGAAGAACGTTCACGTCTTGATAAAATGCTTGAGGAGCAGGATAACCTCACAGAAGACGTTATCATTCAAAGTGCAGTTACAACGCTTGCAGAGCTTACTCAGTGTGCTGCGGTTGTTGCAAATTCAGCTCCGAAATTTTCCGTTATCTCTAAGGTCGAGGTTATCCCGACCGGAAAGAAAATGTATGTTATTCTTTTGATTACTTCAAACGGAAATATTAAAAATAAAGCGTGCAGACTTGAATTTGACCTTAATCACGAACAGCTTGAATTTTTTACACATTATATAGAAGAAAATCTTCATGGCGTTTCCGTTGAGGAGCTTTCAGAAGAAATGCTGGATAAAATGGTTGCGGCAATGGGTGCTTATATGGTAACCCTTTCACCGCTTATCAAAGGCATTTATGAGCTTTCAGAGGGACTCAAGCATGAGGAGATAACAGTAAGCGGTGAAGAAAACTTGTTTTCATGCCATGAGCTTGATAAAATGGAAATTGTAAGATTTATTGAGCATAAAAATGAAATCACCGATTTGCTTGATGATACTTTCAGCGGCATTCAGGTAAAGTTTGGCACTGAAAACGATAATCTGGTTATCGGAAATTCAAGTATGATTGTTTCAAATTACCATAAGCATAACAGAACCGCAGGTTCTCTTGGAATTATCGGGCCGATGCGGTTGGATTACGGAAAAATAATTCCATATGTGGAATATTTTACCCAGAAACTTACCATCCTCATTTCCGATGAGGAAAACGAGGAAGAATAAAGACTTTTAGAAGGGAGTGTACTGCAAATGGAGAAAGAAGAAAAAGATTTGATCTCTGAGGAAACAGCCGAAAATACAGCTGAATGTGAAAACAAGGGCAGTGAAGATACAGCGGCTGAAAACGAAATGCAGGACGAGCAGGATGCAGTAAGCGAATATAATGATACTGCTGCACAAATAAGCGAAATGGAGAGTGCTCTTGCGGAGGCTTCCGATAATTATCGCCGACTTTTTGCAGAGTATGATAATTACCGCAAAAGAACTGCTAAGGAAAAGACTGAAACATTCAGTCACGCTACAATGAAATGTGTTGAGAGTATTCTCCCTGTTCTTGACAGCTTTGAAAGAGCTGTTGAAAGCGAATGTTCAGATGAAAATTACAAAAATGGCATGATGATGATTTTCGGACAGTTCAAGGATATTCTTGAAAAGCTTGATGTAAAAGAGGTTGACGGTCTTGGTTCTGAATTTGACCCTAAGATTCACAACGCCATAAGTCAGGCGGACAGCGAAGAATATGCTTCAAACCGAGTTTGTCAGGTGTATCAGAAAGGCTATAAGCTTGGTGATAAGCTCATACGTCCGGCAATGGTAGTAGTGGCAAACTGATTCATTTCATGCAATAAACAGCTTTTGCTGTTTTTTATATAGATTTAACTAAAATCATTATTGATTATTTGGAGGTAATCACTATGGGAAAGATTATTGGTATTGACTTAGGTACAACAAACTCTTGCGTTGCAGTTATGGAGGGCGGTAATGCCGTTGTTATCCCTAACTCAGAGGGTGCAAGAACAACACCTTCAGTCGTAGCATTTACAAATACAGGTGAAAGACTTGTCGGACAGGTTGCTAAAAGACAGGCTATCACTAACCACGAAAAAACTATTTCTTCAATTAAAAGACATATGGGTTCTGATTACAAGGTTGAAATCGACGGAAAGAAATATACTCCTCAGGAAATTTCAGCTATGATTCTTCAGAAGCTCAAGGCTGATGCTGAAGCTTATCTCGGCGAACCTGTTACAGAAGCTGTTATCACAGTTCCTGCTTACTTCACAGACTCACAGCGTCAGGCAACTAAGGACGCAGGTCAAATTGCAGGTCTTACAGTAAAGAGAATTATCAACGAGCCTACTGCTGCTGCTCTTTCATACGGTATCGACAAGGAAGAAGACCAGACAGTTATGGTTTATGACCTCGGCGGCGGTACATTCGATGTATCTATCATTGAAATGGGTGAGGACATTCAGCAGGTTCTTGCTACAGCAGGCAACAACCGTCTTGGCGGTGATGACTTCGACCAGAAGATTATTGACTGGATCGTTGCAGAATTCAAGAAGTCAGACGGCATCGACCTTTCAACAGATAAAATGGCTATGCAGAGATTAAAGGACGCTGCTGAAAAGTCAAAGATTGAGCTTTCATCAACTACAACTTCAAATATTAACATTCCGTTCATCACAGTTGACGCTTCAGGTCCAAAGCACCTTGACCTTACACTTACACAGGCTAAGTTCAATGAGCTTACTGCTGATCTGGTTCAGGCTACAATGGGTCCTGTAAAGCAGGCTCTTGAGGACAGCGGACTTAAAGCAAGTGATCTCAGCAAGGTTCTCATGGTCGGCGGTTCTTCAAGAATTCCGGCTGTTCAGGAAGCTGTTAAGAAGTTTATCGGCAAGGAACCATTCAAGGGCATCAATCCTGATGAATGTGTAGCTCTCGGTGCTGCATATCAGGGCGGCGTTCTCGGCGGCGACGTTAAGAACGGACTCCTTCTTCTTGATGTAACTCCTCTTTCACTCGGTATTGAAACAGCAGGCGGCGTCTGCACAAAGATGATTGAGAGAAATACAACAATTCCTACAAAGAAGTCACAGATTTTCTCAACATATGCTGATAATCAGCCGGCTGTTGATATTAACGTACTTCAGGGTGAACGTGAGTTTGCAAGAGATAATAAGCAGCTTGGTACATTCCGTCTTGACGGCATTGCACCTGCACCAAGAGGAATCCCACAGATTGAAGTTACATTTGATATAGATGCCAACGGTATCGTTCATGTTTCTGCTAAGGACTTGGGTACAGGCAAGGAACAGAATATCTCAATCACAGCTTCAACAAATATGTCCAAGGACGATATTGACAAGGCTGTTAAGGAAGCCGAGCAGTACGCTGAGGAAGATAAGAAGAAGCGTGAGCAGGTTGACACTAAGAATGAGGCTGAAAACCTTGTATTCCAGTGCGAAAAGGCTGTTGCTGATTTCGGCGATAAGGTTTCAGCAGACGAGAAGGCAGCTATTGAAGCTAAGTGTGCTGACCTGAAGGCTGCAATTTCAGCAGACAACTTTGATGATATAAAGAATAAAAAGGAAGACTTACAAAAAGCATTCTATGACCTTTCAGCAAAGGTATATCAGCAGGCAAATCCAAACGGAGCAGCAGGAGTTGATCCATCACAGTTCGCTAATATGGGCGGAGCTGCTCAGGATAACAACAATAACGACAACGGTAATGATGACGGTGTTGTTGACGCTGATTTTACTGAGGTTTAATAAAATCATATTAACCAAAGGGCAGAAAATACTTCTGCCCTAGCGGTGTTTTTATTCGGAATTTAGGCTATGCCGCTTTGCCGTAAAAAGCGGTCCGTAAGAAACTACTGTAATGCGGAGGTAGTTTGCGGCAAATAGGAGCGTATATGGCTGATAAAAGAGATTATTATGAAGTGCTCGGGCTTCAAAAGGGAGCTTCCGAGGACGAAATAAAAAAAGCTTTCAAAAAGAAAGCAAGAGAATTTCACCCTGATTTACATCCGAATGACCCTACCTGTGAGGAAAAATTCAAGGAAGTAAACGAGGCTTACGAGGTTCTTTCAAATCCTGATAAACGTGCAAAGTATGACCAGTTCGGACATGAAGGTGTTGACGGTTCATTTGCCGGTGCAGACGGCTTTGGCGGATTCAGTGATGTAGGCGATATTCTTGAAAATATCTTCGGAGGCTTTGGCGGAGGCTTCGGCTTCGGTGGCGGAGGCGGCGGACGTTCCAATGCAAATGCTCCAAGACGTGGTCAGGATATAAACCAAAGCGTAATTATAGACTTTATGGACGCCTGCAAGGGTAAAAGACAGGATATAAAGATAAACAGAATGGCAGCGTGTGACGCTTGTAACGGTACAGGTGCAAGTTCAGGAACAACAGCAGAGGTTTGTCCTGATTGTCAGGGACGGGGAAGTATCAAGACTACACAGCGTACTCCGTTTGGAGCAATTTCCTCAACAAAGCCATGTCCTCACTGCGGCGGCAAAGGTAAAATTATAAAAAATCCATGCAGCAAATGTCGTGGCGTAGGAAGAACGAGAGTCACAAAAACAGTAAGCTTTGATATTCCGGCAGGTATTGCTGACGGTCAGACAATTCGACTTTCAGGTCAGGGTGACTGCGGTATAAACGGAGGCCCTGCTGGAAATCTCAATGTAACTATTTCGGTAAGACCTCATCCGCTTTTCACAAGAGAGGGATATGATATTCATTGTGAGATACCTGTTACATTCACGCAGGCAGTTCTCGGTGATGAAATTACTGTACCTACAATTGACGGAAATGTTAAGTATAATATAGGTGAGGGTACACAGACAGGTACTGTATTCAGACTTAAAAACAAGGGTGTTCAGAAGCTCAACAGGAGCGACAGAGGACATCAGTATGTTAAGGTGGTTGTTGAAGTACCGAAAAATCTTACAAAGAAGCAAAAGGAGCTTTTAAAGAGCTTTGAAGCATCTCTTGACGATAAGAATTATGCAAAAAGACCGTCATTTTTTGAGAAGCTAAAAGAAAAGTTAAATCCTTGAAAACGTAGCAAATAGGATTCCCAAAAGGGTTATCATATCATTTGGAAACCAATAGAAAAGCGGATTTTGATAAAACATCAAAATCCGCTTTAATTATAATTTTTCAGCTGATTAAACGGTTGCTTCTTCCTTTGTTTCAGTATTATAAAGCTTTGCAACTGCGTCCATAATATCATTCAGACGAGCTTCACCTATTCCCTTTACACCTGATATGGCAGTTTTTATGTCATCTATAGAAACAGAACCGGCTGTACTGCCTGCTTCAGCAGCGTCACTTATACCTGAATTATAAATATTTGTCAGGCATACTTCCATTTGCTTTCTGTCCATAGACTTTATTCTTTTGTAGGTTGTTCTGTCGAGAACGATAGGATTTTTTTCTTCCATTGTTAAACTCCATTGCCGCCAAAATAATCAGCGGTTTCGCATTAGCGGCTGCGTTTTTGCCGTATTTTTTCATTATTAAATATATTATAACATACTATTGCAGATTTTTCAAGTGTTTAAATGCTAAAAATCATAATATAATGGTTTATGTCAACAACACATAAAGATTATGTGTATTGTTTTAAGGCTTAATTGACTTATTTTGAAAAAAAGCGTATAATAAAATTGTATTAAACGCATAAAATTTCAGGCAATGCCGTACAAAATTTTTTGACGTGTTTTGTGCGGTGCTGCATTTATACGGCACAGCCGCAATTCGGTTAAGGACGTGAGTGATATAAAAAAGTATTTTAAATCAATAGGCACTCTTTTCAGAGCAATGCCCTTAATTATATTGTTTGAACTTATGTATAAGGTCATTCTTTCAGCCGTAATTGCTCCGCTTTTAAAAAATGTATTAAATCTTGCAATGAAAATTGCGGGAATCGGATACCTTACAACTGAAAATCTGGCAAAATTCTTTACAAATCCGGCAGTTATATTACTGCTGATACTTGTGCTTTTAGCGGCGGCATTTTTTACCTTAATGGAAATATCGGCGGTACTTCACTGCCTTGCTTGTTTTTACCTCAAAAAGAGAGTGACAATAGCAGGAATGATGAAAACAGGCATTAAAACCTCACTTAAAATATTCAGAGCAAGAAATTTTGTCATTATTTTTCATGCACTTTTTTTGCTTGCATTTACACAGCTGACAACTGCGTCAGGATTGTTCACATATATAGGTCTGCCTGATGTACAAACGCTTGCAGGCATATCCAGAACACGTATTGCGACATGTATCTATATTGCATTACTTGCAGTTTTCACGTTTTTTATTATCAACAGGATATACAGTCTGCACCTGTTTACCCTGACTGATATGTCATATAAGCAGTCACTGCAAAAAAGCATGCAGCTCATGAAAGGCAAACGAAAAAAAGTAGCTTTGTCATTTGTTTTGTGGAATGTTATTCTTTCATTAATATGTGTGCTGATGATTTTTGCAGTCAGCTTTTGCATAATATTTGTAGCCAAGGGGTTTTCAGATGTAGAAAAATCGGCTGTTTCTGCATTGAGAAGTATAAGTCATGTATTGAAAGCAGTTATGCTTTTATCCACAATTTTTGCAATGCCAATATTGTTCTCATTCATTACAGTATGCTTTTTTAACGAGGATTTATCTGATATTGAATTTAAAATTGAAGCATTTTCACCTAAAATAAAGCCTGCAAAGGTAAGAATTTTTGCAGGAGCAGTAATTGTTATGAGTATTATACTTAATTACTCTTATTTGAAAAACATTTCTCAGGAAAATATTAAGCTTAATATGAGCTTTTTGAACAGAACCAAGGTTACTGCACACAGAGGAGCGTCAATGTCAGCTCCTGAAAACACATCATATGCGTTTGAAAAGGCAATGGAGATAGGAGCTGATTATGTTGAACTTGACGTTCAGGAAACAGCAGACGGTCAGCTTGTGGTGTTCCATGACAAAAATCTGAAGCGTACAACAGGAAACAAGTCTGATTTAAGCAAACTGACTTATGATGAACTATTGGAGCTTGACTGCGGCAGTTGGTTCGGAGAGGAGTACAGTGATGCGAAAATAATGCTGCTTGTAGAAGCTCTTGATCTTATGGCTGACAATATAAAATTGAATATTGAAATCAAGAATTTTGGAGATGTAGGAAGAATTGCCGTTGAAACTGCAAGGCTTACCGAGGAGTATGGGTGCAGTGATTCCTGCTATATAACGTCGTTTTCATATTCGGCATTAAGGGCTGTAAAAAAAGAGTATCCGCAAATAAAAACAGGGATTATAACAAATATTATGTCATATAACAGTTATTCAAAACTTAAATATATAGATGCAATCAGTCTGAATAAGAGCTTTGTTTCACAAAATGTTGTTAATATTGCTCATGCTAATGGAAAAAGGGTTTTTATATGGACAGTTAATGACGTATATGAGATGAAGAAATATATAACAATGGGAGTTGACAATATAATTACAGACTGTCCTGATAAAGCTCTGAAAGAGGTATATTCGGAGGGTACAGAGGGATATATTCTTTCGGTTCTGTCATGGATATTTAATTATTAGTGCAAAAAAGGGATTCCAAAGGGTTGATAACCCTTT
>DJPR01000023.1 GCA_002438605.1 Ruminococcus sp. UBA6407
CGTTCCCTTATTCTATTCTTTTTTTAAATAAACAACTGTCAAATAAAAAAAGGGGCAGCCTTCACTTGTAAGGCATGCCCCTCTTTAGAAACAGTTGAAACTGTTTCTAAATTCACCCTCTGCGAAACGCTTAAAGGCTTTATGCAGGGCTTCACCCCGCACCCCACCAGAGGCTCTGCCTCTGGACTCCGCCAAAGGGTTATCAACCCTTTGGAAACCCGATTTTATATGTTTTTGCTTATTTACCGATACTTGCAAAAATATCGTCAACAATTTCTTTCTTCGGCGGCTTTGTGAATATACTTACAACAGGTACAATTATAAGTGAAACAATCATGGAGATAACACCTGCATTAATAGGTGAAAGAATATTGAACGGAAGGTCAAGCTCCTTAACACTCTCAACAAGACCGCTGAATGCCTCAAATCCAAAACCAAACAAAATCATGTGAACAACAGTAATTCCTATACCTGTTCCAATGCTTGCCCAGCATGAAGCGGCAGTCACCTTTTTTGAGAACAGACTGTAAAGGAATGGACCTAAAAATGCTCCTGATAACGCACCCCATGAGTATGACATAAGAGTTGAAATAGATGCATTTTTGTTGAAAGCAATTACAACAGAAATTATAAGGAATACTGCAATAAGTATTCTCATTATGAGAACTTCTTTCTTTTCAGTCATTTTTTTAGCTCTTGGCTTAATCAAGTCTATAGTAAGTGTGGAGCTTGAAGTAAGAACAAGTGATGAAAGCGTTGAAAGTGAAGCTGAAAGAACAAGAACGACAACTAATCCGATAAGAATATCAGGAAGTGCTGAATCAAGCAATGCAGGAACCATGCTGTCAAATTCAGGCTTTCCGTTGTTTGTGCCAATCAATGTTTTGCCCTTTTCACCGTCAACAGAACAGTAAAGTCTTACAAATCCACCCATGAAATACGAGCCGCCTGCAACAATCAATGCGAAAATTGTGGAGATTACTGCACCTTTTGTTATCTGTTTTTCATCTTTTATTGCATAAAATTTCTGAACCATCTGAGGAAGTCCCCATGTACCTAGCGAGGTGAGTATAACTACGCCAAGCAGGTTTATAGGGTCAGGACCTGTAATTGTGTTAAGATCCTTAGCCGACTCGATTTCTCCGAGAGATTTAAGTGCATTTGAAAATCCGCCTGCACCGTTTAATGTAGAGATAACAACTGCAATAATTCCGACAATCATGATAATACCCTGAACAAAATCGTTTATTGCAGTAGCGGTATATCCGCCAAGAATAACATAAACAGCTGAAAGAACAGCCATTGCAACAACTATGTAGAAGTAACCGTTTTCACCGAGATTGAATGCCATTCCGAAAAGACGTGAAAGACCGTTGTAAACGGAGGCAGTGTATGGAATAAGAAAAACAAAGACAATCATTGCAGAAACAAGCTTTAAAGCAGTGGAATTGAATCTGCTTTCAAAAAATTCAGGCATTGTCCTTGCACCAACGTGATTGGACATTATTCTGGTACGTCTGCCTAAGATAAACCAGGGCATAAGACTTCCGAGAAGTGCGTTTCCTATACCTATCCATGTTGAAGAAATACCATAATTCCAACCGAATTGTCCTGCATATCCGATGAAAACAACGGCTGAGAAATAGGAAGTACCATAAGCAAATGCGGTAAGCCATGAACCGACATTGCGTCCGCCCAGAACGAAATCGCTTACTGATTTTGTTTTTTTAGAAGTGTAAACTCCGATTCCCAGCATAACTATAATGTATATTATAAGAATTATAGTTGTGTTGATTTGTGTACCCATAATAATCCTCTTTTCTGTGTTTTTGTTTAAAGCAGTAATGCTTTAAATGATTAAAGTGAAATGCAATGGTATGATTATATCATAATGAGAATAAAATGTCAATAGGTTTTTTGACATTTTCTTACAAAAGAATACAACAGCCTGACAAATCACAAAATATAGCCGTTTGATGTGCCTTTTAGCAATGAATAGCAACACCTGTTGGTAAAAAATATTTTATTTTACAGCTTTGAAAGCTATTGACAATATATAAAAATAGGTGTATTATATTAAGTGGTACAGTTAGTGCGGCGTTATCTTAAATATACTGTATAAATATATAGAATTTCTAGTACAGCAATGCATAAAGCTTGTATTGCTATAATCAAAAGTATGCTTTAACAGAAGAAAAAATAAAATTTATTTCGTCTTTTTTTGACTTTAAATACACTATATTATAGATACGGTTTGGGAGTGTGATTATATTGACGCAGAAGCGGAAGCATTATCAATGCGGAAAAGGCGGTGAAAAGGCATTCAGCTGGTGCTGCCTTGCTCCAAGCATAATAGGAGTTCTGGCATTTTTCATAATACCGTTTGGAATTGTAATTTATTATTCATTTGTAAATAATCCTATAATGCAGGAATTTGTTTTTCTTGATAATTTTAAAGCACTTTTCAAAAACAAAGCATTCATAACGTCAATTAAAAACACTGCTTTATTTTCAGCAGCCGCAGTTCCTCTTGCAGTTATACTTTCTTTAGGACTTGCAATGCTGCTTGAAAAGAAAATACCCGGAAAAAGCGTGTTCAGAACCTTTTTCCTTTGTCCTCTTATGGTTCCTACAGCGTCTGTTGTATTGGTATGGCAGGTATTGTTTCATGCGAACGGTACAATTAATGAGCTTGCATCTCATTTTGGAGCAGAACCGCTGGATTGGCTTAAATCTCCATACAGCCACGTTGTCATAATACTGATGTTCCTGTGGAAAAACCTCGGCTACAATATGATACTTTTTATGGCTGCTCTCGGAAATATCCCAAAGGATATAATGGAGGTTGCAGATCTTGAGGGTGCTTCAGCATGGTATAAGTTCGTACATATTAAACTGAGATACCTTTCACCTACAATATTTTTTGTACTGATACTTTCGCTTATAAACTCATTTAAAATCTTTCGTGAGGTTTATCTGCTTACAGGCGATTACCCGTATGATAAGATGTACCTTATTCAGCATTTTATGAACAATACATTCCGCAGTCTTGATTATCAGAAGCTTTCAGCAGCAGCAGTAATTTTCTCTTTGGCAATGATAGTAATTATCGGTATTCTCTTTATTGCTGAAAATAAGTTCGGAGAGGATGTGGAAGAATAATGAATCTGAGAAAACGCAGGCAGAAGGAAAAATTCCTCTCAATTGTATTGGCGGTATTTATTGGTTTTGCAGCATTTATGTTTATTGTTCCCACAATACTTACCATATCCAATTCGTTTATGACATCTAATGAAATAACAGCAAATTACGGTGCAATGCTGAACAATATGAATGGAACGGAGAAAACTTTTATTTCAGATAAGCTGAACCTTAAATTTATTCCTGATAAGGTAACATTCAGTCAGTATGTGTCAGTTCTTTTTAAAAGTCCTGAATATTTGCTGAAGTTTTGGAATTCAGTTATACTTGTTGTTCCTATAACAGTATTTCAGCTGCTTGTAGCACTCTTTGCATCTTATGGATTTGCAAGGTCGAGTGGAAAACTCAAAAATATCATATTTTTTTCATACATAATTCTGATGCTTATGCCATATCAGGTAACATTAGTACCTAATTTCCTTGTGGCAGATAAATTCGGACTTCTCAATACAAGGTGGTCAATAATTCTTCCCGGAATATTCTCTCCGTTCAGTGTATTCTTGCTGACGAAAATAATGAGAAGAATACCAAGCTCGTATATTGAAGCTGCTAAACTTGACGGTGCAAGTGAATGGCAGATATTATTTCACATATGTATTCCATTATGTAAAAGTGCATTGTTTTCAGTAGCCCTGCTTGTATTTATTGACTACTGGAATATGGTTGAACAGCCGCTTATTATGCTTAAAGACAAGGAAATGCACCCTCTGTCCGTTTTTCTTTCGGAAATAAATACGGGGGATATAGGTCTTGCATTTGCCGTTGCGGTTATATATATGGTGCCGAGTCTGCTTATGTTCCTTTACGGTGAGGAATATCTCGTTGAGGGAATTACGTATTCGGGCGGCATTAAAGGATAAATGCATTATCCATTATTTGAAAGGAGCTTTAATAAAATGTCAGAAAACAATAATAATGTTATTACGCAGGAAACAGCAGAGGTCAATCCTGCTGACATACATAAAAAACGTCGGGAGATAATAAAAACCATACTCATTATATTCCTTGCTGTTTTGCTTGTGCTTACATTTTTCTCAAATACTATTATGAATAAGTCACTTTCCGAGGTTGCAACAGAGGTATGCACATCAGGTTCGCTTACTGAAAAATTAAGAGGCAGCGGCGTACTTGAGTCAAATCAGTCTTATGAAGTAAAGGTAAAGGATAATAAAAAGGTAGAGAAAATTCACATTAAAAGCGGTCAGACAATAGAAAAGGGAACAGTTCTCTTTACACTGTCTGCTGAGGAATCGGAACAGATTAAAGAAGCTGAAAAGGCATTGAATGCATTAAAGCTTGAATATGAATCAGCTCTCCTTACAGTTCCAAAGGACTATGCAAATGAGAATATGCAGATAAAAGCTGCAAGAGAAGATTTGCAGACTCTTATAACAAAAAGAGATAAGGCAGCTTCACAGGAAAGCGTACTTGCAGATAAAAAGGCAAGCTTAAATAATGTAAATACACAGCTTAAAATGAAAAATAATGAGCTTGCAAAATATCAGGGCTATGTATCTGCAATTGACAGTGAGGACTACAGTATGCTCCCTGCTGAATATTCAGGAAATCTTGTAAATCAGGCAAATACTGTTTCAGATAATGAGTCAAAGCTATATTCAGCAAAGGCAGAGCTTGAAAGCTTAAAGGAATCGGGAGCAGGTGAAGCAGATATAAAAAATGCACAGAATAAGGCTTCATCACTTCAATCGGCATATGATTCAGCATTAAAACAGCTTAATTCTGCTAAAAATTCAGCAAGAGCAAAGCTTTCCGAAACACTTGGAAATATTCAGTCTGAGGCTGATTCGCTTACAGAGCAGGCTGCATCACTTGAAAATGAAATTGCATCAATGGAGGCTGCTTCATATTCCGAACTCTGTGATGCTGTTACAGCAAAACAGAGAGAGCTTGAAACACTCCTTTTACAGCTTGAAAGTACAAAAAAGGAAGATAATGTTGCTCAGCAAAAGGAAAATCTCACATTAAACAATCAAAAGGAAGAAATAGAAAATCAGACAAAGGAGCTTGAAAAGCTTAAAAAGGATTTGGGTGAAACAGAGGTTAAGTCGGAATATTCGGGTGTAGTAAGCGAAATACTGGTAAATCCGGGGGATACAACTTTGCCTGATACAGCATTGGCAGTCGTTGATATTTCTTCTGAGGGATATACATTGACAATTACTGCTGATACTGAAAAGGTCAAGAAGGTTAAGAAAGGCGTTGAAGCCGACATCATAAACAATTGGTCAGGTGACCTGAAAGCAACGCTCAAGGATATAAAAAATGATACATCAAGCGGTTCAAAGAGTAAAATACTCACATTTAATGTTGAGGGAAACGTTGAATCAGGACAAAGCATTGAAATTTCAATTCCATGCAGTACGGCAAAGTATGACGCAATTGTTCCTAAAAGTGCAGTTTATGAGGATAAAAACGGTAAATTCGTTATGTCTGTAAAGTCAAAAAGCTCTCCTTTGGGCAACAGATATTATGCGGAGCGTATAAATGTTGAGGTATTAGCTTCCGATGAGGTTTCAAGTGCTGTTTCAGGTATGATAAGCAATGGCGACTATATTATTTCAACAGCAAGCAAGCCTGTTAAGCCGGGCGATCAGGTACGCATGAAGGACTAGGTGTGTGATACCTATGAAATTAAATAAGAAAAACATCAAAAAGACTGCAATTATTAACGGCATTGCAATTGCCGCAGCATCAGGGCTTTTTATCGCAGGAAATATAATTGCAGGCAGTCAGAATACGCAGTTTGCTGCGGAACGCTGGGTAAACGGACATAAGGGGCTTGATTATGCTCAGGTTTCATGCTTTTTTGGAAAAGATGCCTATATGTCTGTTGAAACCGTTAATTCGGTAAGAAGCAGCATACTGTCAGAGCTTACAAATGCCTCGATAAGCCAAAAAGAAAACAGCAGATTATGGTATGACAGCTTTTACAGCAGATATGGAAAAGTAACTGCAATCGGTTCTAAAATCGGAACTGCCGAATGTGAGATGAATGTGGTAAACGGAGATTTCTTTCTGCTCCATGATTTCGAGCTGCAAAGCGGTTCTTATTTCAGTGAAAACGACATAATGCAGGACGGTGCAGTCATTGACGCTGACCTTGCATGGCAGCTTTTCGGTTCATATGACGTTGCAGGAATGAGCATAACATTAAATAATGTTCCGTTTTATGTTTCAGGAGTTATAAGCACTCCCGAAACAAAAGCCGAAAAAAGCGGATATGGAAAAACACCCCAATTATATGTATCATATGACGGAGCATCTTCTATAAGCGGAGAAAAATATACTGACATTTCATGCTATGAGGCTGTTTTGCCTCAGCCTGTAGAGAATTTTGCATACAAAACCCTGAAACAAAGCACAGAAGCCTTTAAGGATAATGCTGTTTTAGTTGAAAATACAAATCGTTTTTCAGTATGGAAAAGAATTAAGGCTGTTAAGAAAATTCCATCCATGGTTACGGTGAATAAGCCGATTGCATATACATGGTGGGAAAACGGAGCTAAAATAACAGAATTTAAGCTCAGCTTTATATATCTTGGTGCTATGATATGCTTAGTAGTGCCGTTAATAACATTAATCAGGCTTATAGTCAGATTATATAAGGTCATAAAAAGTAAAAAGCACAAAATTATTGAAGGTGCTTTAAAATTAGTTTCTAAAATAACCAAACATAAGAAAGGAAGAAAACAATGAAAAAAACTAAATTAACATCTGCGGTCAGCTTAGCAGCAGCGGCGGTTCTTACAGTTGCATCAGTAACCTCATGCGGAAAAAAGAACTCCGCAAAGGAAAAAAAGACTGCTGACCAGGTATTGCAGAACGCTTATTCATCTGTTGAAATTGAACTTGCAGAAGATATTAATGTCAGCTCCTTAAATTATTGCCCTGATACCGATACAGTTCTTATTGAAGGATATGATGATGATTATAAGAACATTTACTATACAACTGATTCTGAATTTACTGATTTAAAGAAAATGGATTTTAAGTTTCAGGAAAATGAAAACGCATTCCATATTGACATAAATTCAGAGGGCAATATATGTATTCTTACCTGCACAACATCATTTGGCGATTTCGATGTGCCTGACTTTGAAGATGAAAATTTTGACGGTGAAAACTTTGACTGGGATGCCTATGAAGAAGCAAGACAAGAGGAATATAAAGTAAAGATTTATGATTCAGAGGGAAACAGCATTTCAGAAACTAAAATAGAAAAAATCAAGGATAGTTATATTGATAATATCTTACTGCTTGATAATAACGAGTTTGTAATATCCTGTCAGAATTATGAAGGAAATGAATATACACTTACAGTTTATGATGAAAACGGCAAATCAAAAGGTGATGTTGACGGTCTTTCAAATGTAAATTATATTTCCACATTAGGTAAGATTAAGGACGGCACTGCAATAGTTTCATATTATGCTGATGATAAACAAAAGGCAAGTACGCTTGATTTTGATAATCTTAAACTTGGAGAAAGCTTTGAATACCCTGAAGTTAATGCAATGAATCCTTATATCATGCGTGGAGTAAATGAATACAGCTTTTTTGTACAGTCCTCAACAGGCATAACTGGAGTTAAAGAAGACTTCAAAACCTCTGAGGAGGTTCTTAACTGGATAGACTCCGATATAAACGGAAACTATGTAAATTCAGTTATCGCTCTTGAAAACGGTGACTTTATAACATCAGTCAGTGAGAGCGAAAAAACTACCCTTTACCGCATGACGAGAAAAGACGTTTCAGAAATGAACAATGTTGTAATGATTACAGTGGGTGCAAAATGGGCTGATGATTCAATTTCAAGTGCAATTTCAGAATTTAACAAGGCAAATACGGAATACAGAATAAAGCTGAAAGATTACAGCGAATACGACACAGAAGAAAATGAATATACAGGTGCGGAAGAACAATTAAAAAATGATATTTTATCAGGAGAAGCTCCTGATATTATAGCAATATCCGGCTTTTCCAATGCAGACCTTCTTGCTTCAAAGGGCTGTTTCATAGATTTGTATGAATTTCTGGATAAGGACAGCGATATAAAAAGAGATATGTTCCTGCCGAATATTCTTAAAATGAATGAAAAGAACGGTAAACTTTACAGCATACCTGAATCATTTTATATAACTACTATTACAGCAAAAACTGAATTTGTCGGAGATAAGGCAAATTGGAACATTGATGACCTTATTGCTGCTTATGATGCTATGCCTGACGGCATGAAGCTTACAACTGAACCATACAGAGAATATGTTTTTGGAAACTTTGTTTATGGTTCATTTTCAAGCTTTATTAATTATGAAACAAAGGAATGCAGCTTTAACTCGCCTGATATGATTAAAATTCTTGAATTCTGCAAAGGTTTTGAGCCTGATGACAGGGACTGGGATAATTTAAATTCTGACGATGAATATTGGGAGCAGCGTCAGATGGAAGAACAGGCAGGCATAAGAAACAATAAGGTGCTGTTACAGGTGCTTTATGCTTCAAGTTTTCGTGATTTCCACAGCAATTCAGCAGGTACTTTTGATAATGCTCCGCTTACATATGTAGGTTATCCGACATCAAACGGAAATGGAAATAAGGTAGCCTTTGGTTCAAGCTATGTGATTACAGCAGATTCAGCCGTTAAAGATGGTGCATGGGAATTTATCAAGCAGTTCTATACAGAAGAAAAACAGGATAAGCTTTCCTATTCATTCCCTGTAAATATGAATTCATTTAATAAAATGGCTGAGGCATCGACAAAACCATATGTTGATCCTGAAACAGGCGAGCAGTATGATTGGTATTCACAGTATTATATTGGTGATCAGGTAATAGATATCGGCAATATGTCAAAGGAAGAAGTAGAAAGCTGTAAGGAATTTATCTTGAATATTGATTCACCGGTACAATATGACAATAAGGTTTATGAAATAGTTGAAGAAGAAGCACAGTCATATTTTGAAGGTAAGCAGACTGCTCAGGAAGCAGCAGATATGATGCAGAACAGAATACAGATTTACATTAGTGAACAGGGTTAATTTCCCTATCAAAGCACTCGGCTTTGAATAAATAAGCCTCCTCCTTAAAATTCTCCATAAAAAGCAGCAGCACTCAATGCATTTGCATGAGTGCTGCTGTTTGTTTATCAGTGGGTTTTAATAGCAATACAACAAAACACTGCATCTTATGTCGCATTATTGCATTGCTATAAAATTTATTCTTATTCAGATACTTTTTTTGACTTCTTGAATTTTGATTTTTGTCCGAAATTAAGTGAAGCTGTAAAAATTTTATCGGAATTAAACAGTCTGATTGCAAAGAACATACAGATTACGAAAAGCAAAGCCTGATAAATAATGCCAATAATAAAAAGCTTGTCATTTCCGAACATGAGATTATTCATTGCAGTAAATGTATGTGTAAACGGAATTGCATAAACGAGAGTTTTTATTGTAGGGTTAAGTGTGTTGATGTCTGTAAGCATGGAAATCATATAAGGAATCATTGCACACATCATAATAGGCATGATTATTGTCTGAGCTGATTTTGCATCGTTTACCATAGCACCTAAAATAATTGAAACTGAAAGTGAAATCATAATTGTGAGGAACATCTGAATTCCGATAAGTACATAATCACCTGTTGTAAGTTTAAGCCCAAGCTGTTCCATTGCATTGCTGACGCTCATTGCATTATCAAGCGTTTCAGATGAGATTGAAGATGTTGCACCACTTACGAATTTACTGAATCCAAGCATATATACGGCTGCATTTATAAGTGCTACGATAGCAGCAGCAAGCATTTTTGAACCAAGAACCGAAACTCTTGATACAGGAGCAGAAAGAAGTGTTTCAAGCGTCTTGTCAATTTTTTCAGTTGATATTGCACTTACAATCATTTGAGATGTATATATTACAAGAATAAATATTATAATAGGTATAATCATATTTTGTGCTGTCATATTGCTGACGATATTCTGCATCGGAATAGCGGAGCTTTTTTCTCCTACAACGGTAGTGGAATTTACTTTAAACGGAGCTTCGGCAGACGCTATTTCACTTGCTGAAAGTCCCTTATCAGCGAGAATTTTGTTACTTACAATATCCTGAATTACGGAAATGCTGTCGCTTGTATCAGCATTCAGAGTACCCAAAGATGAAGCGGACTTTATTTTTGAAACACTTTCAAGTTCAGCACTTTTATCAAAGGCTTCTACTTTTTCTGAAAATCCCTCAGGAATAATGATAAGAGAATTAAGATTATTTTTTTCCATAAGAGAAGAATAATCAGCGTCACTTTTTTCTATAAGCTTCAGTTTTATTTTATTGGAGCTGCTGTCCTCCATTTTTTTGAGGGTATCAACTATTTCATGAGAAAAATCTGTATCGTCCGCATCCATAAGATTAATGGAATAAGCACTTTCTGTTACCGTATCAATTGCCTCAGTCATTACCTGACCGACTATCATCAATATTGCAAGCGTAAGCAAAAGACCTAATATCATTTGTTTATTGATAAGCTCTGCGAGTTCCTTTTTTAAGAGATTAATGAACTTCATTTTCAAGCACCACCCTTTCAAATACTTCCTCAAGATTAGCAGCATTGTAACGTGTTTTAAGTTCGTCTGCTTTTCCCATGGTCATAAGCTTTCCTTTTGACATAATACCGACCTTATCCGAAACAAATTCAATTTCAAGCATATTATGAGATGAAAGCAGGAAAGAAGTTCCCTCAGAAGCGGCAAGCTCCTTAATCATTTTTCTTATTTCAATGGCATTGATAACATCAAGTCCGCTGGTAGGTTCATCAAGTATTGCGAGCTTAGGGCGGTTCATAACAGCTCTTGCAAGCAGGAGCTTTCTTATCATACCTCTGCTGTATGTACCGATTTTATCATTAAGACGGTCACCAAGCTTGCATATATCAGATGCTCTTTTAACGTATTCTTCCGTGAGATTAAGGTCGGACGTAAAAAGTCCTGCCATAAAACGAAGATACGAAATTCCCTTCATGGTTTTGTATGCACCTGCTTCATCAGGGAGATAGGTGATACATTCTCTGACCTTTTCGGGTTCTTTAATGACGCTGTGACCTGCAATAACAGCGTCCCCCGATGTTGGCTTGATAAGTGTTGATATCATTCTAATTGTTGTTGTTTTGCCTGCACCATTAGGACCGATTAAAGCGAAAATTTCACCGCTGTCAATGTCGAAATTGACGTTGTTTGCAGCGAGAACCTTGTCATATTGCTTTGAAAGTCCTTTAACTTCTAATACCTTGTTCAATGTTTTTTCTCCTTTCAATAGTAAGTTCAGAATGTATGTTAATACCAGACATATACAGTGTACACTGTTTTGCATAGTTTGTCAAGTTTTTTAAGGTAACACCACGCAATCTTTGTGCGGTGCTGCCTTAAATTAAGAACACACTAATACTTACTTTTAAATATGTGATATAAGATTTTTCTGATGAAGCAGTAATACATAAAAACGCAATAAAAGCACCAGAAAATAGTCTTGCTGAAAAAACCGCCTATTATCATTGCTGATGATATACCGAAAGTAATGAAAATAGATTCAATTTTACTTATATCAAGTAAAATCTGTTGGGTAAGCTCATCATGCTCCTTTATGTATATTTTTTTGAGTTTATCCTTATTTTTTAACGCTGCCGAGTATTTTATTATATAAAATACAGAAACACCAAAAATTGCAGATAAAAATCCGCTTAATACTCCTCTGTAGAAGTCGGAATAGCTTACTTCACTGCTATGAGGCTGTATGTTGAGTATATTGAATGTAATTATTGAAAATATAAGTATGACAGATAATACGCTGTAAAAGACAATTCTGATTTTAAGATTTTTTTTGAATTTTTCCATTTAAGCACCTCCTTATAAGTCATCTATTTCAGAAAAGTCAAAAACCTCCTCGATTGTCAGACCAAAATAATGAGAAATTTTATAAGCTAATACAAGAGAGGCAGTATATTTGCCTACTTCAATTGAAGTTATGGTTTGTCTTGTAGTTCCTACAGCGAGTGCAAGCTCCTCCTGGGAAAGCTTATGAGATTTTCTCAATTCCTTTATCCTAGTTTTCAACTGACCTCCTCCTCATGCTAAGTTTGCTTTGCAAAAATAGTATAGCACGCTTTGCAAAATTTGTCAAGTTCACTTTGCATTTTGTTTATGCTTTGTGAAATTCTTGTGCGATTTGCTTAATAATCTTGACATGTTATGTTGAAATTGCTATAATATGTTGTAGAGAACTTTTGCAGAGGACATTTATAATGTATGAAAGGCGGTAAGAAACTTGAATATAAGAAATAAAATCACAGCTTTTTTTACAGCCTTTATTACAGCGGTATCAAGCACTATATTTCCTGTCATGTCATTTGCAGAAAATGTAAATATGCCTGTTGATTCTGAATTAACAGCTCAAATGCAGTCTGATTATTATGATACGTTAAATTCAGAGCCTTACGTTCAGAAGCTTTCATATAGTGATTATTATGATAAATATTCAGGTGAAAATCGTCCTGATGATGAAATTGCGGTATGCGGTACAGATTATATTTCACATAAAGGCAGTAATTTTTCTGTTGGCAGCTGCGGTGAAAGCGGTGGAATTAAGGATAATGTTTTGTTATGGAAAAATTCAGGCGGTGAGCTTACATATAGTATTGATGTTGAAAAACCAGGGATATACTGTGTAAATATGTCATATTGTCCGATAAAGTCAACAGCAGATTCAATAGAATTGTCTATGAGTATTGACGGTGAAATACCTTTTGATACAGCAGAAAGAATAACGCTGAATCGAGTATGGATAAATGAACATGATATTTATGCTGATTCAAAAGGCAATCAGATTCGTCCGCCACAGATTCAGACGGAAATGTGGCAAAAATCTGATTTTAAGGATAGTGACGGTCTTTTTAATGAACCGCTTATATTTTATCTTGAACAAGGTAAACATCAAATTACTTTTACATCAGAAAAGGCAGACTTTGCCATTGAGTATTTTAAATTTTACAATTGTGAGCCGCTTTCCTCATATACGGAATATGTAAATTCAGTTAATACTGATGCGGCAAGGGAAAATTCAGCGTCAAATATTATAAGACTTGAAGGTGAGAATGCACTATATAAATCGTCGCCAACACTTTATCCTACATATGATAATACAAGCTATCTTGCCTCACCGTCAAATCCACGCAAAATAGTGTATAATACACTTGGGGGCGGCAGTTGGAAAAAGTCGGGACAGACAGCGGTCTGGAAAATTTCTGCACAGGGTATATCCTCTGACGGCTGGTATAAAATCGGCATAAAAGCACGTCAAAATGAAATGAGGGGACTTTATTCAAACCGCCGTATTTATATAGACGGCAAAGTGCCGTGTGCCGAGCTTAATCAGGTAAAGTTTTATTATGACAAGGACTGGAATGTTGTATCTCCGAAAACGGTAGACGGTGATTATATTTATGTCTACCTTACCGCAGATTGTGACCATACAATTTCTTTGGAGGCTGTTCCGGGAGAAATAGGCGAATCCATGCGGAAACTGGACAGCATTGTTTCTGAACTTAATACATATTACCGTAAAATATTAATGGTAACAGGGCCGAATCCCGATAAGTATACAGATTATTATGTACATGAAAAAGTTCCGAATTTACTGACAGAGTTTGAGAAGTTGTCATCAGAATTGAAAACAGTTCAGTCTGAAATTGAAAAGCTTTCGGATTCCTCAGGTTCAGAGGCGGCAGCACTTGAAAGAATGACGATAATACTTGACAAGTGCATTGATAAGCCGTTAAAGATACCGCAATACCTTTCACAGATAAAGGATAATATAACGTCAATTTCCGCATGGATGCGTGATTATCGTGACCAGCCGCTTGAGGTTGACTATATTGAGCTTGCATCTGCGGACAAGTCATTTTCAAGTACAGACGAGAAGTTTCTGAAGTCCTTGAAATTTGGTGTAAGCTCGTTTATAGGTTCATTTTTTGAGGACTACACGACTCTTTCTGATATAAAAGGCGAGGACGCAATAAATGTCTGGGTTAGTCAGGGACGTGACAGGGCACAAATTATCAGACAGCTTACCGAGTCCGAATTTATGAAGAATTATGATATTCCTGTTTCGGTAAATCTTGTTTCAGGTGGAATAGTCGAGGCAGTTCTTGCAGGTAAAGGACCTGATGTTGCATTATTTATAGGCGGTGAATTTCCTGTAAATCTTGCATCAAGAGGACAGCTTGTAAATCTTAGTGAATTTGATGATTTTAACGAGGTTAAACAGCGTTTTCAGCAGAATGCAATGACTAATTACGGGTATAATGGCGGAACATACGGGCTTCCTGTAAGTCAGGTGTGGCCGATGATGTTTTACAGAAAGGATATTTTAAGTGAGCTTGGCTATGCAAATCCGCCTGAAACGTGGGACGACTTGCTTGATATGCTGCCTGCAATACAGCGTAATTATATGTCGGTTGGACTTGTATTGCCGTCAGCAAATATATCTCCTGCAACTGAATCAGGACATACATTTGCAATGCTTTTATTGCAGCAGGGACTTAATTATTATAACGAAGACGCAACCGCATCTTCATTCAATTCAGTTGAAGCGGTTGCAGCATTTGAAATGTGGACTGATTTTTATACAAAGTTCAGCTTTGTACAGTCCTATGACGCTTTCAGCAGATTCAGAACAGGTGAATATCCGATAGTTATATCAAATTATACATTTTACAATCAGCTTTCCGCAGCCTCGCCTGAAATCAGAGGACTTTGGAACTTTACATCAGTTCCCGGAACAGAGCAGTCAGACGGCACAATTTCACATGCCGCAAACTCAAACGGCACAGCGGCAGTTATTTTTAATAAGGTTAAAAATAAGGACGCTGCATGGGAATTTGTAAAGTGGTTTACATCTGATGATATACAAGCTGAATATGCAGTGCAGCTTGAGGGACTCCTCGGTACTATAGGACGTTTTGAAACAGCAAATACAAATGCACTTAAACGCCTTTCATGGTCAAAAAGTGAACTCGAAGCTCTTGAGGCTCAGAGGTCGGAGCTTGAGGAAATACCTGTAATGCCATATTCTTATGCTGTAACCAGGAATATAATGAATGCATTCAGAGAGGTTGTAAACAAAGGGAAAAATCCTCGTGATACATTCCTTTGGTATAATAATGACATCAATGAAGAAATAGCAAGAAAACGCAGAAATATGAGGGATTAAGCAGGAGGGATAATTTGAAGTCAATGAAAACAGAAAAGCTGAAATACACATTCAATCAGATAAAGAAAAACAGGGAATGTTATTTTATGCTTGCTCCTTTTATGATTTTCTTTTTGATTTTCACAGTAATTCCCGTAGTTATGTCTTTTCCCATAAGCTTTACGGATTTTGATGTAATAAGCTATCCTGAATTTGTCGGGCTTTCAAATTTCTATACATTGTTTCTTTCTGATAAGGTCTTTTTGCAGTCAATAAAGGTGACCCTGATTTTTGCCTGCTTTACAGGGCCTGTAAGCTACGTTATGTGCTTTCTGCTTGCATGGCTTATAAATGAACTTCCGCAAAAGCTGAAAACGATATTCACTCTTATATTTTACATTCCGTCAATGGCAGGTGTTTATACTGTCTGGAAAATTATTTTCAGTGGAGATTCATACGGATATCTCAATTCTGTTTTAATGGATATCGGAATAATTACACAGCCTGTACAATGGCTGACGGATTCACGCTATATACTGGGTGTTACTATTGCAGTTCAGCTTTGGATAAGCCTTGGAGCAGGCTTTCTTGCACTTCGTGCAGGCTTTCAGAATATTGACAGAAGTCAGTATGAGGCAGGAGCAATAGAGGGGATAAAAAATCGCTGGCAGGAGCTTTTTTACATAACAATTCCGTCTATGGGGTCTCAGCTTTTATTTGCCGCAGTAATGCAGATAGTAGGCTCTTTTACAGCGGGAACGGTTGCTCAGAATATTGTCGGATTTCCAAGCACAGACTACAAGGCACATACAATTATGACTCATGCTTATGATTACGGCTGGGTGAGATTTGAAATGGGATATGCGTCTGCAATATGCATGGTGCTGTTTGTTCTTATGTATATTATTAATCGTATTATAAACAAGATTTTAAATAAATATCTGGACTAGGGTGAGAAAATGTCAGCAGTTAATATTTCTCGTATGAAAGCCTCAAATAAGCAGGCAGGAAAAAAAGCAGGCGGTACTGTTTTTATTTTCATACTGCTTTTTGTTCTGGGAGCTTTTATGATTCTCCCGATTTATCTGACTCTGGTTATGTCTGTAAAGCCTGTTGAGGAGCTGTTTGTGTTTCCTCCGAAGCTGTATACGCTTAATCCAACACTTGATAACTTCAAGGATATGTTTGATACATTAAATGAAATGTGGGTACCGTTTTCCCGATATGTATTCAACAGCGTATTTGTAACGGTAGCTGTAACGGTATCTCAATGTGTATTTTCAGCTATGGCGGCATTTGTGCTTGCAAAATATAAATTTCCGGGGAGTCGGTTTTTAAATTCAGTTATCATAATAGCACTGCTTTACCAGAGCAATGTTATATATATAATGCAGTATATAGTAATGAACAAACTGCACTTGATTAATACATACTGGGCATTGATTTTGCCCTCTGTTGCGTCACCAATATGTGTTTTTCTTATGCGGCAGTCAATAAGCCAGCTGCCTGATTCCATAATAGAGTCCGCAAAGGTAGACGGTGCAGGAGCTTTCACGATTTGCTGGAAAATAGTAATGCCGAATCAAAAGCCTGCACTTATGACGCTTATAATTTTTGCTTTTCAGGCAGCGTGGAATATTCAGGGCGGCAGCTTTGTTTATGATGAGTCGCTTAAAACATTGCCGACTGTTGTACAGCAGGCTGCTGAATCAGGACTTGCACGAGCAGGAGTCGCAATGGCATCATCGGTTTTCATGCTTTTGCCGCCTGTCATTATTTTTATGGCAGCACAAAAATATGTCATAGAAACAATGGCTTATTCGGGCATAAAAGAATAGCAGGGGATGTGGATTTTTGAAAAGGATTATAATATCAGTATTTACCGTAATATTTATTTTTTACATAATATATCCTCTGACTGTTTCTGCAAAAGAACCCTATGATGTTTACAATTATGACAAGTGGGGCGAGGCAGTTCCGTCACAGGCAGGCTATACTGCTGAAAAGGCTGTTTCAGGTGAGGACTTGGGTACAATTCATTTCAATTCGCCAAATGACATATTCCGCTCGTCTGAAGATATATTTTTTATTGCAGATACGGGAAATAACAGGATTGTTGCTGTAAATTCCGATATGGATAAAATCGTTGAGATATATGAACGGTTTAAAATGCCTGACGGTACGGAAACTCTCCTTTCAGAGCCGAAAAGTGTATATGTATCACCTGAACGCAGTTTGATTTACATAGCAGACAGCGGAAATTCAAGAATACTTGTAAGTGATATGCAAAGCAATATAGTTATGGAGATTACAGCTCCGAAGTCTGATTTATATAAATACAATACGTTTCAGCCGATAAAAATTTTGGCTGATAAGGCAGGTAATATATATGCTGTATTAAATAATATTACATCAGGTGCGGCACTTTTTTTCCCTGACGGAGAGTTTGCTGGATATTATGGGGCAAATCGTGCAGACCACAGTGACGAAACATTTGTAACGCTTATAAAGAGCTTTTTTTCAACTGACGCAAAGAAAGCAAGAAGTGAACGAAGGATACCGTCAGGAATAACGAGCTTTGATATAGATGAAAGATTTATCTATACCTGTACTCAATCAAGCTCACAGATAACGGACACCATAAAGAAAATCAATTCCGCAGGTGATAATATTATTGCGGATAAGGGGATTGTTTTCGGGGATATTGTTCCGCTTTATGATACTGAAACCAACACAAGCTACAGAACTATGATGTGCGATATAGATATAGGTGATGACGGTACTATAAACTGTCTTGACTCCTCAACGGGACGGGTTTTTCAGTATGATGAGGAGTGCAATCTTCTTTTTGTCATGGGAACTCAGGCTGACCAGCTTGGCGGATTCAGCAATCAGGTGACGGCTGTTGAGTCAATGGGAGAAAAAATATATGTATTAGATGCAAAGAAAAATACAATTACTGTATTCAGGGAAACATCATTCGGAAATCTGGTGCATAAAGCGTCTTTACTTTATAACGGCGGATATTATGAGGAGGCATATGAGCTTTGGCAGGAGGTCTTAAAAAGAGACGGCGGCTATTACAGGGCTTATCTTGGAATTTCTGCGGCTTTGCTTAAAAAGGGAGAGTACGGCGAAGCCATGAAATATGCAAGGCTTGCAGCTTCCTCTGAATTGTATAACAAGGCATTCGAGGGCAGACGTGCAGAATTTCTCAAGGAATATTTCAATCTGATAGTAATTCTGACAGCAGTTATTTTATTAGTTTTAAGGAAAATAATCAGAACAGGGAAAAAGAGGGTGAAAAGAAATGCTTGATTTAACGCAGAAGCAATGGGTAAAGTATACTGCCCTGCATCCATTTGAGGGATATGAGGACTTACGCTGGAAAAAGGGCGGTTCACTGAAAATCGCATTTGTTATAGTATTTCTTTTCTTCACTGCTGTTGTAGCTGATGACAGACTGTATGGATTTCAGTTCAAAGAAACATATGACAAGACATTTAATATAATCCCATATATCATCAAAAGCATAGTATTGTTTGCAGTATGGGTTGTGGGAAACTGGTCGGTATGCACCTTGCTTGACGGTGAGGGAACAATGAAAAATATCTGCATATACAGTTCATACGCTTTAGTACCTTATATCATACAGCTTTATATCAACGTACTGCTTTCCCATGTTCTTATAAGAGATGAGTATATATTCATGCTTGTAATTAATATTATCGGAACTTTATGGACAGTTGTTCTGATATTTTCCGCCATTAAAGCAGTACATCAGTATAGTTTTTTAAAAACAATTTCAGCGTGTTTGCTTACTTTAGCGGCTATGATGATTATACTTTTGCTGCTTGTATTGCTGCTTTCACTTTTTCAGCAGCTTTATGTATTTATTTATTCGATTTATACTGAAATTTCCTATAGAGCTTGTTCCCATAGTTAGAATTTTCCTTATATTCTGTGAGAACAGGTTCATGGATTTATGGAAAGGTGAAAAGGCAATGAACAAAGGAATAAAAATTTTTTCACTTATTCTGTTATCAGGAATGCTGTTGACCTCTGCGGGTTCTGTTTATGCTGAATCAGGCATGGAAAGTTATTCAGCGGGCAGTGAAACTGATGAAAATAATGAAGAAAAAAGAGTATTGTTAACGGAGTCAAAGGAAGAAACAGATATAAGTGCGGCAGATGTAAAAAAACTGATGAATTATGCAGGCGAGTGTGACGGATATGAGGTATACACAAAAACTGATGATGAAACTGATAAGGAAACCCAGAAAAAGTGCGGAAAAGCAGTTATAATGGAAAAGTCAACAGGAGCAGTAAAGGCAGTATTTGAAAGCAGTAAAAAGAGTTCAGATGGAGAAATACTCATAAGCAAGGCAAAAAGATTTATCCTGACCATAAATGACCGCAAAGAACCTTTAAAGATTACAGAGCTTGTTTCATCAATTGATGAACCCTTGCTTTTTATTTCGTCAGACAAAAAAACATTGGAATATCTGAATAAGGATTATTCAGATGTTCAGGAAACGTACAGCTATTTAAAAAGTCAGGGTGACAGGGAAGTTTACTGCAATGAAAGCGGAGATAAATTTGTATGGCTGAATAAAGAGAAAAATCAGGTGTTTACAATGTTTGAGTATTCAGCAGAAAATGAAGATTACCGTATGCTTTTTGATACAAGAACTGCACTTATCGGACTGGAAAATAAAGAAACAGGGTATATATGGTGGTCATCACCCCTTGACGCTTCAAGAGATACATCTGCAACTTCAGCAATTATTGAAAATTTGCGTTCATCGAGTGTTTTAACATACGGAAAGCTTGAAAGCAGGTCAACCGCAACACTTCGTTCATCAGGAAGCAAATGCAGTATAAGTACGGAAAATATACCAAATGGAGTAAAGGTCACATATAATTATACGGGAGTCGGGATAAGCTATCCTGTTGAATACACACTTGAAAAGGACTGCTTAAAGGCGAGTCTTAAAGCATCTGAAATAAAGGAAAAGAACAGTGCCTACATTGCTGCACGAATTTCTGTTCTTGGAAACTTTGGTGCAGGCGGTTCAGATGAAAACGGATATTTTGTTATACCTGACGGAAGCGGAGCAATAATAAATTTCAATAACGGAAAGGTCAATTCTGCACCTTATTCTCAGCGTATCTATGGTGCTGATGTTTCAGCAGTTCCCAGAAAAAAGGGTGCTGTTACCGAGCAGGTTTCGATGCCTGTTTACGGCATAGTAAAAGAGGACAATGCACTGCTTGCAGTTGCGGCAAAAGGAGATTCAAATGCATTTATTAATGCAAGCGTTTCAAAGCAGTCCAACAGCGGCTATAATTTATGCGGATTTTCATTTGTAGTGCGTGACACTGATACATATTATATGTCAGGCAATATGAATTCGGAGCTTACTGTTTTTGAGGGCGGAAAAATAAAGTCGGACGATATAGAAGTGCGTTACTATCCTGTTTCAAAAATAGATGCAGATTATGTTGACATAGCAGATTGTTACCGTCAATACCTGACGGAAAAAAAGAAAATTTCCGCAGTAACAAAAAAGAATTACTCACCGCTGTATGTGGACCTTTACGGCGGAGTCAGAAAAAAGAAGTCATTTTTAGGAATACCCTTAAATGTGCGGGCGAGCGTTACAAGCTTTGAACAGGCAAAGGAAATAATCTCAAATCTGAATGACAGCGGAGTCAATGACATTGTTGTGTCATACAACAGCTGGACAAATGCAGGCATTGACGGCAAGGTGGACTATAAAGCAAAAGCGGCAGGCAAATTGGGCGGAAAGAGTGAGTTTAACAAATTCAAGGATTATATAAATTCAAATGAACTGGAGTTGTATCCTGCTGTAAACAACAAGTCGTTTTATTCGGGACAGGGCTATTATTCGTTCGACAGCACAAGCGTAAGGATTTCGGGGGCATATTCAAGAATTATAAGCTATGATATGGCTTATGGCATAAAAAATGACTTTAAGGATATTATGTCGCTTTTATCTCCCGACTGCTTTAACGATGTTTACTCAGATTTAGCTGAAAATTACAGCAGTATGGGGCTGAACGGAGTTTCATTGGGAGATATGACAACTGCACTTTATGGCGATTATGGAAAAAATAATATATCACGTTATAATACTATGAATATTCTTGAGGATTGTTATAAAACGATTGACAGCAGTTTATCTGACTGTATTCTTGCGGATAATGCAAATGCCTATGCATTCCCCTATGTAAAGCATATTACAGACGTTCCGCTGTGTTCAAGCGGATTTGACGTTTTTGACGAGGACATACCTTTTTATCAGCTTGTCATTCATGGTATAATACCGTATTCATCTACAGCAATAAACGGAAGTGACGACCCTGATAAGTTTCTTTTAATGTCGGCAGCAGCAGGGAGCAGTCTGCACTTTGATATGCTGTATGAGGACATAAGTGAACTTAAAGATACAGATTTTAATAAATATTTTTATGCAAAATATAACAGCTGGACAGATACTGCCGCAGAGCAGTACAAACTGATTTCAGCTGTATTATCAAAAGTAAGCGACTGCACCATTTCGGATTATCATAATGATAACGGAGTTATAGAAACGACATATTCAGACGGAACTGTAATCAGGGTTAATCTGAATGAGAAAACCATATTCTGCAACAATTCGGAGTATAAAACGAATTTTGTACAGACTTTCTGATTATTTACAGGAGGGAGAGACGATTTTCATATGAAAAAAAAGAGCTATGAAAAAAGAAAAAGCCGTTACGGCTATTGGTTCATATTGCCATGGATTGTCGGAACAATTGTCTTTTTCCTTATTCCGCTGGGGAAATCAATGATTTACTCACTAAGTGATGTTGTTATTGGCGAAAGAAAAATGATACTGACATTTAAGGGCATGGGCAATTACTATAAGGCGTTGTTTGAGGATAAGGACTATCTTGACGCTCTTTTGAATACGCTTGGACTGACTCTTTTAAAAACACCACTAATTTTGATTTTCTCACTTTTTATTGCAGTGATTTTAAATCAGAAATTCAAAGGACGTTCTCTTGCAAGAGCAATATTTTTTCTGCCTGTAATCATAGCAACAGGGCCTGTATTCAGTATTATAAACGGAGATATATCAAATACGGGAAATACGAGTGCAGGACAGTTTTCAACCATGTTTTCTTCAAATCTTGTGGACAAATTAATGCATTTTCTCGGAATATACAATTTCAGTGATAAGATAACCGAATATATTACTGTGATTTCAAATGATATTTTCGGTATAGTATGGAATGCAGGTATACAGATACTTATTTTCCTTGCCGCACTTCAGAATATCCCTGCATCAGCAAGAGAGGCGGCTGCAATTGAGGGTGCAACATCATGGGAGTATTTCTGGAAAATAACATTTCCCTATGTAAGTCCGTTTATTCTTGCAAACTTTATATTTACGGTTATAGATACATTTTCAAGTCCTGTAAATGAGGTAATGCAAAGGATAACCAAAATTCAGAGTGACCTTAATTTCGGACTTGCCGCCGCAATGGCATGGATTTATTTTATAGTTGCATTGTCGGGTATCGTGGTTGTAACTGTTATTATGCGGCATTATATTTATTATGAAACAGATTAGGTGGTGGATTGCATGAATGAAGTATCATTACGCCGTAAAAAGCGGTTAAGGGAAATAATATGGCCATTTTTCAGGTTTTTCATTTTATTTGGACTTGGATTTGTCATTCTCTATCCACTGATTTATATGTTAAGCTGTGCATTTCGTGAAAGCTCTGATATGACCGACCCCACAGTAATGTGGATTACAAGGCATTATACCCTTGATATTATAAGGGAAACCATAAATGCAATGGACTTCGGTAACACTCTGCTCAACACTCTTAAACTGAATATAGGCTGTTCTGTAGTACAGGTAATTTCATGTGCGATTACAGGTTACGGCTTTGCCAGATTTAAATTCAGGGGAAAAGGCATTATGTTCGGCATAGTAATAATGATGATTTTAGTACCTGCCCAGATAATCTCACTGCCGCTGTATACACAGTTCAGATATTTCGGAATAAAAGGAATTTTCAGCATAAATCTGATTGACAGCATGGCTTGTATGTATCTGCCTGCTGCAACAGGAAACGGCATACGTTCAGGCTTGATGGTTTTAATTTTCAGACAGTTTTTTCGTGGAATGCCAAAGGAGCTTGAGGATGCAGCATATCTTGACGGATGCGGCCCTTTCGGTACGTTTCTGCGTGTTATGATGCCGAATGCACTTTCATCTCTTTTGACTGTGTTTTTGTTTTCTGTTGTGTTTTACTGGAATGATTATTATGTAAGCTCAACATTTTTTACAAATAATAAGACTGTTTCATTAATGCTGAAAAACCTCAGTTCACAGTTAAGTCTTATGCTGTTTAATGATGCCACAGTGCAAATCAGTGCAAGGGAGCAGATAGTCTGGATGGAGGCAGGCTGTTTGATTTCAATTATGCCTATTCTGATAATGTATATATTTCTGCAAAAGTATTTTACAGAAGGCATAGAGCGTTCGGGAATTGTTGGATAAGAATACCGCACAAACTGAATATCAGCTTGTGCGGTGTTTTTATTACAGTATATCGTTCTGCTGCTTTGCAGCTGTTAAAGTATTTCTCATAAGAGTAGCAATGGTCATAGGGCCTACACCGCCCGGAACAGGAGTTATAAATCCGGCTTTCTTTTCTGCGGACTCAAATTCAACGTCACCGCAGAGCTTTCCGTTTTCAAGACGATTCATGCCGACATCAATGACAACAGCACCCTCTTTAATCATATCACCTGTTATAAAGTTTGCTTTTCCGACTGCAACAACAAGAATATCAGCCTGACGGCATATATCAGCAAGGTTTTGAGTTCTGGAGTGACAAATCGTAACAGTGCCGTTCTTATGTAAGAGCAGCATAGCCATTGGCTTGCCTACAATATTGCTTCTTCCAACTACAACGCAGTTCTTTCCGCTTATTTCAACGCCTGTGCTTGCAATCAGATCCATAACGCCTGCAGGAGTACATGGCAGGAACGAATATTCACCGATCATGATTTTTCCTACATTGGTAGGGTGAAAAGCGTCAACGTCCTTCTGATAGCTTATTGCATTTATAATTGCAGTTTCGTCAATTTGCTTTGGCAGCGGAAGCTGAACAAGAATGCCGTTTACCCTGTTATCTCTGTTTAAAACGTCAACAAGATCAAGGAGCTGTTCCTGAGTTGTATTTTCGTCCAAAGCATACTCAAATGACTGAAATCCTACTTCTTCGCAAGCTTTTTTCTTTGAGTTTACATAAACTCTTGATGCAGGGTTGTTGCCGACAATAACAACAGCAAGTCCGACTTTAAGTCCCTTTTCCTCTTTCAGCTTGGCAGTTTCTTCTGCAACCTGTGCTTTTACAGAAGCTGCAACCTCTTTACCGTTAATTATCTTTGCCATTTTATTCTTCCTCCGTTTTTTCTGTTTTCTTTGTACTGATGTCATCAGAATTTTCGTTTTTTTGTATTTCATCAGTTGATTCGTCAATTATATTTTCATAGGCTTCATCTGAACTGCCTTTGTGGTTTCCTTTTTCATCGGCAAGCATTTGTTCTGATTCTTCAATAAGCCTTTTTGATTCTTCGGTATTGCAGTAAAGCTCAAATCCATCGCCGTTAAGCCTTTTATATTTTGCAAGAACAACGATAAGAAAAATCAATGAAGTTAATGCCAATATGCCTGCCAAAGCCTGAGAAGCCCTTATACGTCCAAGCATAAGACTGTCTGTACGAAGTCCCTCGATGAAAAATCTGCCCAAGCCATACCAGAATACATACATAAGGGTAAGCTGACCATCAAATTTTCTGTGCTTGGAGTATATGCTCAGCAAAATAAATCCTAAGATACACCAAAATGATTCATATAAAAAGCATGGGTGAACAGCATACTTTTCGGACATTTCAAGACCATTGAGAAACATACTGCCGTTTTGATAAGCCATTTCATTTACAATTGTACTTTGGATAGTACCGCCTGTCATTCCGAAAATGCAGTCTGTATTTGTGCCGAAAGCCTCCTGATTTACAAAGTTGCCCCAGCGGCCGATTCCCTGTCCGATGAGAAAGCCCAGAACAGCAACGTCAAGCATAGGCAGCAGCCGAACCTTTTTGAGTTTGCAGATTATTCCTCCCACAAGAACCGCACCTATCAGACCGCCGTAAATGGCAAGACCGCCGTTTCTTGTGTTGAAAATTTCTTTTAAATTATCCTTATAATCGTCCCATGAAAAAATCACGAAATAGAGCCTTGCACCGATAATTCCGCCAATTATGCCGCCGATGACGGCGTCAATGGCTCTGTTGGAGTCTATTCCGAAGCGTTTCATTTTAGAAAAGCAGTAAAACATTGCAAGAATTAGTCCGAAAGTAATTATTATGCCATACCATTGAATGTCAAATCCGAAAATTGAAAAAGCAGTCGGATTTATTGAAACGTCAATATCAAGTTTAGGAAAGACTATTCTGAATGGGTCTTTTATGCTTTCAACCTCCGTCATTATTCAGCAGCTCCTTTCACTACTGAAATAGCTAGCTTATCCGCACAGAGTTCATTTTTTATAAAGCTGAGAACGTCATCACAGGTCATTTCTGAAATAACCTTTATAGCGTCATAAGGTCCAACGTCCTCCATGCTTGAATTAATAAGGAGATTTGCAACAGCCTCAACGTTATTAAGCTCCCGTATGCATGAACCGTAGTTTGACTTTTTAAGTCTTAGGAAGTGTTCATTGTCAAATCCGTTTGTTTTTGTATTTTCAACCTCTTCTGAAATTGCGTCACGAACTTTATAAGGGTCAACCGATTCACCGCTGAATATTACGGAGAAGTAGCCGTCACCGTTGAAAACTTCAAATCCAAAGCCTGAATTGATAAGTCCCTCGGATAAAAGTCTTTGATAAAGTGCAGATGAAGGGTCAGCGATAAGACCGGCGGCAACGATAGCCTCCATAGAAGCCTTGAGGTTTTCATAACCTTTTTTGGGAGAACATTTGTATCCGATATTGAATATCGGCGTACCGACAGGGTGTTCCTCAACAAATTCCTTCTTGACAATTGTATCCGGTTCATTTGGGAATACAGTTTCAAGTCCCTTATCTTCGCATGGCTTAAGACACTTATCGCATATTGCAAGTATTTCGTCTGCATCAACATTACCTGCAATTGCAAGAACCATATTATTGAGATTATAGAATGTGTTATAGCATTTATAGAGCAAATCAGCGTCTATTTCGGCAATGCTTTCAACAGTGCCTGCAATATCTATTTTTACGGGGTGATTTTCGTACAGGCAGCTTAAAAGATTGAAGAAAACCCGCCATTCAGGGTTGTCGTTGCACATTTTTATTTCCTGACCGATAATTCCCTGTTCCTTATCAACGCTTTCCTTGGTAAAATAAGGCTCCTGAACGAAAGTCAGCAGTATTTCAAGAGATTCCCTGTAATTTTTGGAACAGCTGAAAAGGTAGCAGGTCTTGTCAAAGGACGTAAATGCGTTTGCACTTGCACCTGTTTTGGCATAAAGCTCAAAAACGTCACAGTCCTCATTTTCAAAGAGCTTATGTTCAAGGAAGTGAGCAATACCCTCAGGAACTGTTGTAAATTCCTTATCCTCCTTAGTTTTGAACATGGTGTTAATCGAGCCGTATTTTGTTCCGAAAAGAGCCTCAACAGTACTGAAATCCTGCATTTCGCATATATAGATGTCAAGTCCGCTTGGGTGTTTTACATAAATACAGCTGTCACCAGTTTGTTTTGAGTTTATAATTTTCTTTTCCATTTTTCTGCTAAACCTCCTTTTGAGTCATAAGATATACAGTATCAAGCTTTAAAGAAGCCGCCGCATTAATAATGCGTTCCTTTGTTACTGCTTTATATTTATTGCAGATTTCCTGAGGAGTCATGCTGTCTCCCTCGCAGAAGCGGTTGAAGTACCAGCTGATATATGATGACGGAATATCTCCGACAGCAATAAGTGCATTTTCAAGACTGAGTACCGAATTATCAATATCCGACTGCTCAAAATTTCCCTTTTTGATTTCTTCAAGCTGATTGAGAATTTCAGACTTTGCTTTTTCAACATTTGCTTTTTCCACTCCGCTGTCAACAAAAAGAGCGTTTTTGGAGTTTGCATAGCTGCTTGCACAATAATAGCAAAGACTGAGCTTTTCACGAACGTTTGCAAACAGCTTTGAAAAAGGTGTTTCACCGTAAATGGTGCTGAGAAATTTAAGTGCGATTTTATCATCACTGTCTGATTTAAATGCCATAACAAGCTTTGACTGGCTTACATCAAGCTGTTCTGTTACATTTTCAACATTTTTCTTTGCAGGACTGCTGCTTGTGAAATTGTATTTAGTATCCGCATTTCTTTCAACAGCTTTAAACTCATTGGCAAGTTTTTTCATGACCTTCGGGTTATCTTCGGGAGCAACGAAAAATATTTCTATCTGGGCATTTTTCATTAAATCCAGATAAGCCTTGTAAGTTGAAGATGAATCAGCAGCTTCCGCATTTTCTTTTTTTCCGTAGCATGAGCATTCTGCCGGTTCGCCCTTGAATGCAATTTCAGATGCTTTTGAAATTGCATAGCCTCTTTTGTTGTTGATTTCAGCTTCAATTTTATCCAAAAGGTCATTTTTTCTGATGCTGAATGAGGTGCTGTCAAATTCAGAGTCATTGCAGTTAGGACGGAAAATGCAGTCGGATATAATTTCAAGCATTTCAGCGGTAATATCCTCATTTTCAAGAGCGTATCTGTTATCGAGCCATGATGCTCCGAAACTTAATATCTGAATATCACCTCTTTTTTTAACGTCGGCATAAATTGAAGAACCGTAAAGAGAGCCGAGCTTTGATGACAATTCAGCAAGAGTTTTATATTTACTGTTTGAAGTTGCAAGTATTCCGACAGCAAGAGAATTTTCAGCCGCCTTGTCTGCGGACATATTGGTAATGAAATTTATTTTAATGGTATTGGTTTTGAACTTGCTGTCAATTATTGAGGTAAAGCCTATATTGCCGGCAATTTGTTCTCTGTTATATGTCATATTAAAAAATACTCTCCTTTAATCAGACTTTCAGAAGTTAACATGAACTGCGTTTCCAAAAGCACTCATAAAATAATACACAAGTTATTATATCACATTTAAATTTAAATTACCATACAATTTTTATATTTTTATCATTTTTGCGAAAAATTGGGGATTTTGACGTCAATTCAATGATAACTTATATTGCATACAGGTAACAGCTTGTTAATAGTGCCTATAAAATTCCAATTGAAAAATAATGGATTATGTGATATACTGATTTTGTACAAAAAATTTGCTGAAAGGGAGCAGTTATAATGAAAAAAATCAGAAAATCCATAGCAATTCCGATAGTAATAATTCTGATAATGATACTGCTTAATATAATCGCCAGATGCAGTAATGCTTTTTCGGATTTTTATGTTGAATATATATTTCCTTATATAATGGCCTGCTTTTCATTTATTACAGGACTGTTTCCTTTTTCGGTAGGTGAGCTGCTTATAAAAATAGGCATAATTGCTGTTATTTTAGGAATACCCTCATTTATAATTCTTATGATTTTCAGAAAAAGGTCACGAAAAAAGACCGCAATTGCATACTGTACAGCAGCTTTATGGATTTTGACATTCATATTATCAACGGAAACAACAAACTGCTTTATAATGTATCAGTGTACGAAGTTTTCGGAGAAATATTTCAGTGCGGGACAGCATGATACTGAACAGCTTGTTCAGCTCTACAATATACTTGCAGAAAAAGCAAATGAACTTTCAGAAAATGTTGAACGTGACAGCAGCGGAATGTTTAAGCTTACCTCTGATTTAAATGAAAATGCAAAAAAAGCAATGAAAAATATCTCAGGAGAGTATTCTCAGCTGGAGGGATTTTATCCGAACGCCAAGGCAATAAGCTCGTCATTTTTTATGAGTCAGAATAATCTGCTAGGAATTTATTTTCCTTTTTCACTTGAAGCAAATTATAATCCTGATGTTTATGACATAAATCTGCCGGATACGGTCTGTCATGAATTTGCACATCTCAAAGGCATTATTCAGGAGGATGAGGCAGGCTTTATTGCATTTATTGCGTGTATCAACAGTGATAATGCTGAATTTCAGTACAGCGGCTGCATAAATGCACTGGAGTATGTACATAACGAAATGTATAAGCAGAAAATAGACATGTCCTCTCCGAATATTGTAAAGGTTTCGGATAATGTAATAAAAGACTGGTTTTTATTTGTTCCGGAAGAATATTGGGAGGAAAACAAAGAAAAGGAGATCATATCCACCGAAACAGTGGAAACAATCTCCGATTTCACGTCTGATACAAGTCTTAAGCTTAACGGCGTTGAGGACGGTACAAAAAGCTATTGCAGAATTGTAAATCTTCTGCTTGACTATTATTTTTCATAATTATTGTTCAGCAGAGGTTGTTTCAGTTTCTGCTGATGTTGTTTCCTGAACAGCTTCACTTGCTGTTTCAGTTGTTTCCTTCGGAGTATCTGATTCTTTTCCCGTTATCGGAGCAATATCGCTGAAATTCATGGAAAGCTTGTTGTTCGGCATTTCAAATTTCAGGATATTTCCGCTTTTATCAACAGTTAAAATATAGTCGCCGCCGTCTAGCTTTCCGCTTATTTCAATGTTGCCGTCTTTTTCATTTCCCTCAAGCTTTTCAGACTTTGCAAGCTCATCTGCGGCAGTTATGAGGTTGCTCATCATTGATTTTATCGGCATTGCTGACTGCGGCACTGAAAAGCTCAGTCCCTTATATGATGCCTCAACATTGCCGTCTGTAAACGAAAGAGTAACTCCGCTTATGGTGTTTGGTGACGCAAATTCAACGTCCCACATACCTGTACCATATCTGCTTACAGTACCGTCTGAATTCATTTCGTCCAGAGTTATTGCAACATTGGCTTTGAATGAACTGTTAAGTCCGTTCGGACTTTCCATACTGTTTTTTCCGGGGGCTGAACATGACGTCATAATTACAATACTCAACAATGCAGCAGTTGATTTAAAAAGTTTTTTCATAAAACCTCTCCGTTTCATAATGGATATTTACAACATAATATGCATTATCAGACAGACTTTATGACATTGTCCAAGAAATTATTGTATTGCTATAGGCTTTAGGCAACACTGCACAAAGCTTGTGCGGTGTTGCCTTTGTTTCATGATAAGTTTTTAAACACTGCTGACAGCTCGTTAATGATATCAGACGGCAGCATAAACTGAACACCCAGCTTTTCAGCGGCAAAATCTCCTGCCATTCCATGAATATAAGCACCGAATGAAGCGGCTTCAAACGGAGTATATCCCTGAGCTGAAAGTGATGAAACAATACCTGCAAGCACGTCACCGCTTCCGCCCTTGCTCATTCCTGAATTTCCTGTTGTATTTACAATGCACTTTTGGGACTGTGCCGTAACAGTTCCTGCACCCTTTAAGACAACAGTGACGTTATATTCTTCCGCAAAACTTAATGCAGTATTTATGCGGTCGCTTTGTATATCGGAAACGCTTTTTCCGATAAGTCTTGACATTTCAGCAGGGTGGGGTGTAAGGATAATGTCAGACCTTTTCTTTTTCAGGAGCTTTACGTCAGCAGCAAGACAGTTTATGCCGTCAGCATCAATAATAACAGGACATTCAGCATTTTCTATTATAAACTCCGTAAGCTTTATTGTATCGTTTGTTACACCGAGTCCGCAGCCGAATAAAACAGCGTCAGCCTTGCCAAGCTCTTTTTTTAGCAGGTCAAGATTATTTTCGTAAAGCATAAAGCCGTCATAATCGCAGTCAAGCGGCAGGAGAATGGATTCGGGAATTTTTATTGACGCTGTATTAATGGTTTCCTCAACGGAAGCAGTGCAGACAATTCCGACTCCGCATCTTAAAGCTGATTCTGCCGCCATAACACAAGCACCTCTCATGTTTCGGCTGCCTGCAATAATGAGGAGTCTGCCAAAGTCACCCTTATGTGAATCAGGCTTGCGAGGCTTTATAAGGTTTGAAAAACAGCTTTCGTCTGCCAGCTGCATATCAGCTTCATCATTTAAAAGCTCCAGAGCCTTATCAGGAATACCTATTTCGCAAACCTTGATTTTTCCGCAGTATTGCTTTAAAGGATACTGTGTCATACCTGATTTCAGAAAACCGAAAGCAACAGTGTAATCAGCATTGAAAATACCCTCTGCCGCACTTCCGTATGTACAGTTTCCGCCGCTTGGAACGTCAACGGAAATTTTGATTTTGCTGTCTGCTGCTTTAAAAAACGATATTATTTCTTCGTCAAGCTTACCTCTGAATCCTGTACCGAAAACACCGTCAACTATTACATCAGATTTTGAAATTGTATTGAAAACGGCGTCTGTTCTCTTTTTTTCGGCAAGCTGAATCTGCTCCATCTGAGCCTGATTTGCAGAACTGTTTTCATTTGATGAACCGTTAACGCTCATAAAACTTAGTTCAGCGGCTTCAATTGTCTTTTTAGTGTGTTTGCTTTTAAATCCCTCAATTATATTAATGCGGTCTGAGGGCATCTTGTTAAATGCATCGAGAGCAATATTTGTTTGGGGTTTGTCACATACGCATACGACTGAAACATTAAATCCGCAGTAGACAAGTTCTCTTGCGGCAACAAAGCAGTCACCGCCGTTATTTCCGCTGCCTGCAAGAAAGGTTATGTTTTTTCCGCAGTTTATTTCTTTTTTATCGTAAAGTGAGCATATGAAGTCAGCAAGAGCCTTTCCTGCATTATCCATAAGCTTTGCCAGAGAAACTCCATGATTTACCGACTCTGATTCAAGAGCCTTCATTTGTTTTGTTGTGATTATTTTCATTGCTCCTCCTTTTTATGCCTGCGGAAAATTAATATTTCTCGGCAGATATATTTTTATTGCGTTAAGCATTTTCTCGTTTGGTGCAAAGATAAGTCGAACGTCGCCGTAGTCATCATGCTTGAAATCGGCATAATATTCATGTGACGCAATGTTGTCAGAGCTGATTACAAGAGTCTGACCGTCCTTTTCCTCAATATTTTCACTATATTTTCCAAAGCCCTCAAGCTTGGTGAGGTCAATTGAAATAAGACTTTTTCTCTTTTTCTTTGCAATAATTTTGTCAACATCAAGTTCACCGTTTGTCATGATATACTCATATTCCACGTTAAGTCCCTCAAGCAGAATGTAAGAACCGTAAACAGCTCCTGCGGCAAGAATCAGGGCGATAAGTGAGATGAAGGTTCCAATTGTGAAAATGAAAACAAGTCCCAGAATGATGCAGATTATAATTACGGCTGCAATAATTCCGATTTTTTTGGTGCTTTCAGATGATGTATTTTCCCTTTTAACAATTTGTTCTGCATAATTATCCATTAAAATTCTCCTTAAATTATTGTATTTCTAAGTTAAGGCAATACCGCACAATCTTTGTGCAGTGCTGCTTTAATAATTATATAATAGCACAAAGCTGAAAAAAGTTCAAGAAAACTCTTGATTTTTCTTGAATTATGGTTTATAATCTTTTTAGTAACACTAAGACTGAGAGAGTAGGCAGATTTGTAGATTTTCAGAGAATATCCGTCAGCGGCTGAGAACGGGTTAAATTTTGATTTGCTGAAGTTCACTCACGAGTGGCGTCCTGAAAGCACTGCGATTAGGGAACGACGTAGGTCTGCGTTAAAGACAAGAGAGTGTCGGCTCTCCTGACTGATAGGTGGTTTATAAACAAGATTTATTATGTCTTGTCCTGTTGGACAGGACTATTTTTATGCCTGCACAAATTTTATTATGAGGTGAAAAATATATGAAAGAACAACTTGAAAAAATTGAGCTGTTGGCTAAAGAGGAGCTTTCCTCATGCGGCGAAATCAAGGAGCTTGAAGCACTTAAAATCAAATATCTCGGAAAAAAGGGCGAGCTTACTGCAATTTTAAAGCAAATGGGAAAGCTTTCTGCCGAGGAGCGTCCTGTAATCGGACAGCTTGCAAATAAGGTTCGTGCTGATATTGAGGAGGCTGTCGGACAAAAGCTTGCTGTTTTAAAGGCAAGTCAGCAGGAAGCTGAAATAAAAGCTGAAACAATTGATATTACACTGCCCGGGAAGCCGCAGACTATCGGTAATCTTCACCCTCTTACCATAGTTGAAAATGAAATCAAGGACATTTTCATGGGCATGGGCTTTAATATTGCAGACGGCCCTGAAATTGACGACGATTACCACGTTTTTGAAGCACTTAATCTTCCTCCGGACCACCCTGCAAGAGATACTCAGGATACATTTTATATTACAGATAATATTCTCCTCCGTACTCAGACATCTTCCGTTCAGGTTCATGTAATGGAAAACCAGAAACCGCCGATAAGAATTATTTCTCCAGGACGTGTTTACCGTTCAGATGCTGTTGACGCTACTCATTCGCCTATATTTCATCAGATTGAGGGACTTGTTGTGGATAAGGGCATTAAAATGTCAGACCTCAAGGGAACTCTTGAAATGCTGATGAAAAAGCTTTATGGAAATGACTGCCGTCTGAGATTCCGTCCTCATCACTTCCCGTTTACAGAGCCAAGCTGTGAAGTTGATATAAGCTGTTATATGTGCGGCGGAAAGGGCTGTTCCGTATGTAAGGGCGAGGGCTATATCGAGCTTCTCGGTGCAGGAATGGTTCATCCTAAGGTTCTTGAGGGCTGCGGTATAGACAGCAGTGTTTACTCAGGCTTTGCTTTCGGTCTTGGTCTTGAAAGAATGGTTACTGCCCGTTATGATATAAGCGATATGCGTTTGCTTTATGAGAACGATATGAGATTCTTAAAGCAGTTTTAATTGAACGGAGGATAAAAAATGAATTTATCAATGAGATGGCTTAACGATTACGTTAAAGCTGATATGCCAATAAAGGATTATTGTCACGCTCTTACAATGAGCGGTTCAAAGGTTGAGGGATATGAAGTTGAGGGAGCAGATATTTCCAATGTTGTAGTGGGAAAAATTCTCTCAAAAGGACCTCATGAAAATGCAGATGCACTTTTTGTATGTCAGGTTGACGCAGGTAAGGAATCACCCGTACAAATAGTAACAAATGCAAAGAATGTCAAGGAGGGCGACCTTGTTCCTGTAGCTCTGGACGGTGCTGTACTTCCTGAGGGAAAGATAAAGAAAGGCAAGCTCAGAGGCGTTGAGAGCTTCGGTATGTTCTGCGGACTTGACACTCTCGGACTTACTGCTCATGACTTCCCTTATGCAGACCCTGACGGTGTTCTTGTTATTCAGGAGGATTGTCAGATAGGTGAGGATATTCATTCTGCACTTGGTCTTGACGATACTTCCGTTGAATTTGAAATTACATCAAATCGTCCTGACTGTCTCAGCGTAACAGGACTTGCAAGGGAAACTGCGGCAACATATAATCTTCCGCTTAACATTCCTGTACCGTCATTCAAAGGTGTTGACGGCAATATTGATGAAATGCTCAAGGTAGATGTTCACAATACTGAAAAATGCATGAGATATTGTGCAGGCATTGTAAAAAATGTAAAAATTGAGCCTTCACCACGCTGGATGCGTGAAAGACTTCGTGCAAGCGGAGTACGTCCGATAAATAATTTTGTTGATATTACAAACTATGTAATGCTTGAATACGGTCAGCCTATGCACGCTTTTGACCTCAGATATGTTGAAGGAGCACATATAAACGTCAGAAATGCCACAAAGGGAGAAAAAATAGTTACTCTTGACGGCGTTGAACGTGAACTTACAGAAGAAATGCTTGTTATTGCTGACGATAAAAAGCCTGTTGCCGTTGCAGGTGTAATGGGCGGTGAGTACAGCGGCATTATGGAAGATACAACTACCGTTGTATTTGAATCAGCTTACTTTGAACCTGTACAGGTAAGACGCACTTCAAAAAAGCTTGGACTTCGTACAGATGCGTCAATCCGCTATGAAAAGGGTGTAGACCGCCTTATCAGCATGACCTGTCTTGAAAGAGCATTCCAGCTTGTTGAGGAGCTTGGTGCGGGAGAGGTCGTAAGAACGGTTATTGACAAGGATTATACGGACAAAACTCCTGCCGCTGTTGAATTCAATGCAGAATGGATAAACAATTTCCTCGGAACTGATATTGCTGAAGCTGATATGATTGAATATCTTACAAGACTTGATTTCAAGGTTGAAAACGGAACGGTATATGCTCCGTCATTCAGAATTGATATTGAGTGCAAGGCTGATATTGCAGAGGAGGTTGCGAGAATTTACGGATATGATAAAATTCCGTCAACAGAATTCAGAGGAGTTGCAGAAGCAGAGCTTACTCCGGAACAGAAGTTTGCAAAAAATCTTGAAAACAACATGGTTGCACTTGGCTGTTACGGAATAGCAACATTCTCATTTATTTCTCCAAAGCATTTTGACAGGCTGACTCTTCCTGCTGAAAGCAAGCTGAGAGATGCAATAAAAATTACAAATCCGCTTGGAGAGGATACAAGCATAATGAGAACAACAATAATTCCTTCAATGCTTGAAATTCTTTCAACAAACTACAACAACCGAAATGAAGCTGCAAAGCTTTATGAGGTAGGCAAGGAGTATATCCCGACAGAAAGCGGAAAGCTCCCGAATGAGCCTGACCGGCTTGCAATCGGTATGTATGGCGGCAATGTTGACTTTTATGATATAAAGGGAATTGCTGACACAATGCTTGGCAAAATGGGTATCAGGGACGTTGAATATATCAGAGCTTGCGACAGTGATGCTTTTGACGAAGCATGTGCAATGCACCCCGGAAGAAGTGCGGTTGTAATGAAAAATGACACTGTACTCGGAATTCTCGGCGAGGTTCATCCTGCTGTTCAGAAAAATTACGGAATAGGTACAAAAACATACGTTGCCAAATTTAATATTCCTGAAATGATGAAGTGTGCAGTTACAGAGGTTTCATATCAGCCGCTGCCTAAATTCCCTGCTGCTGCAAGAGATTTAAGCGTTATATGTGATGATGAAATCCCTGTTGCAGAGCTTGAAAAGGCAATTAAGGGAGCAGTTGGAAAAATACTTGAAAAGGTTACTTTATTTGACGTTTACAAGGGTGAACAGATAGAAAAGGGTAAAAAGAGCGTTTCTTACTCAATTACAATGCGTTCACATGACGGAACTCTTACCGATGAACAGGCAGACAGTGCAATGAAGAAGGTACTTAAAGCACTTTCAGCCATTGGTGCAGAACTCAGAATGTAATTAAAAGGCAACACCGCACAATCTTTATGCGGTGTTGCCTTAATAATTGAAACAGGAGAAACTCCATGAGTAAAATATATATTGTTGAAGATGATAAATCTATCCGTACAGAGCTTGCAGAGTTGTTGGAAAATGCAGGGTACGCAACAGAGTGCCTTACAGATTTTGAACATTCTGAGGAGGCGGTATCCAATATTTCTGCCGACCTTATACTGCTTGATATAAATCTTCCGCATATAAATGGTGAAATGCTGCTTAAAACGATACGCAAAAGGTGCAGTACGCCTGTAATTATGGTGACGAGCAGAACCTCTGAAGTGGACGAGGTACTTTCAATGAGCTATGGTGCTGATGATTATATTACAAAGCCATATAATCCGACAATTCTTCTGCTGAGAATTTCAGCCGTACTTAAACGATGCAGTACGTCTGCGGTTAAAACCATGTACGAAAATTTAGAGGTAAATTCTGCAAAGGGCAGTCTTTCGGACGGTACAAGAGAGCTTATTCTCACAAAAAATGAAATGATAATTTTTCAGCTGCTTTTGGATAAACGTGGGGAGATAGTAACTCGTGACGAAATAATGACGGCACTATGGGACAATGCAGAATACATCAACGACAATGCACTGACCGTAAATATAAGCAGACTCCGCAGCAAGCTTGGTGACTTTGGCTGCAAAAATGCTATAGAAACAAGAATAAAACAGGGGTATATACTGCTATGAGATTTTCGCTGTTTATTAAAGACCGTATTACTTCAATCGCCGTTACATTCACAGCATGGATTGCTATGCTTATATTTTTCGGAGCATTTCATATGAGCTGCGATCAGGTTGTAATTATCAGCGTAATATATTTTATTGCGTCAATTATAAGAATTGTATTGGAGTACTGTCGGAAAAGAAGCTTTTACAGCTTGATTTCAGAAAATTCCGACAAGCTTGATAAAAAGTATCTGCTTTCAGAAACAGTCGAAAAGCCTGAGTTTTATGAGGGTGAGATTTTTTATGATGCATTGCAGAAAGCAAATAAGTCTATGTGTGAGAATGTTTCTTCATATCGCAGAAATTATGCGGAATTTCGTGAATACATTGAGATATGGGTTCATGAGGTCAAACTGCCTGTATCAAGCATGATGCTGATGTGTCATAACAAAAAGGAAAACAGCGGCAAATTTTCGGAACAGCTTAAAAGAATTGATGATTATATAGAAAATGTACTGTATTATGCAAGAAGTGAAAATACGGAAAAGGACTATCTTATTAAGGAAATTTCACTGAAAAAGGCATTTGCTGATACAGCTATGAAATATCGTGAGGAGCTTCAGCAGAACAATGTTGCACTTAAAACGGAAAATCTCGCTATATCGGTGCTGACGGACGGAAAGTGGCTTGAATATATATTGGGACAGCTTATGGCAAACAGCATGAAATACATTTCATCGGAGCGTGAACCTGAAATATCGGTTTATGCAGAAGTTCATGAAAGCATGACTGTACTTCATTTTCGTGATAACGGAATAGGTATTCCGACCTCTGATTTGCCATATATTTTTGAAAAGTCCTTTACAGGCGAAAACGGGAGAACTCATGCGAAGTCAACGGGAATGGGACTTTACATTATAAAAACTCTTTGCGGAAAGCTTGGTGTCGGGATTTCAGCAGAATCTGTAAGAAGAGAATATACGGAGATTATTCTTACATTCGGTAAAAATGATTTTCTGAAAATGAACTGACAAGATATGAGCTTTTTTATTACAAAATTGTAATATTCTGTAACATTGAAACAAGGACAAGTAAAAAAATCTGCTGTATAATATGATTACAAAATAAATCGAGGGCAACATCGTACAAAGCTTTGTTCGGTATTGCCTTAGAAAAAACAACTCGTTATGCAAGCGAGTTAATGGGAGGCAGAAAAATGGAATTATTGAAAATACAGCAGATTGAAAAGTATTATGGAAGCAAATCAAGTCTTACAAAAGCCATAGACGATATTTCATTTACAGTCAGCAACGGTGAGTTTGTTGCAATAATGGGTGCATCAGGAAGCGGAAAGACAACACTTCTTAACTGCATTTCAACAATTGACAAGGTCACAGCAGGTCATATATACCTTGAAAATATCGACATAACCACGCTTAAAGGCAAAGAACTGAATAAATTCAGACGTGAAAAGCTGGGGTTTATTTTTCAGGACTTTAATCTGCTTGATACATTGACAGCTTATGAAAATATTGCTCTTGCACTTTCAATTCAGAAAAGGTCGGCAAAGCAGATTGACAGGGCTGTCAAGGAGGTTGCACAGCAGCTCGGCATTACTGACGTGCTGAAAAAGTATCCTTATCAGATGTCAGGCGGACAAAAGCAAAGAGTAGCGTCGGCAAGAGCAATTGTTACCAATCCAAAACTTGTTCTTGCAGATGAGCCGACAGGTGCACTTGACTCAAAGTCAGCAAAAATGCTTCTGGAGCGTTTTAATTATCTGAACAATGAACACAACGCAACTATAATGATGGTTACGCATGATTCATTTACAGCAAGCTATGCGTCAAGAGTTCTGTTCATCAAGGACGGCAGGGTTTTCAACGAGATAAGCCGAGGCGACAGCAGCCGTAAGGTGTTTTTCGACAAAATTATTGATGTTGTAACTTTGCTTGGGGGTGATGTCAGTGATGCTCTTTAAGCTTTCGTTAGGAAATCTCCGTAAAAGCATGCGTGACTATGCTATTTACTTTTTCACCATGATTATCGGTGTTTCGATATTTTATGTATTCAATGCAATCGGCACGCAAACCTCATTTTTGAAAATTTCAAAGGATACAAGGGATATTGTTGAACTGCTGAAAACAATGCTTTCAGGAGTAAGCGTTTTTGTATCTGTAACACTTGGTCTGCTTATAGTTTATGCAAGCCGATTTCTGATGAAACGGAGAAACAAGGAATTTGCACTTTATCTTTTGCTCGGTCTGGGGAAGGGGAAAATTTCAGCAATACTTCTCATTGAAACAATATTTATTGGACTTATTTCACTTGCGGCAGGGCTTGTTATCGGCATAGGACTTTCACAGCTTATGAGTGCATTGGTTGCAAATCTTTTTGAAGCCGATATGACCGATTACACTTTTACCGTATCGGGAGAGGCAATACTGAAAACCATTGTTTATTTTGGCATTATTTATATTGTCGTTATGCTTTTCAACAGCTTTATGATAGGAAAGTGCAGACTTATAGACCTTATACAGTCGGGCAGAAAGTCGGAAAAGCTGAAACTTAAAAATCCTGTTCTATGCGTAATACTTTTTCTTATTTCCGTATGCGGATTGGTCTGGGCATATTATAATGTCGGCTGGAATTATAATGAACTTACGGAAAACAGGATGTATGCAGCAATAGCAATTGGTGCGGCTGCTACATTTCTTATTTTCTGGTCTGTTTCAGGAATGCTGCTGCGTATATTAATGTCAATGAAAGGCGTATATTATAGAAACCTGAACAGTTTTACATTCCGACAGATAAGCAGCAAGGTAAATACTATGGTAGTGTCAATGACGGTTATATGCCTTATGCTTTTTGTGACTATATGTGCACTTTCGGCGTCATTTTCAATCAGAAATTCCATGAATGACAACCTGAAAAAGCTTTGTCCGGCTGATGCTGAGATTACAGTTTTTTCTGAAAAAAACTTTGATAATTTTAACATGAATGACATTTGCAGTGACATGGATTTTGATGTTTCTTCTTATTTCGATGAATATGTTAATGTAAATAAATATCATGATGAGGACTTTACCATAGGTGATTTTGCAGGGGAATATGCTGATGAAATAATAGAAGCATCGTATAATGAAGATATCATAAGCTTGAGCGATTATAATGCACTTATGAAGCTTTACGGCAAAAAACAGCTTTCATTGAATGAAAATGAATATATAATTTTATGCAATTATAGTCAGATGACAAAAATAAGAAATAAGATTCTTTCGACAAATAAAAAGATAAATGTTTTCGGGCATGAACTGACTCCAAAATATTCTGAGTGTGCAGACGGATTTATTGACATATCAAGCAATTATGAAAATACAGGTATTTTTGTTGTAGCGGACAGCGTAATTGATAAAAGCTGTACAAGTTCATTCAGAATTATAGGCAATTACAAGGTAAAATCAGACGAAGAAAAAGAGAAAATTGATGATAAACTGAGTGATGAATTTAGTGAAAAGTTTTCTAAGTCTTATCCGTATAATGAAGATGCAGACTGTAATATGCTTTACAATATTAATACTAAAGCGCACATTGCAGCTGCAAGCATTGGTTTAGGAGCTATTGTAACATTTCTCGGCTTATACATCGGATTGGTTTTCCTTATTACCTGTGCGGCAATTCTCGCATTAAAGGAGCTTTCAGACAGTGTGGACAGTATTCCGAGATATGAGATGCTGCGTAAAATAGGAGCAGATGAAAGTGACATTTCAAAGTCACTGTTTCGTCAGACAGGCATATTCTTTTTCATGCCGCTGCTGGTTGCGATAATTCATTCAATTTTCGGCATGAAATTTGCGTTGTATATTATTGAGATGTTCGGCACGCAAAATCTTACAAAGTCTGTTATATTTACAGGATTAATCATTCTGTTTATTTACGGCGGATATTTTCTCATTACATATTTTTGCAGCAAGTCGATTATTAAAAAGAACAAGTAGAGATATTATATAAAATAGGAAAAACAGGGTTTCCAAAGGGTTGATAACCCTTTGGCGGAGTCCAGAGGCAGAGCCTCTGGTGGGGTGCGGGGCGAAGACCTGCATAAAGCCTTTAAGCGTTTCGCACAGGGTGAATTTAGAAACAGTTTCAACTGTTTCTAAAGAGGGGCAGGCCTTACAAGTGAAGGCTGCCCCTTTAATGTTCAGATATATTGCGTTTAGCAGTTAATTATTTAAAAAGGATAGAATAAGGGAACGCTCTCTC
>DJPR01000040.1:0-7997 GCA_002438605.1 Ruminococcus sp. UBA6407
GCCCTTGACCTGACCAAAGGGTTAGCAAACCCTTTGGAAACCCATTATCAGTATAATGAATGTTACTCAGCTTTCCCTTGATTTAAGTAACCTGATTATAAAGCATTGATTTGTCCTTTTTCGTCAAATAAGTTCAACGGCAGGTAAATTTTTATTTCAGTGCCTTTGCCAAGCTCACTTTCAAGAGTTACAGTGCCATTGTGATATGAAACAATGTGCTTTACAATGGATAGTCCAAGACCTGTACCGCCCGTCTGACGTGAATGGCTTTTGTCAACACGATAGAAACGCTCAAAAATACGATCCTTGTCCTTTTCAGGAATGCCTATACCATTGTCCTTTACCAATATGACTGCTTTGTTATCTGATTTGGAGATGTTTATTTTAACATATCCGCCTGCTTTGTTATATTTAATGGAGTTATCAATCAGATTTGTGAAAAGCTCTCTGATATAGCTTTCATTACAGTTGCAGCAAAGAGTATCATCACCGCTGAAAATTATTGAAACTTCAGCTTTTTCAGCCTTCTGGGCGAGAAGTTCTGCTGTTTCCCTTGCTGAAGCCATGAGGTTGATATTGCTTGTAACTATTTCATTTGTTTCCTCAAGCTCGGATAATCTTATAATATCATTTATCAGAAACAGAAGCCGTTGACTTTCTCTTTCTATTCGTGAACCGTATTTTTTTATGTCCTCAGGCTCGGTAATCATGCCGCTGCCGAAAAGCTCACCAAATCCCTTAATAGTTGTAAGAGGAGTTTTAAGCTCGTGAGATACATTTGCGGAAAATTCTCTCCTCAGCTCCTCTGCATTCTTTTTTCCTGTTATATCCGCTAAAATCATAATTATGCATACTGATGATGCTATTTCTACTTTATTAATGTATGCACATACATTTTTATTTCCTATTTCAGCTAAAGCCTGAACTCTGTCATCATCTTTCAAGGATACGGCGTCAAGCAGATTTGGGTCATGTATAAGCTCTGAAATGTGAAGCTTGTCCGCATTCTCAATATCGACAGACATCATTGCGGCGGCACTTTTATTTATGCTCATTATATTGCCGTCCGAATCAAGAATAACAAGTCCCTCAACCATATTTTCAAAAATAAGAGCAATTTTTTCGCTTTCTATTTTAAGTCTGCCCATATATTTATCAAGTTTGCGGTTAAGTCCTGAAATTGTATCGGCAATCGGTACAAGCTCCTCGTATTTAGCTGAAACCTTGCCGTCCTTATCGGAAAAGCTGATGTTATTAAGAGGTTCAACCAGCTTTTTTGAAAACCATGCCGACAATAAATATGATACAAAGCTGATTACTGCAAGCATTACAATAAGGTGGGAGCAGGTTTTTGCAAAGTCGGTAAACATTGTATTTATCTCTCTGCTGAAACGGTAAACTCCGTTTTCTGTTTTAACTGCATAATAATATGTAAATTTACCTATCGTTTCAGAGTTTCGGGAGGTTTCACCGCTGCCGTTTTTAAGAGCCTCTTTAAATTCCTTTCGCTGTGAATGGTTTTGGAGCTTATTTGCTTTTGTTTCACTGTCATAAAAAACAGAACCGTCAAAGTCAATGCAGGTAAGTCTTACATTATAATTCAGACTTTTTTTAAGCTGCTGAAAAATCTCATCGGGTGATTTATCCGAGTCAGACAAAATATCTGCGGCACATTGCAGCTCCTGTTCAGCCATTTTGCAGTATCTTTGATAATTGAACCATGTTTCGAGTCCGCCAAAAATAATAAGAGAAATAAGGACAATGCTCAGAATAAATTTTAAAATATGTTTTCTCATGGCAGATTCCTATATTATCTTATAGCCGAAGCCTCTTACTGTTGTCACAATGTCCATACAGCCGACAGCCTCAAGCTTCTGGCGGAGTGTTTTGATGTGAGCGTCAACGGTACGGCTTTCTCCCTCATAGTCAAAGCCCCACACGTTAAGCATGAGCTTTTCTCTTGAAACTGCTGTTCCTCTGTGTCTGCCGAGATAGGAAAGCACTTCAAACTCCTTATAGGTGAGAACAGCCTCTTTGCCGTCATAAAATACATTTCGTTTCTGAAGGTCAATAACAAGCTTGTCTATTGTTATAAGCTGTGAGGTAGAAACGGCTGTGCCTGTTCTCCTCAGGACTGCCTTGATTCTTGAAAGCAGTTCCATAATGCCGAACGGTTTTGTAATATAGTCATCAGCACCAAGTTCAAGTCCTTTTACCTTGTCGAGCTCTCCCGATTTTGCGGTAAGCATTATTACCGGGATTTCACAAAGTGCAGGATTCCTTTTCAGGTCGCTTAATATCTGAAAGCCGTCCTGCCCCGGCAGCATGACGTCAAGAAGAATTAGTGAGGGGATTTCAGTTTTCAGACTGTTTAAAAGGTTTCGGCTGTTTTCAAATCCTCTTACTTCGTATCCTCCCGACTTTAAGGCACATGAAATAAGTTCCTGAATACCTGTATCGTCTTCCACACAATATATCAGTGACATAAATTTTCTCCATTCTGTTTTCAGAAATTCTTTTTATCTATTTTATTATACAGTTTTTTTTTTGAAATTTCAAGAAATGCGAAAAGGATATTGCCGAAATCATGCTTGTCTGTTAAAATTTTCAAATGCATAGAAAAAATAATTTTAAATTTGTGCAATTGGTAAGAAATGTACTATATTTCTAAAAAAATCTTGATTTTTTTAGAAAAATAAAGTAAAATGGAAACATAAACAATACAGATGTTTAAGTAGCTAAAATATAAGGAGGGTAAAAAAATGAAAGTAAAAAGAGTTTTATCAGGAGTTATGGCTTTATGTATATCATATAGTTCAATACTTTCTGTACAACAGCATAATGTTATTACTGTTAATGCTGCTGATTCGGTTTTGGAAAACAACAATTCCGTTAGTCATATTGAGGATTATACCGTCATACCCAAAAATTCAGGCTCTGAAACAAGTAAAAAAATTTTTGCAGGTGATGACAGCTTGTACGTTGCAAGTCTTGGTGAAATCCCGAATGCAACAACTACAACCGTTCCGGCAGTGACCACAACAACTTCTTCAACACAAGCAACAACTGTTTCTTCGACTAATGTAACAACTACAAAGCCTGTTGCGACAACTAAAACAGTTGAAAGTGCATTTAGTTATACTGTTAATGATGATTGTGTCACAATAACAGGATATTCAGGTTCTGAAACAGATGTGGAAATCCCTGCAAGCATTGATGGACTGCCTGTTACAAGCATTGGTGAAGATGCATTTTATAACTGTGCAGGATTAACATCAATAACAATACCAAATAGTGTTAAGAGCATTGGAGATTATGCATTTTGCAACTGCCCGAAATTAACATCAATAACAATCCCAGAGGGTGTTACCAGCATTGGTGACTCTGTATTTTATTACTGTACAGGATTAACATCAATAACAATCCCGGAAAGTGTTACAAGTATTGGGAGAGGTGCATTTCATTACTGTACAGAATTAGCATCAATAACAATTCCAGAAAGTGTTACAACTATTGAAGATAAGGCATTTTATTACTGTACAGGATTAACATCAATAGAAATTCCGGAAAGTGTTGCAAACATTGGTAATTCTGCATTTAGTAACTGTACAAGATTAACATCAATAACAATCCCGGAAAGTGTTACAAGCATTGGTGCAGGTGCATTTAGTGACTGTTGGACATTAGCATCAATAACAATCCCGGAAAGTGTTACAAGCATTGGTGAAGAGGCATTTGGCGGCTGTACAGAATTAACATCAATAACAATCCCGGAAAGTGTTACAACTATTGGATATAGGACATTTAGTTACTGTAAGGGATTAACATCAATAACAATCCCAGAAAGTGTTACAAGCATTGGAGAATATGCATTTAGCAGCTGTAATGGATTAACATCGATAGAAATCCCGGAAAGTGTTACAAGTATTGGTAATTCTGCATTTCATTACTGTACAGGGTTAACATCAATAACAATACCGGAAGGTGTTACAAGCATTGGTGAAGCTGCATTTTATTACTGTACAGAATTAGCATCAATAACAATAGAAAATCCTGAATGTGAAATTTACGATTCAGCTATTACAATACCGAACAGTACTGTAATTTATGGTTATGATGATTCAACAGCACAGGATTATGCCTTAGCACATGGGAATGAGTTTGTAAGTTTGGGAAAATATACGAAAGAATCAGATAATGGATATACATCTAAAATGCTTGAAAGCGGAGTAACAATGCTTGTGAACGAAAATCAGACAGATGTATATTTGATTTATGCTATTGATTCACTTGATTACAGCAGTGTAGGATTTGCTATTGAATGCAAAGGTAAAAATGCATATAAATATATGACCAAGGCTTACCAGTCGATAGACATAGACGGTGTTACATACAAAGCGGAGAATTTTGGAGGCAGCTATATTGTTGCTCTGCACATTGCAAATGTCGGAAAAGATGGTCTTGATGACTTTAATGCAAGACAAAAGACAAAACCTAACAATATTAAGCTTGATATAGACAAGCCAAAGAATACAAAGGAGGATCAGTAAAATGAAAGCTAAATATGAAGTTCCGATTACTGAAATAATTAAATTTGAAACAGAAGATATTATTACAACAAGCAATGATTTAATTGACGGCGGTAAAAATGGTACTGCTGAAACAGTTGAGTTTAATAATCTTTTTCCTAATGCATAAAATAAAACAGGCGGTCTGCAATGACCGCCTGTTTTATTTTTCTTCCGTACAGAATTTGTGCTTTTCAGGAAATCTCATGATTAATAATAGGTCTTAGCTGTATTCCGTCAAGTGCAGCCTCTGCCGCTTTGGGCAGCATAGAGAAGTCTGCAACAAGAGATGCAGGTTTTTCCATTACATTATCCTGCTGCATCGGCACAAAATAATAATTCTTGCTGTTGAAAAGCATACCGAGTCCTTTTGCCGAACCCATTAACGAATCATTTGACGCAATAGCAAGCAAAACAGGCTTTCCTTTTCTTAAATGTGACTTTACAGCCATTGTAACTGTTGTATCAGTAATGCTCATGGCGAGCTTATTTGCTGTATTTGATGTACATGGAGCTACAATTAAGAGGTCGGTTAAATCTTTAGGGCCAATTGGTTCAGCTTTGTCAATCGTAAGTATAGCCGGTCTTCCGCATATATTTTCAATTGTCTGAATATTGTTTTCAGAAGTTCCGAACCTTGTTGATATTGAGGACGCATTTTCAGACATTATCGGAATAAGCTCTGCACCCATATCCCTGAGTATCATAGCCTGCTTGAATGACTTTTCAAACGTACAGAATGAACCTGTGAGAGCATACCCTATCTTAATTCCTTTAAGCTTTGACATCAGCTTCACTCCTTTCCTGAATTATTCCGCTTATTGTATCTGCAATAATTTCTCCCGAAGTAATAGGAGCAATTTTTCCCGGAAGACCCAATGCCCAGACAACCTTTATACCAAGCTGAGCCGCTGTATCAAAGTCTACGCCGCCGGGTTTGGAGGCAAGGTCGATTATAAGCACATCGGGATTAAGTTTGTCAAAAACGTCCTTAGTGAAAATTAATTTTGGGACTGTATTAAAAATCAGACCATAATCACCCTCAATATTTTTGGTACTGCATGTTTTAAGTCCTGCAAGCTTTGCCCAGCTTTCACTTTCTGAACTGTGTACGCCGACGGTAATATCAGCTCCAAGCCCTTTAAGTATATTCACAAGAGCCTTTCCGATACGTCCGTAGCCTGCTACTAATACCTTTTGACTGTTTATTGTTGCAGGCAGTTCCTCCATGGCAATCTGGACTGCACCCTCTGCTGTGGGAACAGCATTAAGTATGTTGAGTTCCTCACGCTCCATGTAATCTGCAATAGGATTGCCTTTTAAATATGAAAGGACTTTTTCGTCCAGCTTTCCGCCGAAAATGACTCCGTTAGGCTTAGAAAGCTTTTTTATGTCCGATAGGGTAAATTTCTCCTTGCTGAACGGCGTGCTTATAATTTCACCGCTTTGCAGTGCGGGAACAGGCAGAACTATGTAATCAAAAAATGATTTCATAGTACAATCAGCTTTTTTTATATCTGAAACAGGCAGAAGTTCATCATCAAAACCCATAATATATACATCATACTGCTTAGCAAGACGGCGTCCGCAGTATATTTGCCTTAAATCGCCTCCGATAATGAGCAGCTTTCGTTTATTGCACATATTAACTTCTCCAATCGCATAATTGATTTGTAAGGCAACACCGCACAAAGCATGTCATATTACACCTAATTTTCTCACCATACGACAGTATGATTTCAAAAGTTCTATGTAATCTGACAAAAAGTATCTGCGTTTCTGACACACAATCTTTATGCGGTATTGCCGTAAATTTGTTTTGTACCTGTTATATATTATGAAACAGCAGTCCATAGTGTTACGGTGGAATTGGGTTGAAAAACTTTCAACAAACTGTGGAAAGTGAAGTTGAAACATCGTTAATCTTTTGTTGAAAAGTCTGTGGAATATGTGGAAAATTAAAGCTTTTAAGCAGATTTTTACATTTTTAAAAGTTGAAAACAAATGTGGATAAATGAGTAAAACCTGTAAATAATAAATTTACATTGTGGAAAACAGTCCGCAATCAGAAAGGAATTTTGATATATGAAAAAGCTTATTGCATTTAATGCGGCTGCACTTATGCTTTGCTGTATGATGACAAGCTGCGGAAATAACGGCGATTCAAATGCAGACTCAATGAACGGAACAGAATCATCAGCTTCCTCAAGCGAGGCTGCAACAGAAAAGGAAACAGAAAATTCAACCGAAGCTTCAACGGAAAAGAAAACAGAAACATCTAAAAAGGATAACAAGTCAGAAAAGGACAGCGAAATGGTTGATGAAAACGGAGATGGAATTATCGGCGGAGTTGAAGATGCAGGAGAAGACATAATTAACGGAGCAGGTGATGCTGCTGAGGATATTATTGACGGTGTTACAGGCGATAATAATAACGAAAAGACAACAGCTACAGGCAGATAATTATGCATAGCAGAATAATTGAGATATATAAAAATCACCGAACAAGCTGAGCCTTGTTCGGTGATTTTTCATGCATTTATCAGAACCTGTTTTAATCTTCATAAGGTGTTGTAAGGAGCTTCCAGCCTTCCCCCTTTACTTTGCCAACATAAGCGATATAATCGAGGTCGTCCTTATCCTTTTTGCCTTTGACTGTAAGTGTAAATTCAACTTCATAAGCCTTTGAAATTTCAACATCATAAAGTTCTTCAAATGCTTTAATATCACGGTTTTTCATTTCGTCTTTATCTTCAAAGTCGATTTTAAACTTTATTTTTCTGCCGTAATCGTCCTCAAAGTCCTCAATCAAGTCATCAAAGAAATCGTCAAAATCGTCATCATAATCGTCTTCAATCATATCCTTGAAGTCATCAGCCTTATCTTCAGGGAAAGCCTTCAGGAACTTGCTTGAACTGCTTTTTTGCAATCCGCTGAAATAATTTTCAACAGGCTTTTTATATCCGCCGAATAGTGAAGAAAGAATAGATGAGAGCAGGATGAGTCCGACAATTACAGCAACAGCAATAATTATTAAAGATTTGTTGCTGTTTTTGTTTTCTGCTACAGCAACTTCTGTTGATGCCTGTTCAGTGTCTGACGTTTGATTTGCGTCAGCAGTTTCGGTTGTTGTTGCAGCCTGCTGAGCTTCTGCACAGTCACAAATGCCGCTTTCGGGTAACTCTTTACCGCAATACTTACAAAATGCCATAATAAAATCCTCCGTAAACATGAAATATCGGAAATTGTTTGACAGGAAATAATATTCAGTTTATGAAAATAAAATTCGGTGAAACAAGGGAACGCCCTCTCTTGCAGGGCGTTCCCTCTTAAAAACAGTCTGCACGACTGTTTTTAATTCACCCTTTGCGGAGCGCTTAAAGGCATTGTGGGACTCTGCCCCACACCCTGCAAGGGCTTTCAGCCCTT
>DJPR01000040.1:8017-22807 GCA_002438605.1 Ruminococcus sp. UBA6407
GCCCTTGACCTGACCAAAGGGTTAGCAAACCCTTTGGAAACCCATTTTTTCTCGAATTATATTTATTTAGCAAGTCCTGAAATTATTTCATCAAAACAATCTCTGTGATTACGTTGATAATTTTACCATATAAACTCTTAAAAGTCAAGGCAACACCGCACAATTTTCCAGCGTGAAAATACAAAAACCTTTTTATTGACAAAAGATAAGCCGAATGATATAATAATATATAAGTGCTGCTGCGGCGAAAAGTCTGCCTTCAGGCAGCACCAAAATTTTTGGTCTATTTTATTACATCATAGTTTATGAAATTTTAAGAAAGGAGTAGCTTGCTATGAGCAAAATGAATGCAGACCCTGAAAATAAAATAAGAGAGGTCGCTGAACGAATTAGAGCCGTTCGTGAATCAGTAGGTTTTACTCCTGAAGAAATGGCAGAAAAAATTGACGTTTCAGTTGAAGAATATCTCTCATACGAAAGCGGTGAAAGAGATTTCAGCTTTACATTTATATATAAGGTGGCTAATCTCTGCAATGTTGAAATGACAGATCTTATGGAGGGACAAAGTCCGAGCCTTGAATCATATACGGTTACAAGAAAGGGCGAGGGAACTCCCATTGCAAGAAAAAAAGGACTTGTTTACAGCCGTCTTGCCCCTATGTTCAAGAAGAAAATGGCAGAACCGTTCCTTGTGACAATTCCTTATGTTGACGTTGAAACAAGAGAGCCAAAGCCAAGCAGACATAAAGGACAGGAATTTGATATTGTTGTAAGCGGTACACTTTATGCAAAAATCGGTGACAATGTTGAGGTTCTCCATGAGGGCGATGTTATTTACTACGACAGTACAACTCCTCACGATGTCTGGGCAGGTGACGGCAGGGATTGTGTTATCTATGCTATTGTAATAGGTGAAAATGTACAGCAGCATCACCACTCTGAATATATTTCACTGCCGGGACAAACTAATTTCGAGCTTGCCAATATTTCCGACCCTATTTCAGATAAGTTTGTTAAGGTCACAAAAAATAAGGACGGTGCTTTGGACTCAATTCAGTTCTTTAATGAAGAAAACTTTAACTTTGCATTTGATATTGTTGACGGACTTGCAGAAAAGTGTCCTGAAAAAACAGCTCTTATCTATGTTTCAAATGACATGGAGGAGAGAAGATTTAATTTTGCGGAAATCAAAAAATATTCCAATATGACTGCAAATTATTTCCGTTCATTAGGCATTAAAAAAGGTGACAGAGTAATGCTCGTTCTCAAGCGTCACTATCAGTTCTGGTTCTCAATTCTTGCACTTCATAAGCTTGGTGCAGTTGTTATTCCTGCAACAAATCAGCTTGTTGAGCATGACTTTAAATACAGATTTGACGCTGCTGAGGTTTCTGCAATTGTTTGTACTGCTGACGGTGACGTAGCTCATCAGGTAGACCTTGCGGCAAATACTTGTGATTATCCGATTACCAAAATCATAGTAAACGGCAAGCGTGACGGCTGGTACTGCTTTAATGAAGAATTTGAAAAGTTCAGCGATGAATTTCCACGTCCGTCTGCTGAGGAAGGTGCGTTTGGTTCAGACAGAATGCTGATGTTCTTTACATCAGGAACAACAGGCTATCCGAAAATTGCGGCACACAACCACAAATATCCTCTCGGACATTTCCTTACAGCTCGTTACTGGCATAATGTTGACCCGAACGGTATTCATTTCACAATTTCCGATACAGGCTGGGGCAAGGCTCTCTGGGGCAAGCTTTACGGTCAGTGGATGAGTGAAACTGCTGTATTTGTATATGATTTTGACAGATTTGATGCTCATAAAATACTTCCTATGTTCAAGCAGTATAATATCACAACATTCTGTGCTCCGCCGACAATGTATCGTTTCTTCATAAAAGAGGATTTATCAAAATATGACCTCAGTTCACTTAAATATGCAACTGTTGCAGGTGAAGCACTTAACCCTGAGGTTTATAATCAATTCCTAAAGGCTACAGGCATTAAGCTCATGGAGGGATTTGGTCAGACCGAAACCACACTTGCAATCGGCAACTTTGTAGGAATGTCAGCAAAGCCGGGTTCAATGGGTAAGCCAAGCATACTTTTTGACATTGACCTTGTTGATTCAGAGGGCAACTCCTGCAAGGACGGTGAAACGGGAGAAATTGTTGTTCGTACCAAAAAGGGTATTCCATGCGGACTGTTCATGGGTTACTATAAGGACGATGAAAAGACCAGGGCTGCATGGCATGACGGCATTTATCATACAGGCGATACTGCTTGGCGTGATGAGGACGGCTACTTCTGGTATGTAGGACGTGTTGATGACCTTATTAAGTCATCAGGCTACCGTATCGGGCCGTTTGAAATAGAAAGCGTTATAATGGAGCTTCCTTATGTTCTTGAATGTGCGGTTACTGCTGCACCTGATGAAATCAGAGGTCAGGTTGTAAAGGCAACAGTTGTACTTACAAAGGGAACTGTCGGAACAGATGAGCTTAAAAAGGAAATCCAGCAGTATGTAAAGAAGCATACTGCACCATATAAGTATCCAAGAATAGTTGAGTTCAGGGACGACCTGCCAAAGACAATAAGCGGAAAAATTCGCAGAGTTGAATTGAAGTAATTGAATATATGAAAAAAGCGGCATATATGCCGCTTTTTTATTTTTATGAACAAAATGTTATTAAATTGTTGCTATATTATTATTTACATTTGGTTAATTTGTAGAAAAAAATCGTCATAATCTACAAAGTTTCTTTTTTTTGTATAAATAATATAAAAAATATGCTATTATAATTTAAAGGGACTTTGTGTGAAAAGTGTTAAGTCAACACCATGCAGAAAAATTTGAGGAGTTTTTTGTATGGTAATGCTTGAAGAAATCATAGAACAATAAGATTTCTGATGCAATATTACACAATAGATAATGCTTCATATTGCCGTTAATAATATGTATCGTTATCTGTGAACCGTAAAGTAAGATACTGAATTGATTTTGCAATAAAAAAAGAAAAAGTACACAGCTCTATATTTTATGGTATTAATATTGCCGCTTAAAGGCTTGTCTTATGATAAATATATGCTGCGGACAGGCTTATAGCAATACAAAAAATACTGTAACTAATCTGACAATTCAAACCGTTTACTACTGCGTTGTACTATGCGGTTTGCTTTTGTCATCTTAAGTCACATTATTTTACTGCATTGCTGTAATTTGCACAGGGTGAATGGAATTGGATGGAACGTTTAGGGCTTATTCTCATAGTATATACGGGGATAAGTTCTAAAAAAACAGCACTGCACACAAATTGTACGGTGCTGCACTAAAACTCAAATATGTTTATATATGATAGGAGTGAGTGACGTGAAACGAAAATCAAAATTATCTTTACTATTGGCTGTTGTTATGTTCTTTTCTGTTATACCCACTGCAAATAATGCCGCAGCTGTTGACCAGGAAACAGCTTATCAGGCATTGGCAGATGAAGTTGTTGTTATAGTCAATGAACAAAGAATGGAAGAGGGTTTAACTCCGTTAAAGGCTGTCCCCATATTAAATGATGCGTCAGCAGTAAGAGCTGCTGAAATAAAAGATGAATTCAGCCATTATCGCCCGAATGGCGACCTGTTTGCCAGTGTTTTAACTGAAAATAAGGTCATCACCTTTTCTTGTGCGGAAAATATAGCCGCAGGAATGCCTACGGCAGATGACACCATGCATCAATGGATGAATTCTGAAGGCCATAAAAAAAATATAATGAATCCTGATTATACGCATATCGGAGTTGGTGTTTATTATGATGAGGACTCAACTTACGGTTGGTATTGGTCGCAAATATTTATAAAGTCGAGTAAAAAGTTTGATGGAGAATATTATCCTCAGCGATATTATGTTATTCCCGAGTGTGTCGGAGATATAAACGGTGACAGTGAAGTGGATATGTTTGATTATGTCACCTTGACAAATTATTTTAATAATAAAATAATCTTTAATGATTTGCAAATGAAGAGTGCTGATTGTCTTGCGGACGGCGTTGTCAGTGTATCTGACGCAGTAATACTTGTGCGTTATATAAATCGCAAGTGTGATACTTTGCCTTTGAGTCCGGACGACTTGTAATTCGGAGAGTGTGATATGACAAGAAATAAGCTGATTTCTATAGCTGTATCAGGCTTGATTTTATTTTCGGGAATTTTCTGCGGCGGCATTGATTATTTTATGACTGATTATGAACTTTCTGCCTATGCTTATGAAAATCAGGGTGAAAGTGAAAGAATGTTACGGCTTGCCAATGAAAAACGCAGAGCAAACGGACTTCAGGAATTAAAATTATATCCCAAGCTATGTCAGTTGGCGAATATCAGAGCTAAAGAGCTGGTGCAGAAGTTTGACCATACTCGTCCGAATGGTTCGGATTGTTTTACTGTTTTAAATGATGTAAGCTATTATTGGGCAGGGGAGAACATTGCTTACAACTATCATTCATCACCTGATAAAGTATTTAATCAGTGGTTGAATTCAGAGGGTCACAGAAATAATATATTGAACAGCAATGCAACTCATATTGGTGCAGGATTTTATAAAGCGTCTGACGGACGTTGCTATTGGGTACAGATTTTGGTTGGCGGGCCGTCTTACAGCGGAGAGTATACACCTGCATATAATGACGGTTCAGCTTACAGTATAGGAGATGCTGACGGAAACGGAACTGTAGATGCTGTAGACGCTTCAATTGCATTAACGTGTTATGCACAAATGCAGACGGGAAACGGGATTAGTCTCAGTTTACAGGAAAAACAGGCTTGTGATGTAAATCAGGACGGAGTAATAGATTCAATTGATGCATCACAGATACTTGGGTATTATGCAATGAATAGTACAGGAAAGTGTCCTTACTTTTCTGAAAGATAAAGAATAAAGTATAAGGCGTTTTTATTTATCAAAAATTAACCTAATCAAAGCCGGATTTTCAAAAGGATATAATCCCTTTGGAAACCCGATTTTGACAAATTGCAAAATTATCAAACTCCTTGAAAAGCCATTTTTAAAGCGGTATGACATTAAATCATACCGCTTTGCGTTTGTTATGCTTTTTTGCTGTTTGTCAATGCCTTTCTGATAAGGTCTATCGGAATCATGGTTACAGCCATGATTACAACTGCTATCCAGCCTTTAATGCCAAATGGCTCACAGCTGAACATTTCTCCGATAAATTCAAATATTTTAAGCGGAACACGTCCTGCATTAACGATAAGTGCCTGAACAATGATAATAGTAAAGAATACCTTTAAGAAACCTTTATTTTCATTAAGTCCCTTGAAGATACCGAATCCGTCATCACGAACATTAAAGCCGTTAAACAATGCACTTACAATAAACAGTACAAAATATCCGGTATAGAATTGTGCATCTGTTTCAAAGAGGTTTCTGAAGAATGGAACAAGGAAGTAAATGAAGCTCATAACGATAAGCCATGCACCCATTATAAGAATTTGTATACCCATTTTTTTGCTTATAATGCTTTCATCTCGTCTTCTTGGCTTTTCCTTCATATATTTAGGCTGTGCAGGCTCATTTCCAAGCATGATTGCACCCAAGCCGTCCATAACGAGATTTACGAAAAGCAGATGTGTAACCTTTAACGGTTCTTCAACTCCGAAGAATGGAGCAATTGCACTTACAACTACGGCTGCAACGTTGATTACAAGCTGGAATACACAGAATTTCAAAATGTTGTGGTAGATTGTTCTTCCGTACCATATAGCGTCCTTGATAGACTTGAAGTTATCGTCAAGAACAACGATTTTACCTGCTTCCTTGGCAGCCTCAGTACCGCTTCCCATAGCAAAGCCAACGTCAGCACGTTTAAGAGCAGGGGAGTCATTAACACCGTCACCTGTCATACCTACAACGAGGTTCATTTCCTGACAAAGACGTACCATTCTTGACTTATCTGTCGGCAATGCTCTTGCAATTACTCTTATATCAGGAATAATTTTCTTGACCTCATCATCTGTCATGCTGTTGAGCTGTGCAGATGAAATTGCAATGTCCTTGTCGTTTACAAGCAAGCCTGTGTCCTTTGCGATTGCTACGGCAGTTTCAAGGCGGTCACCTGTAATCATAACTACCTGAATTCCAGCCTCCCTAACAAGCTTGATAGCTTCCTTGGCTTCTGTTCTTACGTCATCTCTTATACCTACGAGTGCAGTAATTACAACGTCGTCATTGATTGAGTTTTCTGTAAGAGGTGCTTCTGAATATCCGAAAGCAAGAATACGCATAGCCTTTTGTGCCAGACTAAGAATTTTCTTGTTAAGAACGTCCATATCAATAGGCTTTACGTTGCCCTCGATGTCCATATAGTATTTGGCTTTGTCAAGAAGTCTTTCAGGTGCACCCTTGTAGAATGTCTTGCCAACCTTGTCGATGCGTACCTGACTGAATTTGTTTGTTGAGTTAAAGCCCTGGATTGCAGAAATTTCGTATTCCTTGTTGTCCTCAAGGAGTCTGAAGGTTTCCTCGCCGATAAACTTGGTAAGAGCCTGATCCGTTGCATTTCCGCCGATTACTCTATGCTCGGAGTCAAACATTGACTGAGTGTTTTTGCCTATAGCAATATCAACAAGAGTTTTAACTTCCGTATGCTTTTTAAGCTCGTCCATTGAGTAGGTGTTTCCGTCAGCAGTGAAAAATTCAACAACCTCAAGAGAACCCTTTGTAATAGTACCTGTCTTATCACTGAAAAGAATATTAAGTGAACCTGCTGTTTCAATACCCTCTGCTTTTCTTACAAGAACGTTATGGTCAAGCATTTTGCTTGTGTTCTGCATAAGAACAAGAGAAATCATAAGCGGAAGTCCCTCAGGGACAGCACAGACGATAATAACAACTGCAAGAGAAATTGCTTCAACGAATTTCTGGATTATCTCACTTACAGGCAATGAGAAAAATGCTGACGCACCGCCGTCTGTCTGGAAGAAAATGAAGTAAATAATGTACAAAACAGCAATAACTATTGCACCGATATATCCGAATGTGGAAATCTGCTTTGCAAGCTTTGCAAGCTTTACTTTAAGAGGCGAATCGGGGTCTTCCTCCTGCATTTCCTCTGCCATTTTACCCATCATTGTTTTAAGGCCTACACGTCTTACGTCCATAGTACCCTCGCCGTCAAAAACTACAGCACCTCGGAACAATGAATGTTTATCAACAAATGTATCACCTGTAATATCAGCAGGAAGGTCAAAGTCGCTTTCAGCGGCTGTTTTCTTACATTCCTCTGCTTCACCGTTAAGTACGGAGTTGTCAACGCTGAGCTTGCCCGATACAAGAACACCGTCAGCAGGAATTTTATCTCCTGATTGGAGAATGATTTTATCTCCCACAACTACATCGTCAACTTCAATAACGGAAATGAGGTTGTTACGCTTAACCTTGCAGGTATCTTTTTTTGTGCTGTCTTTCAGCTCTCTGTATTTTGTGTCACTTGCAACTCCTGTTTTTGCTGAAACGACTGCAACGATAAGAACTGCAACAATAGTTCCCAACGGCTCATAAATCTCAGCGTAACCGAAGAAAAACATTACAATCATCAAAGCAGCAATTGCAAGAAGAATTTTAATCATTGGGTCGCCGAATGTTTCTTTGAATTCTTTCCAGAACGTAGTAGGCTCAGAATCAGGAATTGTATTCGAGCCGTATTTTTCTCGGGAAGCTTCTACTTCTTTGTCATTTAGTCCTTTAAATTCCATTTTTAAATTATCCTCCAAAAGTAAAGGCAAAGCCTGAAACGGTATGCTTCAAGATTTCCTTTTTATACAACAGCTTATAGCAATACAACAAAATACTGCAGCTAATCTGACAATTCAAACCGCATATTACTGCGTTGTCCTCCTCACCATACGACAGTATGCTTTTGTCATCCGCCTTGTACTATGCGGTTTGCTTTTGCCAGCTTATGCTGCGTTGTTTTATTGCATTGCTACAGAGCTTGTTCTTACTATATAAGCTTATTATGCAAATCTTCTTGCAAGTTCTGCAAGTCCGGGGTCTTTTGTACCCTGACCGATAGCACTGAACTTCCATTCACCATTATGTCTGTATACTTCGCCAAATATCAAGGCTGTCTGTCCTGAGTAATCGTCTGTAAGATTATATCTGCACATTTCGTTATTTGTAGCCTTATCCACAAGTCTGATAAAAGCATTCTGAATCATTCCGAAATGCTGTTTTCTTTCATAAGCCTTATAGATATTTACTACCATAACGATTTTATCCACATCTTCAGGAACCTGTTGCAGATTAATGATAATCTGTTCATCATCGCCTGCACCTGCACCTGTAAGGTTATCGCCCTGATGAATAACACCGCCTGAGCTATGTCTTAAATTGCCGAAATAAACTATGTCCTGAGTACCTCCTGTGAGCTTGCCATTTCTGAGAAGAATTGCAGAAGCGTCACAGTCAATAGGCTGCGGCTTGAATGAAAACAGACCTCTTGCTTTTTTAGCCTCGTCCCAGCCGAGTCCGACAAGAATTGATGAAAGTCCTGCATTATCCTTTGATAAACTTACCTTTTGTCCTTTTTGTAAACTTACTGACATTTAGATTCACGTCCTCTCGTTAAATTTATTCTACCTCAACGCCGAAGTTTTCACATAATGCAGCAAGTCCGCCCTGAAATCCGCTTCCGATTGCATTAAACTTCCATTCGCCGTTGTGTTTATAAAGCTCGCCGAATACTGCTGATGTTTCAATTGAGAAATCCTCGCCCAAATCGTATCTGAGGAGCTCTTCGCCTGTTTCTTCATTGTAAACACGAATAAATGCGTTGCTTACCTGTCCGAAATTCTGGCGTCTTTGGTCAGCCTCAAAAATTGTGGCTGTAAATGTAATTTTCTCAACCTCAGCAGGAATGAGTGATAAGTCAACCTTAATCTGCTCATCATCACCATCGCCTGCACCTGTACGGTTATCGCCAAGATGTGTAACTGCTCCTGACTTGTGCTTTAAATTTCCGTAAAATACAAAATCACTTGAATCTGCAACCTTGCCTGTGCTTGTAAGCAGGAAAGCTGCTGCATCGAGGTCAAAAGCAGAACCTGTATCAAATTTATTTGTATCCCAGCCAAGACCTACTACAACTTTTTTAAGTCCCGGAGCACTTTTGGAAAGGCTTACCTTCTGACCTTTGCTTAAACTGATTGGCATAATAAATATCCTCCTTATGCAACTTCTATTCCATAGTGACCGCATAATGCAGCGAGTCCGCCCTGGAATCCGCTTCCGATTGCGTTGAACTTCCATTCGCCGTTTATTCTGTAAATTTCGCCTACAACAACGGCTGTTTCAATTGAGAAGTCCTCGCCCAAATCATATCTGATTATTTCCTGATTTGTAACAGTGTCAACTATTCTGATGTAAGCATTTGAAACCTGTCCAAAATTCTGTCTTCTGTTTTCAGCGTCATAAATAGTTACAGTGAATGCAACCCTTGCTATATTTTCAGGGATTTTTGAAAGGTCGATCTTTATCTGTTCGTCATCACCATCACCCTCACCTGTACGGTTGTCGCCCATATGTTCAACAGAGCCTGACTTGTGCTTGAGGTTTCCGTAGAAGATGAACTCCTGATCTGTAGGGCATTTTCCGTTTTCTCCGACCATGAATACAGAAGCATCAAGGTCAAAGTTTGCACCTGAATCAAACGCATTAACGTCCCAGCCAAGACCTATTATAATGTTTTTAAGTCCCGGATTTCCCTTTGTTAAATCGACCTTTTGTCCTTTTGTCAAATTGATTGGCATTTTTCTTTCCTCCTGTTAATTATTTTTATTATTATTTGGCATATGATAAGACTTATTAAATTCTGTTTTAATAGTCTCAAGTCTTGCTTGGTCTTCAACCCTCTTTTTGCGGGCATCGTCCTGAATTCTTCTTGTTTCGTCAATTCCGCTTACAATGGTTCTCCATGTAGTTTCAAGCGTTTCAATCTTAACTGAGCTGCCGGAAGAAAGTCTTGCAGCCATTTTTGAAGTTTCAACCGTATTTGCGGCATTTTTCAGCAGCATTTCATTTGTTTTCTGGTCGAGTGCTGCCATTGCTTCAGCCTGAACCTTCTGACGTTTCAGCAGTATTGCCTGAGCAAGTGCCTGCTTGAACACAGGGAGAGTAACAATAAATGCTGAATTGATTTTTCTTACAAGATTCATGTTTGTAAATTCCATTGTTTTTATCATAGGAATAGACTGCATTGCAACATTTTCCGCAACTCTTAAATCCTGAGTTCTCTGTTCAAGCATCATAAGAGCCTGTTCGAGATTGGTTATTTCAAACTGAATTGAATTATCACCTGTTGAAGCCATATCTCCCTTTCTTTTTTCAATATATGCTTCAAGCTCTCGGCAGCCCTGTTCACCTGCTAAAATATACTTTACAAGCTGATGATAATATTCTACATTTGCATCAAACATCTGGTCGAGTTTTCTGTTTGACTGCTTTATTTCATCCTCATACTTTTTAAGCTGAACGTAAACCTTGTCAACCTCCTCACCCATTGTATGATATTTGGCGAGAATTTTCTCAAGCTGTTTTTTCATATTGCCGAAGATGCGTCCAAAAAGACTTGGATCTTCCTTGATTTCGTCAATATCGAATTTTTCCATGATTTTTGAAAGCGTTACAAGCATCTGGCTTGATTCATCAAGCTGTGACATGTTCATGCTGTTAAGTACAACATCGGAAGCTTTTGATATTTCATCAGCCGCCTCTGAGCCGAAAGATACAATGCTTTCAAGGTTATCAATTTCAATCGTACTTACAATAGCGTCAACTTCAGGTGAATTTACCAGTTCTGTATTCATCTGCTGACGGTCTGCAACTATGTCGTAGCTTGTTACAGCTTCAATCTCCTGTTCAGGAATAACAACTGTGTCTGTTTGTGTTTCTTCAGCTTTTGGTTTTGCTTTTGAGAAGTCCAATCCCATTTTAAACACCCCTTCTGAATAATTTTTTATGCCATGGCTGGCGTGAAACATTTGATATATGTGAGAAATCAGGAATCTGCAAATCATAAACGTATTCACCGATCTGATGTTCTTCAATAATTTGCTGTGTGTAGTATTCTTCTATGTTCTGATAGCCTGTCGGAATAAAGAATACAACATCAAATCCGATAAGACTGAGAAAGGCAATTACTACAGCCTCCTCAAAACTGATAATGCTTTCGCCTGTATTTATATAAATAAGCTTTGGATTTTTCTTTGTAAAGTCAAAGTTCTGGATTTTCCTTATAAGCTTTTGGTCTATGTTAAGCAATGATGATATTATTGTATATTCAGTACCGTTTTCAAAGGTACCTTTAATCAGCCTGCGGTTAATAAGTGTTTCTATTTTATCAAATATATATTCCTGCACTTCATTGCGGAGTACAGTATATTTATAATATTTGCACTCTTTAATTTTACTGCGTAAAAGTTTGCCGTTCTTCCAGAATGAAACTGCAAACTGCTTTATTTGATTTACCTCGGATGAGCCGTATTTGCCTGCCCTCATTACAACAGTATCAGGCGTAATAAGAGCCTTTACAGACTGCCAGTAAGCAGTTACATTTCTGTCCTTAATGCCCGAAACCTTTGAAAGAATAACGGGTATGGTGACTTCATTATTTTCTGTCGAAAAGCTTGGACGATATTTAAGCTCCTGATCCCATAAAATTGCAATTTCCTCATACATTGTTTTAAGTATTACGGTATTTGCTTTGGAATACTGACGGTTTCTGTACATTCCCGAATCCTGATACATAAGCGTGTCAAGCTCACGTTCGGCATGATAAGCTGTAGTGCCGACAGAAACGGTTGAATTGCTGTCAGGGAATTTTGATACGCTCAGCGAATCCTCATAGTTAAATTCTTTTAATCTGCTGTCAGTTAAACAGCATTTCATGTTAAGGTCGGGAACAAGTATGATTACGTCAACAGGGAGCTTTGAAATAAGCTTTACAAACATTGCCTCACAATTGTTTTTACAGCCTCCAAGCATTACAAAACAGCTTATATCTCCGACAGACCAATTTGAAAGAAGTGCAGACTGATAGCGTTTCAGCCAGCATAACACATAAACAGCGTCATTTATAAGTCTGTTGAGTGAGAGCTTTTCAGCTTCGGCTTCTTTTAAAAGAACACTGATAAATTCATACCGCATAAGCTGTTGAAGCTGATTATTATTTGCATAAATAATATTATGCGACAAATCAGACAATGCAGTTTCCGCACTGTTATAATTCTTTCTGTTAATATCAGCTATTTCATCGGTAGTAGGCAGGGGTATTTCACGATTAAGTGAAAGAAATCTGCGTTTCGAGGCTTTAAGCTCCAGATTAAAGCTTATAAGCTCATTAATGTAAGTACATTTATCATAAGCACCGTTAATGCGGTAGAAAATTGTATTATATGATGTTTCACTGCTGCCTCTCGTATTAAGAGGAGTAAGAGCATCAAGGAGTCCCTCACCCTTTGCCCATGAATTTACGCAACTTTGAAGCTTTGGAGCTGTTCCGAAGGCACGTTCGGCATTATATTGCTTTGCTATTTCCTTTTGCAGAGCTTTTAATGAAAATCCGTCAGGAAATCCAACAGAATTATCTGCTGTATATTTATCGGAAAATTCAGAATTCGGGTCATTTTTAATGTAATCTGCATCACCGCTGTACTCAAGCATTATAATGTCACAGCCTGCTTTTGAAAGTACAGTCAGGAGTAAAAGCTCATATTTTCCCGGAATACCCTCGTATAATATTTTAGGAATATCAGTATTGCCAAGCTTATTGGCAATGCGTTCAAATTTATAGTAAAGCCAGCACATGAATTTAATGTAGGCATTTTTTAGCATATTTTCATTTTTGCCCGAATTTTTTAAGGAAATCAGGGTATCATATATTGATGTGCTGACTATATTCCGCTGATTATCAGTCATTCTGGGCAGCCATTTCCGCAGCTGTTCATTTATAAACGAACAGTCTGTTTTGTAAGCGTCACCTATCATTTCATAATAATAGGAAAGGTTATTTTCATTCGGATTTGGTATTCCGCCTTCTATGATAACGCCGTTTAATCGAGCCGAATTATAATATTTTAAAAGAAAAGCCTTTACAGTGTCAGTGTAATCAGCTATTCTGTAGAAGTATACGCTGTTATTTTCTCTTTTTGAAAGGTCAAGAAAATAGTCGTCAAGGGACGATATTTTTTTATGCTGAAACATTACACGCTTCACCTCTGTAAAAACCCGCATTAGTAAATAAATCCGTTTATAAAGTCGTTTATGAATTTATAGCTGACTGCCAGATTGATATTTTGTCCGCTGTCAATACCTGCCGTGCTTATTCCTATTACCTCACCGTACATATTAAGCAAAGCACCGCCTGAGCTTCCATGTGATGTTGGGGCTGTATACTGTATCATTTCAACGCAGTCAATTGTTCTGAAGCCTGAAATAATGCCGTCTGAAACGGTATTGAAAAGTCCAAGCGGACTTCCTATTGCAACAACCCTCTGACCTCTTGCAAGCTTTTCTCCATGATAAAATTTAAGCGGAACAAGCTCACGTTCTATTTTAATTACAGCAAGGTCCTGAATGGTATTGTATTTTACGATTTCATCTGTTTCATATATTCTGTCATCGTCTTCAATTTTAACGGAATAAAACATTCCGCCTCTGGCAACATGATTGTTTGTAAGGATAAATCCGCTTCTTCCAATCATAATGCCCGAACCGCTGCCGATAACTTCGCCCTTTTCGTTGTGTATGGCAATAAGGACAACAGATGACGCTGATTTTGCCAATTCCTCTATCGACTTTTCACAGCGTAAGCCTTGCCCTTTATTGTTTGAAAAATTATGAATATTATTCCTTTTTGACATTGGTCTTTCAGGTAAAATAATTTTAATTTTGTTTTCTGAACTGCCGTTTACAATGTTACTGCTTGTCTTATCCGGAAATTTACGGCAGTCGTATGCATTTATGTGAAATTCTCTTTTTTCACCCATTACAAATGAGCTTGAAAGGTGCAGGCGTTCTGCCGCAGAATCTATGTCCTTTTCACATTGTATGAGCAGAATGTCGAAATCAATTAAAGCAAGAAGATAGCAGAAAAGGTATTCATGTATTCCGCTTACATTTTCAAATATGACCTTTGCGTTATATTCAGAATCAAACTTGAATGAGAGCTTTTCGCAGATGCAGTCAAGCCAGAACATCAGCTTTATGCAGAAGTTCCTTTCAATAGTCTGAGTTGCGTTTGAGCGAAATTTTAAAAAAATATCCCGCACCAATTGTATTGAACGGTCAACTGATGAATTATTATATATGTATTTTGTATGCAGGTCACGAAAATTATTTTTTATCCATGCTTCATAGCATTTTGAGTAAAAATCAATATCATTGTTCAGATTAAGCTTAGGAAAATTATCTGTTCGGAGGTAAAAAAGCTTTTCAGCAGTTCTGCCGGACAAGAAGTAATCTGTTTTTTCAACATCTTCAGCCAATGAACTGTAATAACCTATTAAACGTACAAAGCATAAGTTCCTGCTTTCAGGCAGATTTCGCCTGTTATAGCAGCAAAAATCCGAAAATGATTTAATTTCCGCATTATTGGTTCTTATGCCCGGTAATTCTTCCATACAAACACATACCTTTTCAAATAAGTTACTGGTTTAATTTCTGTAGGCAACACTGCAAAATCACATCATATTACACATAATTTTCTCACCATACGACAGTAT